>NZ_MCIG01000002.1 GCF_001705035.1 Curtobacterium sp. UCD-KPL2560 | reverse complement strand
GCCCGGCACCCCACCACCCGCCACCCCCGCACACGACGAAGGCCCCGCACCTTCCGGTACGGGGCCTTCGAGCAGCGCTCAGGAGATCAGAGCGAAGCAACCTTCTTGGCGATGGCCGACTTGCGGTTCGCCGCCTGGTTCTTGTGGATGACGCCCTTGCTCACGGCCTTGTCGAGCTTCTTGCCCGCGAGGGCGAGTGCTGCAACGGCCTTGTCCTTGTCACCGGCGGCGACGGCCTCGTTCGTGTGACGGATGACCGTCTTGAGCTCCGAACGGTAGGCCTTGTTGCGCTCCTGGGCCTTGAGGTTGGTCTTGATGCGCTTGATCTGCGACTTGATGTTCGCCATGCGTGTTGCTCCTTCGTCGTCTCTACGGGTGGTCGCGACCGCTGGGTAGAGGGGCCCTTGGTCGCATCGCGTTCCACCCGTGGGCGGGGAACGCGGAAGCCAGCAAGCAACACTACCAGCACGACGAGCCGCGACAAAGCACCGCGGGTCGGTGCCTGACGAGCCGCGCCGGGACCCCGGGCCGCGGAAACCGGGCCGCAACACGCAGCCGCTACCGTGACGGGATGCCCTCACTCGCGCCCCGGATCGACTCCGTCCCCGCCTCCGGCATCCGCCGCGTGTACGAGCAGGCCGCGCTCCTCCAGGCCGACGGCACGGACGTCGCGATGCTCGTGATCGGCGAGCCCGACGTCCCGGTCGCGGCGCACATCGGCGAGGCAGCCCGTCGGGCGTGGTCGGAGGACCGCACGGACTACACGCCGAACGGCGGCATCGCACCGCTGCGCGAGGCCGTCCGGCAGAAGCTCCTGCGCGAGAACCGCATCGAGGTCGACCTCGAGCAGGTCTGGATGACGATCGGTGCCAGCCAGGCGCTGTTCCAGGCGATGACGCTCGTGCTCAGCCCGGGCGACGAGGTGCTCGTCCCGGACCCCGGCTACACGACGTTCACGATGAACGCGCACATCCTCGGCGCGACGCCGGTGCCGTACCGGCTCGAGCCGCAGCACGGGTTCGAGCCGGACCTCGAGGCGCTCGAGGCGAGCATCACCGAGCGCACCCGGGCCCTCGTGGTGAACTCGCCGTCGAACCCCCTCGGCTCGGTCTTCAGCGAGGACACGCTCCGCGGGTTGCTGGCCCTGGCGAAGCGACACGACCTCTGGGTGATCAGCGACGAGGTCTACGAGTACTTCACCTACGGCACCCGGCACGTCAGCCTGGCCGCCCTCGACGAGGACGACCGCGTCTTCACGGCGTTCTCGCTCAGCAAGACGTACGCCATGACGGGCGTCCGTGTCGGGTACCTCGTGACGCCGAAGGGCCTCGGCGCGACCATGCGGACCGTGCAGGAGTCGATGATCAGCTGCGTCGCCGAGCCCGACCAGTGGGCAGCGCTCGCGGCGATCGTCGGGGACCACCAGGCCGTGCAGGACGCCCGTGAGCACTACCGCGCCAACCTGGTCGTGGCGAAGGAGGTCCTCGACGACGCCGGCATACGGTACCTCGACCCGCGCGGCGCCTTCTACCTGTGGGTCGACGTCTCCCACGCCGCCGAGGGCGACGTCGCCGCTTGGGCGCTCGCCCTGCTGCACCGCGAGCACGTCGCCGTCGCGCCCGGGAGCGCGTTCGGTCGGTCGGGCGAGGGCTGGATCCGCGTCTGCCTCGCGGCGACCGCCGACGACCTCCGCCGTGGCCTGGGCGCGCTGCCCGCCCCCGCCTCGGTGACCGTCTGACGGACGGGAGGCCCGTGACGGCGCCGCCACGGGCCTCCCGTCCGTCCTCCACAGCGACCGATGCGCCGGCCGGTCTCCACAGGGACGGCAGCGCTGCGCGCTGTCCGCGCGCAGGCGTGGGACAATCGTTCGACCGCCCCGACCCCTGAGGAACCGTGAGCCCACAAGCATCCGCGCCGCTCGAGCCCGCCGCGACCCCGGCCGAGGCGATCCGCAACTTCTGCATCATCGCGCACATCGACCACGGCAAGTCCACGCTGGCCGACCGCATGCTGCAGATCACCGGCATCGTCGAGGACCGGGCGATGCGCGCGCAGTACCTCGACCGCATGGACATCGAGCGCGAGCGCGGCATCACGATCAAGTCGCAGGCGGTCCGCATGCCGTGGGAGCTCGACGGCGAGACCTTCGCGCTGAACATGATCGACACCCCGGGGCACGTCGACTTCTCGTACGAGGTCTCCCGCTCCCTCGCCGCGTGCGAGGGAGCGATCCTGCTCGTCGACGCCGCCCAGGGGATCGAGGCGCAGACGCTCGCGAACCTGTACCTGGCGCTCGAGAACGACCTCGAGATCATCCCGGTCCTCAACAAGATCGACCTGCCGGCGGCCGACCCGGACAAGTACGCGGCCGAGCTCGCGCAGCTCATCGGCGGCAAGCCCGAGGACGTCCTTCGCGTCTCGGGCAAGACCGGCGTCGGCGTCCCGGAGCTCCTCGACCGCGTGGTGCGCACCGTGCCGCAGCCCGTCGGCAACGTCGACGCGGCGCCGCGCGCGATGATCTTCGACTCGGTCTACGACAGCTACCGCGGCGTCGTGACCTACGTGCGGATGGTGGACGGCACGATCCACCCGCGCGAGAAGGTCCAGATGATGTCGACGAAGTCGACGCACGAGATCCTCGAGATCGGTGTCTCCTCGCCGGAGCCGACCCCGACCAAGGGGCTCAGCGTCGGCGAGGTCGGCTACCTGATCACCGGCGTGAAGGACGTCCGCCAGTCGAAGGTCGGCGACACCGTCACGACGGCGCAGAAGCCCGCGACCGAAGCGCTGGCCGGCTACACCGACCCGAAGCCGATGGTCTTCTCGGGCCTGTACCCGATCGACGGTTCCGACTACCCGGACCTGCGCGAAGCCCTCGACAAGCTCAAGCTGTCGGACGCAGCCCTCGTGTACGAGCCGGAGACCTCGGTCGCGCTCGGCTTCGGCTTCCGCTGTGGCTTCCTCGGCCTGCTGCACCTCGAGATCATCACCGAGCGATTGTCCCGCGAGTTCGGGCTCGACCTCATCACCACCGCCCCGAGCGTGATCTACGAGGTCACGAACGAGGACAACACGGTGGTCGAGGTCACGAACCCGTCCGAGTTCCCGGGCGGCCGCATCCTCGAGGTCCGCGAGCCGATGGTCCGCGCGGCCATCCTCGCCCCGAAGGACTACGTCGGCGCGATCATGGAGCTGTGCCAGTCGCGCCGCGGCTCCCTGCTCGGCATGGAGTACCTGGGCGAGGACCGCGTCGAGATCCGCTACGAGATCCCCCTCGGCGAGATCGTGTTCGACTTCTTCGACCAGCTGAAGAGCAAGACGCAGGGCTACGCGTCGCTCGACTACGAACCGACCGGCGACCAGGCGGCCGACCTCGTCAAGGTCGACATCCTGCTGCAGGGCGAACAGGTCGACGCGTTCAGCGCGATCGTGCACCGCGACAAGGCCTACGCGTACGGCACCCTCATGACCGAGCGGCTGCGCAAGCTCATCCCGCGCCAGCAGTTCGAGGTGCCGATCCAGGCTGCCATCGGCGCACGCATCATCGCCCGCGAGAGCATCCGCGCGATGCGCAAGGACGTCCTCGCGAAGTGCTACGGCGGTGACATCACCCGCAAGCGCAAGCTCCTCGAGAAGCAGAAGGAAGGCAAGAAGCGCATGAAGATGGTGGGCCGCGTCGAGGTCCCGCAGGAAGCCTTCATCGCTGCGCTCTCCGGGGACGTCGAAGAGAAGAAGAAGTAGGGCGGTCCGGCCGATGGGTCGGGACCGGGTACCCCTGGTCCCGACGGGTCAGGACCGGGTACCCCTGATCCCGACGGGTCAGGACCGGGTCCGCCCGGTCCTGACGACGGCGACCACCAGCGCCGGGAACGCCGCGACCGCCAGGCCGCCGAGCGTGGTGCGCAGCAGGACGAGTCCCGTCGCGGTGCCGAAGTCCGTCGTCCCGGCGAGCATCGCACCGACGAGTGCGGCTCCGAGCCCGAGCGCCACGACGGCGGCGCCGAGCACCCACGGGGTCGCGGGCAACACCGCGTTCCGGACGACCCCGGGCACGCGCACACGGTAGCGACCCTGCGGACGCGTGTCGTGCCTCCAGTCCGGGGCCCGCGGCCGAGCGCAACCGGCTGCGCCGAGCGCGGCGACCGACATGGGCACCGGGCCCAGCGACGCGACCGGCCGCGCGAACGCGGTCACCGACCAGCGGACCGGCCCCGCCGACGAGCCCGGGTAGGCTTGCCGCATGAGTTCCCGCGGCAGCTACCGGACCTCCTTGACGTACGGCGCCGTCGGCGCGACGCAGGCGGCGGACCTCATGACCTACCCGCCCGAGGGGTTCACCCCGGCGGAGTCCCGCGGCCGGATCGGGCACGGCGACCAGCGCTTCGAGACCGCGGTCACGCAGGCCCTGACGTGGCAGATCCAGGAGCGCAGCGGCATCCGCGTCCGCGTCGAGGACCAGCCCGACGACGACGAGGTCCGCTACAACCCGGTGACGTTCGACGAGCACGGGGTGCCGGTCGCGCCGGCCTCGATCGGCACGCCCCGGGTCGAGAAGTTCGCCGCCGACGGCACGCCGCTCATGACGGCGGGCACCACCGCGACGCTCGAGATGCACGCGTTCGGCCAGACGGTGCACGCGCCGGTGCGGGTCGTGTCGATCATCGACGAGCCCGACCGGAAGGGCTTCGCCTACGGCACCCTCGAGGGGCACCCGCTCTCGGGCGAGGAGTCGTTCGTCGTCGAGCGCACCCCGGACGGCTCGGTGTGGCTGCAGATCCGGCAGTTCTCGCAGCCCTCCAGCCGGAAGTGGCAGTTCGTGGCACCGCTCGTCCGTCGGCAGCAGCGGACGATGGCGGCGAAGTACCTCGTCGCACTCCGCGGCGACTGACGACACGGCGACTGACGACGCGGCGACTGACGACCGACGACGCGACGACCGATGACGCGGCGACCGTGTCAGCGCAGCGGCGGCAGCGCCGCGATCGCCTCCTCGAGCAGGTCGGCGTCCTGCACGCAGTCCCGGGCCACCGCCACGGCGTCCGTGCGCCGGAGGGCATCGACGTCGTAGACGCCCGTCGCCACCGCGACGAACGGGATGCCGACGGCGTCGGCTGCCTCGCCGTCACGCGGGGTGTCGCCGACGATCGCCGCCCGCGTCCCGCTGAGCGCGGCGGCCGCGACCGCGGTGACCCCGGTGCGCTCGACCTCGGTGTCGCCGAAGTACGAATGTTCCCAGTCGAACGCGCCGAGGTCGAACCCGGCGCCCTGGAGCTTGACCCGGGCGCGGTGCTCGGAGTTGCCCGTCAGCAGGCCGTTGCGCCACCCGAGCTCGGCGAACCGGGCGACCAGCGCGATCGCGCCGGGGGCGGGGGAACGGCGTTCGCCCCGTCCGTACCGCTCGTCGGTGAGGTCGCGCAGGTGGTCGCTGACGGTCGGGATGAGCGCGTCGTCGAGGTCGTGGGCCCGGACGTGCTCGGCGATGAGCCCGGCGTCGGTCCGACCGTGCTGGTGCCCGACGCGCAGGGCGAGGTCCCTCCCGACCGCGCGTTCGAGGGCCAGGTGGTACAGGTTGCCCGGCGACGCGGCGTTCAGGACGAGGGTGCCGTCGATGTCCCACAGCACCGTGGTGGGGACGGTGTGGTGCTCCATGTCCTCCATCATGGCCGAGAATGGAGCCCATGCCGAGTGCTCTCCCGATCGCCGACCCCGCCCCGGCGGACGGGCTGCTCACCCCCGGCGCCGGTGCCGGCGACGTCCCCTTCGGTGTGTACGTGCACGTCCCGTTCTGCCGGGTGCGCTGCGGGTACTGCGACTTCAACACGTACACGGCGTCCGAGCTGCGCGGGGTCCGGCGTGACGACTACGCCGGCCACGCCGTGCGCGAGGTCCGGTGGGCGGCCGAGGTGCTCGACCGGTCCGGCGTCCCGCGGCGCCCGGTGTCGACGGTGTTCTTCGGTGGCGGGACCCCGACGATGCTGCCCGCGTCCGACCTCGCGATGATCCTGCGCGCGATCGACGACACCTGGGGGATCCTGCCCGGCGCCGAGGTCACGACCGAGGCGAACCCGGACTCGGTGGACGCCGACGCGATCGCGACCCTGCAGCGCGCGGGCTTCACGCGCATGAGCTACGGCATGCAGTCGGCGGTGCCGCAGGTGCTCGCGACCCTCGACCGGACGCACGACCCCGAGCGCGTGCCGGTCGTCGTCGACCTGGCGAAGCAGCAGGGGCTCGACGTGAGCCTCGACCTCATCTACTCGACGCCCGGCGAGTCCCTCGACGACTGGCGCACGTCGCTCGACGCCGCGCTCGCCTGCGAGCCGGACCACGTGTCCGCCTACTCGCTCATCGTCGAGGACGGCACGGCGATGGGTCGCGCGGTGTCGCGGGGCGAGCTCCCGGCGCCCGACGACGACCTCGCGGCCGACATGTACGAGCTCGCCGACCGGGTCCTCGCGGACGCCGGGTACGGCTGGTACGAGGTCTCGAACTGGGCCCGGCTCGACGCGGACGGCGGGACGGACCGGCACGCGAGCCGGCACAACCTGTCCTACTGGAAGGGGCACGACTGGTGGGGCATCGGCCCGGGTGCGCACTCGGCCGTGGCCGGCACCCGCTGGTGGAACGTGAAGCACCCGGCGGCGTACGCCGCCCGTGTGCTGCAGGGGGAGTCGCCGGCCGCCGGTCGCGAGACACTCGACGACGACACCCGGTACGTCGAGCGGGTCCTGCTCGCCGCGCGGGTGCGCGGCGAACTGACGACGGCAGAGCTCGGCCGGGAGGCCCGTGGCCGCGTCGCCAGCCTCATCGCGCGTGGTCTCGTGGACGGCTCGGCCGCGGTGCGGGGACGGCTCGAGTTGACCCTGCAGGGTCGCCTGCTCGCCGACGCCGTCGTGCGGGAACTGCTCGACTGAGCGCGCCGCGGTGCGTGCGCCGGGGCGGCCACGACGCGGCCACCCCGGCGGACGTCGTGCCTACTGCTTGATGAACTCGATCGAGAGCGGGTACTTGTACATCTCGCCGCGGTTCGCCGCGACGGCCGCCAGGATCGCGAAGACGATCGTGACGATGCCGGCGGCGGCGATGAGCAGGAATCCCACGAGCACGATCGACAGGATCGACCCGGCGACGTAGACGATCGCCATCGTGATGTGGAAGTTCAGCGCGACGCGGGTGTGCTCGCGGACGAACGCGCCACGGTCGCGCAGCACGAGGTACGCGACGAGCGGCACGACGAACGAGAAGAAGACGCCGCCGATGTGGGTGAGGGTCGCCCACAGGCGCTGGTCCTCCGGCGACATCTGCTGCGGCGGGGTGTACCCGCCGGGGTACTGCGGTCCTCCGGGGGACTGGGGGCCGCCGGGCTGCTGTCCGTAGCTCATGGCCAGAGCGTAGCGGGAGGGACGCTCCCGGTCCCGGTCCGTCGGCGGTCGGGCGTAGGATCAGCAGTCGAGACGTCCGAGTGCCAGCATCGAACGGAAGGGGTCCGGATGGTCAGCGAACGCTCCCTCGAGGTCCTCAAGGCGATCGTGCGGGACTACGTCGCGTCGCGCGAACCCGTCGGCTCGAAGTCGATCGTGGACCGCCACGCGTTCGGGGTCAGTGCCGCCACGATCCGCAACGACATGGCCCTGCTCGAGGACGAGCAGCTCATCGCGGCCCCGCACACCTCGTCCGGACGGGTGCCGACCGACAAGGGGTACCGGGTGTTCGTCGACCACCTCGCCGCGGCCCGACCGTTGTCCTCGGCCCAGCGCCACGCGATCGAGACCTTCCTCGGCACCCCGAACGACCTCGACGAGGTCCTCGGGCGGACCGTCCGCCTGCTCAGCCAGCTCACGAACCAGGTCGCCCTCGTCCAGTACCCGTCGATGGTCCGCGCACGCGTGCAGCACGTCGAGCTGGTCCGACTGGGCGACACCCGGCTCATGGTCGTGCTCATCACGGACACCGCGCGGGTCGAGCAGCGCGTCGTCGAGACCGACGTCCCGCTCGACGAAGCCGCGCTCGGCGAGCTCCGCTCCGTCCTGAACGGTGCCTCCGTCGGCCTGCTCCTGCAGGACGTGGCCCGCGCACTGCGCGAGGTGCCGCAGCAGCTCCGGCCGGACGTCCAGGCGCTCGGCGGCGTCGTCGTCGCGACGCTCATCGAGCAGGTCGCGGCGAACCGGCAGGACCGCCTCGTGATGGCCGGCGCGGCCAACCTCGCCAAGAGCGAACGGGACTTCTCCGGCGGCCTGTTCCCCGTGCTCGAGGCGATCGAGGAACAGGTGACCCTGCTGCGGTTGTTCGGCGAGATGCAGGTGGACGACGTCGCCGTCGCCGCGAGCATCGGCGTCGAGAACGCCGAGTACGGGCTCGACGCGACGAGCGTCGTCGCCGGCGGGTACCTCGCCGGGGGCGAGGTCGCGCGCCTCGGCGTGCTCGGCCCGACCCGGATGGACTACGGCACGAACATGGCCGCCGTGCGCGCCGTCGCACGGTACCTGTCCAAGCTGCTGGGCGAACATTGAGCCCCGCCGCGCCCCACCCGGGCGCGGTGCCCCGCTGACGGGCACCGCGCCTCCAGACCGACCACCGGCGCGGCGCCAGCCGCACCGAGCCGGTGCCGCCGTCCCGGCGGCGCCCACCAGACCGAACCGACCGACTCCGACCGACTGAGGGATACGTGGCAGACCACTACGACGTCCTCGGCGTCCAGCAGGACGCCTCCGATGCCGACATCAAGAAGGCCTACCGCCGCCTGGCGCGTGAGCTCCACCCGGACGTGAACCCGAGTCCCGACGCGGCCGAGCGCTTCAAGGACGTCACGCACGCGTACGACGTGCTGAGCGACCCCGAGCAGCGCCGGCGCTACGACGCCGGCCCGCAGGCCGACAGCCCGTTCGGCGGGGGAGCCGGCGGGTTCAGCGACATCTTCGACGCCTTCTTCGGTGGCGGCGGTGGTGGCGGACGCGGCAACGGCCCGCGCAGTCGTGCCGAGCGCGGCCAGGACGCCCTGCTCCGCATCGAGGTCGACCTCGACGAGGTCGTCTTCGGCACCCACAAGGACGTCGAGGTCGACACCGCCGTGCTCTGCGAGACCTGCAACGGGTCGTGCTGCGCCCCGGGCACGAGCCCGCGCACGTGCGACATCTGCGGCGGCTCCGGGCACATCCAGCGCCAGGTCCGCTCGCTGCTCGGCAACGTCGTCACGAGCGCACCCTGCGGTACGTGCCGCGGGTACGGCACCGTCATCCCGAGCCCCTGCCCGACGTGTCAGGGCCAGGGACGCGTCCGTGCCCGCCGCACCATCCCCGTCGACGTGCCCGCCGGGGTCGAGACCGGGCTGCGCCTGCAGATGCCGGGCCAGGGCGAGGTCGGGCAGGCCGGCGGTCCCGCCGGTGACCTGTACCTCGAGGTCAAGGTCCGACACCACGACGTGTTCAGCCGCGACGGCGACGACCTGCTCGCGACGCTGGAGGTCCAGATGACCGACGCGATCCTCGGCACGACGACGACCATCGACGGCCTCGACGGCCCGGTCGAGCTCGAGCTGCGCCCCGGCGTGCAGAGCGCCGACGTGCTCGTCGTGAAGGACCGCGGCGTCACCAAGCTCCGGGGCAACGGCCGCGGTGACCTGCGCGTCGGCGTGCAGGTCGTGACCCCGACCAAGCTGTCGCACAAGGAACGCCAGCTCGTCGAGCAGCTCGCGAAGTCGCGCAAGGCCGGCGGCCCGCAGCTCGCGCGGTTCCAGCAGGGCATGTTCGGCAAGCTGCGCGACCGCTTCCTGCACTTCTGATGGCCTCGCTCTACACGGTCGACGCGGGGACGCTCGACGACGTCGCGGTCGGTGCCGAGGTGCTGCTCGACGGCGCCGAGGGTCGGCACGCGGCGACCGTCGCGCGGGTCCGGGTGGGGGAGACCCTGCGGATCGCGGACGGTGCCGGCACCGTCGTGACGGGCGCGGTGTCGGCGGTCGGCCGTGACACCGTGACCGTCGTCGTCGCGTCCCGGGCCGAGGAACCCGCTCCGCGTCCGGCGCTCGTGCTCGTGCAGGCGCTGGCGAAGGGTGGCCGCGACGAGATGGCGGTGCAGGCGGCCACCGAGATCGGCGTCGACCGCATCGTGCCCTGGTCGGCCGCGCGCAGCGTCTCCCGGTGGGAGGGCACGAAGGTCGAGAAGGGCCGGGCACGGTGGGCCGCCATCGCACACGAGGCGGCGAAGCAGGCCGTGCGTGCACGTGTCCCCGCCGTCGACGCGCCCGTGACGACCGCGCAGCTGGCCGGACTCGTCGCCGCCGGGGCACCGGCCGGGGGCGACGGCACCCGGACCGTGGTGCTCGTGCTCGATCCCGTCGGCGCCGAGCGACTGTCCGCCTGGGCGCCGCCGGCGGACGTCGACGAGATCGTCCTGGCCGTCGGACCCGAGGGCGGCATCGACGGGTCGGAGTTCGACCGGCTCGAGGGCGCGGGCGCGGTCCGCGTGCGGCTCGGGGACACCGTGCTGCGGACCTCCACGGCCGGTCCGGCCGCGCTCGCCGTCCTGCAGACGCGCCTCGGACGCTGGTGAGCCCCTCGGGGAAGGCCCGGCGTCGGTCGCGGGTTCTACGATGGTGACATGAGCAGCACCCCGAGCGTCTTCTCGAAGATCATCGCGCGCGAGATCCCGGCGACCGTCGTCGCCGAGGACGACCGCGTGATCGCCATCGAGGACATCGCGCCGCAGGCCCCGGTGCACGTGCTCGTGATCCCGAAGACCGAGTACCGCGACGTCGCCGCCCTGGCAGCGGCCGACCCGGACCTCCTCGCCCACGTCGTCGCCACCGCGCAGCGCATCGCGGACGAGCGGGCCGACGGCCAGTTCCGACTCGTCTTCAACACCGGCGAAGCCGCCGGCCAGACCGTGTTCCACGTGCACGCGCACGTCCTCGCAGGTGAACTGCACGAAGGGAATCTCCTTGCCGGTTGACGCGACCGCCCACCCCGAGCCCGACCCCACGGACGTCACCGACGACATCCACGTGGACGGGATCGCCATGGTCCAGCTCCTCGGACCGCAGGACCGCCTGCTGAAGACCGTCGAGCGGCAGTACCCGGCGGTCCGTGTGCTCGTCCGGGGCAACGAGGTCACGCTGTCCGGGCCCGAGCGGGACGTCGCCCGGGCGCACGCGCTCGTCGACGAACTCGTCGGGATGGTCCGGCGTGGGCAGGACATCGGCCAGGCCGACATCCCGACCTCGGCTCGGATCCTGGACGAGGACCGCAAACCGTCCGACACGTTCGGCACGCCGATCGTCGCGAGCCGCGGCAAGTCGGTGCGGCCGAAGACGGACGGCCAGCGCGCCTACGTCGACGCGATCGACCAGCACACCATCACGTTCGGCATCGGCCCGGCCGGTACCGGCAAGACCTACCTCGCGATGGCCAAGGCCGTGCAGGCGCTCCAGCGGCGCGAGGTGAACCGCATCATCCTGACGCGTCCCGCGGTCGAGGCCGGCGAGCGTCTCGGCTTCCTGCCGGGCACGCTGACCGACAAGATCGACCCGTACCTGCGCCCGCTCTACGACGCGCTGAACGAGATGATGGACCCGGAGCTCGTCCCGAAGCTCCTCGCCGCCGGCACCGTCGAGGTCGCGCCGCTGGCGTACATGCGCGGTCGGACGCTGAACGACTCGTTCGTCATCCTCGACGAGGCGCAGAACACCACGCCCGAGCAGATGAAGATGTTCCTGACCCGCCTCGGCTTCGGCTCGAAGATGGTCGTCACGGGCGACATCACGCAGGTCGACCTGCCCGGCAACCTGTCCGGACTCCGACTCGTGACCCGGATCCTCGGCGACGTCGACGACATCCACTTCGCCCGGCTCGGCAGCGGGGACGTGGTCCGCCACACGCTCGTCGGCCGGATCGTCGACGCGTACACGGTCTACGACGAAGAGCGGCTCGCCGAACAGGCCGGCCACCAGAACGCCCGAGGAGGCACCCGGTGAGCATCGAGCTCAACAACGAGTCCGGTGTCGAGGTCGACGAGGCAGCCATCCAGCGCCTCGCCGCCTTCGCACTCGACGCGCTGCACGTCCACGCGGACGCGGAGCTCGCGATCGTCCTGGTCGACGAGGGCGCCATGGAGCAGCTGCACGTGCGGTGGATGGACGAACCCGGTCCGACCGACGTGCTGAGCTTCCCGATGGACGAGCTCCGCCCGGGCACCGAGGACGACCCGACGCCGGCCGGTCTGCTCGGCGACATCGTGGTCTGCCCGCAGGTCGCCGCCGAGCAGGCGAAGACCGCCGGGCACACGACCACGGACGAGATGCTCCTGCTCACGTGCCACGGCATCCTGCACCTGCTCGGGTTCGACCACGCCGAGCCCGACGAGAAGGCCGAGATGTTCGGACTGCAGGGCGAGATCCTGTCCGGCTTCGCGGCCCAGCGTCGCGGGCGGTGACCTGATGGTGCTCGTCGTCGCCCTGCTCGTGGTGGCGTTCGTGCTCGTCGTGGTCGGGGGGCTCCTCGCCGCGTCCGACGCGGCGCTGTCCGTGCTGTCGCGCGCGGACCTCGACGAGATCGCGCGTGACAGCAAGCACCGTCGCGCGATCGAGGCCGTCGCCGACGACGTGGGCGCGCACGTCAACGCACTCAACTTCGTCCGGGTCCTGGCCGAGACCGCCGCCGCGGTGCTCGTCACGATCGCGCTCGTCACCGTGTTCGACACCTGGTGGGTCGCCCTCGTCGTCTCCGCGGCGATCATGACCGCCGTGTCGTTCGTGCTCGTCGGCTCGAGCCCGCGGAGCGTCGGTCGGGCGCACGCCGAACGGCTCATCGGCACCACCGGCGGGTTCGTCCGGGCGGTCCGCATCGTGCTCGGCCCGCTCGCCGGGCTCCTGGTCGCGATCGGCGACCGGGTGACGCCGGGCCGTGGCGACAGCGCCTCGACGGTCTCGAGCGAGGAGCAGCTGCTCTCGCTCGTCGACGAGGCCACCGAGAGCAACGTCCTCGAACAGGACGACCGCGAGCTCATCCACTCGGTGTTCGAGTTCAGCGACACCCTGGTGCGCGAGGTCATGGTGCCCCGTACCGACATGCTCACCGTGGACGGCGACGACACGCTCGCCGCGGGCATGGAGCAGTTCCTGGTCGCGGGGGTCTCCCGCATGCCCGTCACGGGCAAGGACAGCGACGACGTGCTCGGCGTGCTCTACCTGCGCGACGTGTCGCGTGCCCTGTACGAGCGTCCGGGTGCCGGTCAGGAGCCGGTGACCGGTCTCCTGCGACCGGCCGAGTTCGTGCCCGACTCGAAGCACGCCGACGACACGTTGCGCCACATGCAGGTCGCCAAGAACCACCTGGTGCTCGTGGTCGACGAGTACGGCGGCGTCGCGGGCCTGGTCACGATGGAGGACCTCATCGAGGAGCTCGTCGGGGACATCTCGGACGAGTACGACCGCGCCGTGGTCGACCGCACCGAGCTCACCCCCGGCACCTGGCGGGTCTCGGCCCGACTCCCGATCGACGAACTCGGCGACCTGTTCGGCGTCGAGCTCGACGACGACGACGTCGACACCGCCGGTGGACTGCTCACCAAGGAACTCGGTCGGCTCCCGGTGCGCGGCGAACAGGTCACCGTGTCCGGCATCGTGCTGACCGCCGACCGGGTCGAGGGCAAACGGCGACACCTGCTCACGGTCCTCGCCGAACGCACCGCCGCACTGCACGACGCCGAGGACGCCCTCGACATCACGACTCCGACCACGACGGGAACGAACGCATGACCGACACCGAACCGAACGCACCCGAGCGGCCGTACCGCGCCGGGTTCGTGTCCTTCGTCGGCCGACCGAACGTGGGCAAGTCCACGCTGACGAACGCCCTGGTCGGCGAGAAGGTCGCCATCACGTCCTCGAAGCCGCAGACGACCCGCCGCGCGATCCGCGGCATCGTGCACCGGCCCGACGGCCAGGTCATCATCGTCGACACCCCGGGTGTGCACCGTCCCCGGACGCTGCTCGGCGAACGGCTGAACGACCTCGTGCAGTCGACCCTCGGCGACGTCGACGTCATCGGGTTCTGCGTCCCCGCGAACGAGCCGATCGGCCCCGGGGACCGCTGGATCAACGAGTCGCTCGACCAGTACCCGCGCGCGAAGAAGGTCGCGATCGTCACGAAGATCGACCGCACCCCGAAGGACCGCGTCGGCGAACAGCTGCTCGCGGTGTCCCGGCTGCGCGAGTGGGACGCCATCGTGCCGACGTCGGGTACCGAGGGCCTGCAGCTCGAGGCCCTGCTCGGCGAGATCACGTCACTGCTGCCGGAGTCGCCCCAGCTGTACGACTCGACCACGGTGACCGAGGAGACTGACGAGGAACGCATCGGCGAGCTGATCCGCGAGGCCGCGCTCGAGGGCGTCCGCGACGAACTCCCGCACTCGCTCGCGGTCGTCATCGAGGACGTCGTCGAACCGGACGAGGACGACGACCCGGACGGACCGCTCCGCATCTTCGCCAACCTGTTCGTCGAGCGCGACAGCCAGAAGGCGATCGTCATCGGTCGTGGCGGCGAGCGGCTGAAGGACGTCGGGTCGCGTGCCCGGACCGAGATCGAGGCGCTGCTCGGCGGCCGCCACGTGTACCTGAACATCCGGGTCAAGGTCGCCAAGGAGTGGCAGCGCGACCCGAAGCAGCTCGGTCGCCTCGGGTTCTGACGGCCCGCGGGTCGACCACCGTCGGCTCGACACCGGAGGGCGCACCGGCCGGCGGTCGTGACGGTGCCGGTCGACCGCGACGGGTCATCCGCGGGATGGACGCGTCGCGACCGTCCGGGACGTACCGTGGGGTGGTGTTCCGCCCCATGCTCCGCGCGCAGATCGCCACCGACGTGGTGGTGGCGGCGGTCATCGGTGCGTTCTTCCTGGTGACCAGGAGCGACGGGTGGCCCGACGCCGTCTCGACCCTGGTCATCGTCGGGCTGAGCAGTGCCCTGGCGCTCCGGCGACTCGCGCCGGGCCTCGCGCTGGCCGTCGCCTGGGCGGTCGCGGTCCTGCAACTCGTGACCTGGCAGCCGCCCGACCCGCTCAACGCCCTGATCGGGGGCGTCACGTACACGACGAGCGCCTACGGGAGCCGACGTGTCCGCCTCGCGGGCCTGGTCTCGGCGATCAGCGGTTCGTTCATCGCAGCGGGCTACACCGCGCTCCAGGACCTGCGGACGTTGGAGGACTCGGGTCGCGACGCGCGGCTCCCCGGGCAGGAGCTCCAGCTGGTCCTCGGCGTGTTCGCGGCGGTCCTGCTCGTGCTGCTCCTGCCGTGGCTCGCGGGGCTCGTCCGGCGCGCGCGACAGGCAGCCAGCATGAGCCGCGAGGCGCTCCTCCTCGCCGAGCGCGATGCCGCTCGCGCCGACCGTGCCGTCGCCGTCGAGCAGGAACGCGTCCGCATCGCCCGCGACATGCACGACATCGTGGCCCACTCGCTCGCGGTCGTCATCGCCCAGGCGGACGGCGCCCGGTACGCCCTGAAGGCCGACCCCGCGATCGCCGACCAGGCCCTCAGCACGATCTCGAGCACCGCACGGAGTGCACTGGGCGACGTCCGCGAGCTGCTCGGCGCCCTGCGGCACGAACAGGGGACCGCGCCGACGCCGGCGATCGACGACCTCGACCAGCTGGTCACGAGCATGCGCGACGTCGGGCTCGACGTGCGCGTCGACCGTGAGGGTGACCCGGCCGGGTTGCCCACCACGACCCAGCTCGCGGTGTACCGGATCATCCAGGAGAGCCTGACGAACGCGTGGAAGCACGGCGAGCCGGGCGCGCCCGTGCACGCCGCCCTGACCTACCGTCCGGACACCGTCGAGATCACCGTCGTCAACCGCCGCGCGCAGGACGGCGCGAGCGGCCCGGGCACCGGGCACGGACTCGTCGGCATGCGGGAGCGCGCCGTGATGACCGGCGGCTCGATGACCGCCGGCCCCCGTGGCGACGACTTCACCGTGGCCGTCCGGATGCCGACGGTCCCCGCGAGCGGCCAGGTGCCGCGCGGACGCATCACCCCGACCGAGCAGGAGCACACCCGCCGATGACCTCCACCCCGCCGACCGCCCGCATCCGGGTCGCACTCGTCGACGACCAGGCGTTGTTCCGCACCGGGATCCGCATGCTCATCGACTCGCAGCCCGACCTGCAGTTCGTCGGCGAGGCCGGTGACGGCGCGGAGGGTGTCGAACTCGTCCGGCGCTCCCGCGCGGACGTCGTGCTCATGGACGTGCGCATGCCGGTCATGGACGGCATCACCGCGACCGCGCAGATCGTCGAACAGGGCGGCGCCGACGCGACCAAGGTGCTCGTGCTCACCACCTTCGACTTCGACGAGGCGGCCGCGAAGGCGATCCGGGCCGGCGCGAGTGGCTTCGTGCTCAAGGACGCGGACCCGGAGTTCCTCCTCGCGGCCGTCCGGACCGTGCACGCCGGTACCGCGGTGTTCGCCGCGTCGGCGACCCGGGAGCTCCTGCGACGGTACGAGGACCCCACCGCCCACGCGGTCCCGGTCCCGGCTGCCTTCGCGGAGCTGACGCCGCGCGAGCGGGAGATCTTCGACCTCGCGGCACGGGGGTTCAGCAACAGCGAGATCGCCCAGCACGAGTACGTGAGCGAGGCGACGGTCAAGACGCACATCTCGCGGGTGCTCACGAAGCTCGACCTGCGGGACCGCGTCCGGCTCGTCGTGTTCGCCCACGAGCACGGTCTGGTGCCGAAGGCCGACTGACCGGGCGGCGGGCCGGACGGACGGCGGGCCGACGGTCCGAGGTGTCCCCGCGCAGATCGGCTGCCGGCTGCCCGGCTGCCCGGCTGCCCGGCTGTCCGGCTGCCCGGCTGCCCGGCTGACGGACGGTCGGTCCTCCGATCGGATGACTCCTGCACACCAGACCGAGCCGAGCGGCCCATCCACAGGAGCCGTCGGGCCGACGCGGGACGGGCCTCCCGGTCGCGATCCTGGGTGCATGACCACGACGCAGAAACCGATCATCAGACTGGACCACGTCTCGAAGCACTACGGGGACACGTCCCGGCGCGTGACGGCGCTCGACGACGTCAGCGTGGACATCGGGGCCGGCGAGTTCACGGCGGTGATGGGGCCGTCCGGTTCGGGCAAGTCGACCCTCATGCACGTCGCCGCGGGCCTCGACGCGGTGTCGTCGGGACGCATCCAGATCGACGGTGTCGAGATCACCGGGCTCGCCGACCGCGAGCTCACCGAACTCCGGCGTCGACGACTCGGTTTCGTGTTCCAGTCCTTCAACCTCGTGCCGACGCTCGACGTCGGCGAGAACATCCGGCTCCCGTTCCTGCTCGGCGGCGGGGCTCCCAGTGCCGACGAACGCGCCTGGATCGACCGGCTCGTCGACAGGCTGGGACTGAGCGACCGGCTGACGCACCGCCCCCACCAGCTCTCCGGCGGACAGCAGCAGCGCGTGGCGATCGCGCGCGCACTCGCCTCGCGTCCCGCGGTGGTCGTCGCCGACGAACCGACGGGCGCACTCGACTCGCGCACCGGTCGCGACGTGCTCGCGATCCTGCGTGGAGCGGTGCAGGAGTGGGGGCAGAGCGTCGTCATGGTGACGCACGACCCGACCGCTGCGGCCAACGCCGACCGGATCCTCTTCCTGGCCGACGGCCGGATCGTCGACGACCGTCCTGCGATGACGGCCACCGAGATCTCCGCCACGATGCTCGGGATGGAGGCCGCAGCGTGAGCGGGCTCCGCTCCTTCGCGCCGACGATCCTCGTCGCCGCCCTCGGCACGACCTTCGGGTCGGCGCTCGTGATCGCCCCGGGCATCGTCACCGAGGCGCTCGCCACGACCGGGTTCGGCGACCTCGGGGCGATCCGCGCGATCCTGTCCGTCCTCGGGTGGCTGTTCCTCGCGATCGCGCTGTACGTCGGCGCCGTCGTCACGGCCAACACCTGCGCCACGATCATCGCCGGGCAGACCCGGATCCTGGCGCTGCAACGGCTCATCGGTGCGACCGGCGCGTCGCTCCGGGCACGGATCACCCGGACCGGGTTGCTCGTCGGTGTCGTCGGCGCGGCGATCGGTGTCGTCGTGGGGACCGGCCTCTCCGCGCTCTTCGTCGTCGCCCTGCGGGGGAACGGCTTCCTGCCGGACACGACGTACACGCTCGTCCCGGTCGAGCTCGTCCTGCCGGCGGTCGCCGTCGTGCTCGCGACCTGGGGCGCCTTCGCTGCCGGCTCCCGCCGGGTGCTCCGCGTGACCCCGCTGCAGGCGCTGTCGGAGGACGTCGAACCCACCCATGAGGACGTCCGCTCCGGCAAGGCCCGCACCGTGTGGGCGATCGTGCTGGTCGCCGCCGGGGTCCTGCTCATGCTGGTCGGCTTGGCGTTCAGCCCGGTGTCGCCGTCCGCCGTCCTCCCGGCGGCGCTCGGTGGGTTCGTGTCCTTCGCCGGCATCAGCGTCGGCGCTGCCGTCGTGATGCCGCCCGTCCTGCAGCTCATCGGTCGGATCGGGTCGTCGGACCCGGTCGTGCTCCTCGCCGGACGGAACGCGATGCGTGCGCCCGCACGGTCGTCGCGCGCCACGATCGGCCTCGTCATCGGCGTCACGCTGCTGGTGACGTTCGCCGTCGCGTTCGGGATCATGGAGCAGGTGCTGACCCAGCAGCTCGTCGCGATGGACGACGGATCGATGACGCCCGCGATGCTCGACGCGCAGCGGGGCTTCTTCGCCCAGGTGAACGCCGTGGTCGACGTGGTCGTCGGGTTCTCCGCGGTGATCGCAGCCGTCGGTGTCGTGAACGCCCTGGCGTTGAGCGTGATGCAGCGGCGACGAGAGCTCGGACTGCTGCGGGTGCTCGGTCTGACGGGTGCCCAGGTCCGCCGGATGATCGTGACCGAGGCCGTGCAGATGGTCACGGCTGCGGTGGTCACGGGCCTCGTGCTCGGCACCTGCTACGGATGGGTCGGCGGGCAGACGATGCTCGGGTCGATCGGTCGCGTCGTCACCCCGGTCCTGCCGCTCGGTACCGTCGGGGCGGTCGTCCTCGGTGCACTGGTCCTCGCGGTCGTCGCGACCGTGGCGCCGGTGCGGCGTGCCGTCCGCGTGTCGCCGACGCAGGCGCTCGCCGTCGACTGACCCGCGCCGTCGCGCCGGACGCCGCTCGCGGACCGCCGCCGGTCCCGACGGACACCGGAGGGCTGGGCGGGCGGCGTCCGCCGCTCACCGTCACGCACTTGCACCGTGCTGGTGTACCAGTGCTACGGTGGCAGCGATGTACTCGGCGCTCCTCCTCCTTCGCTGCCGCGACGAGGCCTGACACTCGGCCCACCTCGTCGCGGAGTCCGTCGTGGCCACCCACCAGCACCGACCAGGTGCAGCGCCCACCGTGGCGTGACGACGAAAGCGACCAGACGATGCAGAACACGCAGCGCCCCTCCGGGATGCCGATCCACAAGTACGTCCCGTTCCACGATCAGATCCGTGTCGACCTGCCCGACCGCACCTGGCCGACGAAGCGCATCGACCGGGCACCTCGGTGGTGCGCGGTCGACCTGCGCGACGGCAACCAGGCCCTGATCGACCCGATGGACGCCGAGCGCAAGCGGGCGATGTTCGACCTGCTCGTCCGCATGGGCTACAAGGAGATCGAGGTCGGGTTCCCGAGTGCCTCGCAGACCGACTTCGACTTCGTCCGCAGCCTGATCGACGACGGCGCCATCCCGGACGACGTGACGATCCAGGTCCTGACCCAGGCGCGTGAGCACCTCATCGACCGCACGTACGAGGCGATCGACGGCGCGAAGCAGGCCATCGTGCACCTGTACAACTCGACCTCGGTCGTGCAGCGCGAGGTCGTCTTCCGCACCGACGTCCAGGGTGTGGTGGACATCGCGGTGGCCGGGGCGCACATGTGCAAGGCGGCCGAGGCGCGGTTGCAGCACGACACCACGATCTACTACGAGTACTCGCCGGAGTCCTACACGGGCACCGAACTCGAGGTCGCCGTGCAGATCTGCAACGCCGTGCTCGAGGTGTTCGAGCCGACCCCGGAGCGCAAGGTCATCATCAACCTGCCCGCCACGGTCGAGATGGCGACGCCGAACGTCTACGCCGACTCGATCGAGTGGATGTCCCGGAACCTGGCGCACCGCGAGGACGTCATCCTCTCGCTGCACCCGCACAACGACCGTGGCACCGCGGTGGCCGCAGCGGAGCTCGGCTACATGGCCGGTGCCGACCGCATCGAGGGCTGCCTGTTCGGCAACGGGGAGCGGACCGGCAACGTCGACCTCGTCGCCCTCGGCATGAACCTGTTCACCCAGGGCATCGACCCCGAGGTCGACTTCAGCGACATCGACCAGGTCAAGCGCACGGTCGAGTACTGCAACCAGCTGCCCGTCCCCGAGCGCCAGCCGTGGGCCGGCGACCTGGTCTACACGGCGTTCAGCGGCTCGCACCAGGACGCCATCAAGAAGGGCTTCGACGCGATGCAGGCGAAGGCCGCGGCCGCCGGCACGACCGTCGACGAGATCGCCTGGGCGGTCCCGTACCTGCCGGTCGACCCGAAGGACATCGGGCGGTCCTACGAGGCCGTCATCCGCGTCAACTCGCAGTCCGGCAAGGGCGGCGTTGCGTACCTGCTCAAGACCGACCACGCGATCGACCTGCCCCGCAAGCTGCAGATCGAGTTCTCGGGCGTCGTGCAGCAGCGCACCGACACCGAGGGTGGCGAGTTCTCGTCCGAGCGCATCTGGGACCTGTTCCGCGACGAGTACCTGCCCGCCGACGACGAGTCGGACAAGTGGGGTCGCTACGAGATCACGAAGACCGCCACGTCGAGCGACTTCGACGGCACGACGAAGCTCTCGGTCGCGATGCGCGTCGACGAGGGCTCCGTGACGTCGGACGCCGTCGGCACCGGTCCGGTCGACGCGTTCCTGACGGTGATGCGCGGCCAGGGCGTCGACGTGACCCTCTACGACTACTCAGAGCACACGATGAGCGCATCGGGCGACGCGAAGGCCGCGGCCTACGTCGAGCTCGACGTCGACGGCACGCGGCTCTGGGGTGTCGGGATCGACGCCGACATCGCGACGGCGTCCCTCAAGGCGATCGTGTCCGCGGTGAACCGCGCGGTGCGCGCGGGTGCGGCGTCCGGCTCGCCCACTCCGGAGCTCGTCTCCGCCTAGTCGCGGTCGCGACCACCGGACGGGAGGCGCGGTGCGGGTCCGTCCCGCACCGCGCCTCCCGTCCGTCCCGCTTCCCCGCCGCGCTCGGTGGCGGCTCGGCACCGGCTCGGATCGCGGTCGAGCGGCCGAGATGTGGCACGTTCGGTGCCTTCCGGCGACGTGTTCCGCTCGTGGGGTGGGACGCGTACGGCGTGTCCTGCCCGCTCGGGCCGGCCGACGGMGCGGGGAGCGGACCGACGGCGCCGGGCGCGGATCGGTGTCGAGTGGGCGCGATGTGTCACGTTCGGTGCCTTCCGGCGACGTGTTCCGCTCGTGGGGTGGGACGCGTACGGCGTGTCCTGCCCGCTCGGGCCGGCCGACGGCGCGGGGAGCGGACCGACGGCGCCGGGTGCGGATCGGCGTCGAGCGGGCGAGATCTGTCACGTTCGGTGCCTTCCGGCGACGTGTTCCGCTCGTTGGGTGGGACGCGCACGGCGTGTCCTGCCCGCTCGGCTCGGACCGTCGGCGCGGATCCCAGCACTGGCACTGGCACTGGCACTGGCACTGGCACTGGCACTGGCACTGGCGCCGGCGCCGGCACCGGCACCGCCCACCGGCACCGGCACCGCCCATCGGCACCGGCACCGGCACCGGCACTGACGACCCTGCGGCAGTCGGCGGTGTCGGCGGCCCGGGGGATACTGGTGCGATGCCGCTGTACCGGGACGAGTGCGTCGTGCTGCGCACCCACAAGCTCGGCGAGGCCGACCGCATCGTGACGATGCTGTCCCGCCAGCACGGCAAGATCCGTGCCGTGGCGAAGGGCGTCCGCCGGACCGCCTCGAAGTTCGGCTCCCGCCTCGAACCCTTCATGGTCGTCGACGCGCAGTTCTACGAGGGACGGTCGCTCGACATCGTCACGCAGGCGGAGTCGCTCGGGTCGTACGGCGCGCAGATCGTCGCGGACTACGGCGCGTACACGGCCGCGAGCGCCATGGTCGAGACCGCCGACCGGTTGAGCGAGGCGGACGCCGGGCTGCAGCAGTACCTCCTGCTCGTCGGTGCGCTGCGCTCGCTGTCCCGTCGGGAGCACGTGACGAGCGCCACCCTCGACTCCTACCTGCTCCGCGCGATGAGCATCGCGGGCTGGGCACCGTCCTTCGGGGACTGCGCGGTCACGGGCGAGCCCGGTCCGCACACGGCGTTCGTCGTACAGCTCGGCGGGGTCGTCGCCGACCGTGCGGCACCGCCCGGGACCCCGCGGCTCGACACCGACACGCTCGGCCTGCTCGGCGCCCTGCTCGCGGGGGACTGGGCGACGGTGGACGCCTCGGACGAGCGGACCCGCTCGCGTGCCTCCGGCGTGGTGGCGGCGTACGCCCAGTGGCACCTGGAACGATCGCTGCGGTCGTTGCCGCACGTCGACCGGACGGAGCACCCCGCGCCGCTCGCCCCGACGCCCGGAGGTGTCCCGGCAGCGGTGGCCGCGACCCCGGCGCCCGCCGTGCCCCTCCAGTCCGATCCCGAAGGAGCCCCTGCATGAGCCCTCGCCGGTCCGCCGAGCCCGTGGTGATGAAGCCCGTCGACTGGACGGGGGAGCAGCCGCCCGCGATCCCGGCACAGTTCGTGCCCGAGCACGTCGCGATCGTGATGGACGGTAACGGCCGGTGGGCGAACCAGCGCGGACTCACACGCGTCGAGGGGCACAAGGCGGGCGAGGCGTCGCTGCTCGACGTCGTCGCCGGGGCGATCCAGATCGGTGTCAAGCACGTGTCGGCCTACGCCTTCTCGACCGAGAACTGGAAGCGCTCACCCGAGGAGGTCCGCTTCCTGATGGGCTTCAACCGCGACGTGATCCACCGTCGCCGCGACCAGCTGCACGCGTGGGGCGTCCGCGTGCGGTGGGCCGGCCGACGGCCCCGGCTGTGGCGGTCGGTCATCGACGAACTGCAGACCGCCGAGCGGTTGACCGCCGACAACGACGTGTGCACCCTGACGATGTGCGTCAACTACGGCGGTCGGAACGAGATCGTCGACGCGGTCCGGGGCATGGCCGAGGACGTCGCCGCCGGTCGGCTGAAGCCGAACCAGGTGACCGAGAAGACCCTGGCGAAGCGGCTCTACGTGCCCGAGCTGCCCGACGTGGACCTGTTCCTCCGGAGCTCGGGGGAGCAGCGGACGTCGAACTTCATGCTGTGGCAGTCGGCGTACGCCGAGATGGTGTTCCTCGACCGGCTCTGGCCGGACTTCCGGCGCACCGACCTGTGGGGAGCGATCGAGGAGTACGCGAGCCGCGACCGGCGCTACGGCGGCGCGGTGGACACCCCGACCGCCTGACCGTCCGGGGACCCGGACGTCCCCCGCGTCAGCCGAGCACGCCGGCGGCGGCCCGGGCAGCGGCGATCGCGACCGCGGTGCTCGGCACCCGCTCCGCACCGCGGGCGACGACGACCTCGACCCGCCGGGCCAGGTCCGGGTCGACCGCGCGGACCTCGACGGTCGCGGGGACGACGGTCGTCGCGAGGGCGAGCCGGGGCAGGAGCGCGACGCCCAGCCCGGCGGCGACCATGCCGACGACGGCCGCGGCGTTGTCGGTCTCGAGGACGATGTCCGGCGAGAACCCCGCGGCGGCGCACGAGGCGAGCAGGTGCCCGCGGCAGCGTGGGCAGCCGCCGATCCAGCGTTCCTCGCGCAGACCCGCCAGGTCGACGAGGCCGGCACCGGCACCGGCGGCACCGTCACCGGCACCGGCACCGGCACCGGCGGCACTGTCACCGGCACCGGCACCGGCACCGGCGGCACTGTCACCGGCACCGGCACCGGCACCGGCACCGTCCCCGKCGGCCCGGTAGCGCACGAGCACGAGCGGGTCCTGCCCGAGCCCGTGCACCTGCAGCGCCGGGTCCGGCACGACGGCGTCCCCGTCGTGCGTGAAGGTCAGCGCCACGTC
The DNA here is from genome assembly GCF_001705035.1 of Curtobacterium sp. UCD-KPL2560. Lineage (GTDB taxonomy): Bacteria > Actinomycetota > Actinomycetes > Actinomycetales > Microbacteriaceae > Curtobacterium. The sequence continues at coordinate 119,040 of NZ_MCIG01000002.1, read as the reverse complement.
GACGTGCCCCGCCCGCAGCAGGTCGAGTGCCTCGGGCGGCTCCGCCTCGACGTACGAGGTGGCGATCCCCGGGGTCTCTGCGGCCATCCGCGCGAGCACGGCCGGCACGAGCGTGGACGAGGCGCTCGGGAAGCCCGCGAGCCGAACCCGTCCGCGTGCGAGTCCGTCCACGGCGTCGAGGTCCTCCTGCGCCGCGGCGAGGGCGGCGTCGACGTGCAGGGCGTGCGCGGCGAGGATCCGCCCGGCCTCGGTGAGCACGGCTGCGCGTCCGCCGGCGCGCAGCACGAGGGTCTGCCCGAGCCGCCGCTCCGCACGGCCGAGCAGCTGGCTGAGCGCCGGTTGGCTGTACCCGAGTTCGGCCGCGGCCCCGGTGATCGACCCGGTGCGACCGACGGCGTGCAGGACGCGGAGCAGATGAGGGTCGACGGTCATCACGTCATCGTATGGGACCGACAAGGAACCTGGTCTGGTGTGATGACGTCGGCGGACCGATCCTCGGAGCATGGACTCCTTCGTCGACGGTCGCCGGTACCTCGCCGCCTGCACGGCCGGCCTCCCGACCCACGGGACGCTCCGGGCGATGCGCGCCGACCTCGACGCATGGTCCCGGGCCGAGACCGGTCCCGCGGCGTACGGCGACCTCGTCGAGGAGGGGCGCGCGCTCTTCGCCGGACTCGTCGGCGTCGGGGCCGACCGGGTCGCGACGGGCTCCCAGGCCTCGGCGATGACCGCCGTGGTCGCGGCCTCGGTGCCCGACGGCGCCGAGGTGCTCGTCCCCGACGGCGACTTCAGCTCGATCGTCTTCCCCTTCCTGCAGCAGGAGCACCGGGGCGTCCGGGTCCGCAGCGTCCCGCTCGACACCCTGCCCGAGGCGGTCGACGAGCGCACGGCGCTCGTCGCGTGGTCGCACGTGCAGTCCGCCACCGGTGCGCTCGCCCCCTCGGCGGCGATCGTCGAGGCCGCCCGCGCGGTCGGCGCCCGCACGCTCTGCGACCTCACCCAGGCCGCGGGTGTCCTGCCGGTCGACGCCTCGCCGTACGACGTCACCGTGACGCACGCCTACAAGTGGCTCTGCGCGCCGCGGGGCGTGGCCTTCATGACCGTCTCGGACCGCGCGCTCGACGAGCTCCGACCGGTGCAGGCCGGCTGGTACGCCGGCGCCGACGTGTGGTCGTCCTGCTACGGCCCGACCATGCGCCTCGCCGAGGACGCCCGTCGCTTCGACGTCTCGCCGGCCTGGCAGGCCTGGCCCGGCGCGGTCGCCGCGCTCCGGCACGTCGCCTCGCTCGACCCGGTCGCGGCCTGGCGGCACGCGACGTCCCTGACGGACCGGCTCTGCGACGCCCTCGGTGCTCCCCGCCAGGGCCGGGCGATCGCGACGTTCCCCGACGCCGACGGTGCGCAGCTCGCGGCCCTCGGTGCCGCCGGCATCACGGCGTCCGGCCGCGCCGGCCGCGTCCGGCTCGCGTTCCACCACTGGAACGACGAGCGCGACGCCGACGAGGTGGCCGAGGTGATCGCGGCCGTCCGACCGGCGGGCTGACACCGGACGGGAGGCCCGTGGCGGCCCCGCACCGCGCCTCCCGTCCGCCCCGTGGTCACCGTGCGGTGCGTGCCGGGCCCGCGCCGCGCCTCCCGTCCGCCCCGTGGTCACCGTGCGGTGGATGCCGGAGCCGCGCCGCGCCTCCCGTCCCGACCGGCGGTGCCGGCGACCGCGCCGCCCTGCGGGGCCGCTACGCTTGCCCGGTACCGTTCCCGCACCGGGCACCCAGTCCGGCGACCACAGGAGTCCCTCTTGGCACCGTCCTCCCGTCTCGACAGCGTCATCGCCCTGGCCAAGGGCCGCGGCTTCGTGTTCCAGTCGGGGGAGATCTACGGTGGATCCCGCTCCGCGTGGGACTACGGGCCCCTCGGTGTCGAGCTCAAGGAGAACATCAAGCGCCAGTGGTGGCAGCGGTTCGTCCGCGGCCGTGGTGACATGGTCGGCCTCGACTCCGCCGTGATCCTGCCCCGCAAGGTGTGGGAGGCCTCCGGCCACGTCGCGACCTTCACCGACCCGCTCGTCGAGTGCCTGCACTGCCACCACCGCTTCCGCGAGGACCACCTCGTCGAGGCCTTCGTCGCGAAGAAGGACCGCCAGCCCGAGGGAGGCATGGCCGAGATCGCCTGCCCGAACTGCGGCACCCGCGGCGAGTGGACCGAGCCCCGTGAGTTCTCCGGGATGCTCAAGACCTACCTCGGCCCGGTCGAGTCCGAGGAGGGCCTGAACTTCCTCCGCCCGGAGACCGCGCAGGGCATCTTCGTGGACTTCGCGCAGGTCGTGACGACCAGCCGCATGAAGCCCCCGTTCGGCATCGGCCAGGTCGGCAAGGCGTTCCGCAACGAGATCACGCCCGGCAACTTCATCTTCCGCACGCGTGAGTTCGAGCAGATGGAGATCGAGTACTTCGTCCCGCCGGCCTCGGTCGGGGAGCACTACGAGCAGTGGATCGCCGACTCGGTCGCGTTCTTCACCGACCTCGGCATCGACCCGGAGAACCTGCGACGCTTCGACGTCCCGGACGGCGAGCGGGCGCACTACTCCGACGCGACCGCCGACATCGAGTACCGCTTCGGGTTCGCCGGCTCCGAGTGGGGCGAGCTCATGGGCGTCGCGAACCGCACCGACTTCGACCTGAACAACCACATCGAGGCCTCCGGCAAGGACCTGCGGTTCTTCGACCAGGCCGCGAACGAGAAGTACGTGCCGTACGTCATCGAGCCGTCGTTCGGCCTGACGCGAGCGCTCATGGCGTTCCTGCTCGACGCCTACCACGAGGACGAGGCCCCGAACGCGAAGGGCGGCGTCGACAAGCGCACCGTCCTGCGCCTCGACCCGCGCCTCGCGCCGGTCAAGGCCGCGGTCCTGCCGCTGTCCCGCAACGAGCAGCTCTCCCCGGTCGCGCGCGGCCTGGCCGACGACCTCCGCAAGCACTGGAACGTCGACTTCGACGACGCCGGTGCGATCGGTCGTCGCTACCGTCGCCACGACGAGATCGGCACGCCGTTCTGCATCACGGTCGACTTCGACACGCTCGACGACAAGGCCGTGACCGTGCGCGAGCGAGACACCATGGCGCAGGAGCGCGTGGCGCTCGACCAGCTGCAGGGCTACCTGGCGCAGCGTCTGCTCGGCGCGTAGCACCGAACCGGAGCGTCCGCTCGGCGCCCAGCACCGAACCGGAGCGTCCGCTCGGCGCCCAGCACCGACCGACACACGCGGCCGTGCCCCCGGGAATGCCCGGGGCGCGGCCGCGTTGTCGTCGGCGTGAACACTCCTGTGAAGGTGGACGTCTGGTCTGACATCGCCTGCCCCTGGTGCTACATCGGCAAGCGGAAGTTCGAGGCCGGCGTCGCCGCGTTCGATGCGTCCGACGACACCCCCGCGGTCGAGGTCGAGTACCACTCCTTCGAGCTGAGCCCGGACACCCCCGTCGACTTCGAGGGCACCGAGGCCGAGTTCCTGTCCGGCCACAAGGGCATGCCCGTCGAGCAGGCCCAGCAGATGCTCGACCACGTCGCCGGCATCGCCGCTTCGGTCGGGCTGTCGTACGACTTCGAGCGGATGCACCACACGAACACCGTGAAGGCGCACCAGGTCATCCACCTCGCGAAGCAGCACGGCAAGCAGCTCGAGATGGTCGAGCGCCTGTTCACCGCCTACTTCGAGCGCGGCGAGCACGTCGGGCAGGACGAGTCGCTGGCCGACCTCGGCGCGTCGATCGGGTTGGACCGCGACGAGGTCCTGGCGACCCTGCGCGACGACGCCCAGCTCGCCGCGGTGCGCGCGGACCAGGAACAGGCCCGCGCCTACGGCATCAACGGGGTGCCGTTCTTCGTCGTCGACGGCAAGTACGGCGTCTCCGGGGCGCAGGACCCGCAGGCGTTCGAGCAGGTGCTCCGGCAGGTCGTGGCACTCCGCGAGACCACGCCCGAGGAGATCGCCGAGCAGCAGCAGCGTGCCGCGGACGACGCGGCAGCGGACGCGGCGGTGACCCGGTGACGGCCGTGACGGCGGCCGGCGGGGCCGGGGCGCGCCTCCAGGCCGGCGACGGGGCGGAGGGGCGACCCGCGCTGCTCACGCTCGTACCGTCCGGCGGTGCGCCGGTGTGCGAGGGCGACAGCTGCTTCGTGCCCGGCGCCGAGGGCGACTGGGCCGAGGTCCCGGACTGACACCGCGTCCGGCCCGGCCGTCCGAGCGACGGCCGCGGTCGGTCGTGCTGCCGGGTCGGCCGGGCGCGCTCAGCCCTGGCGGACGGGCTCCTCGTCGGTGATGTCGGCGACCGTCGCACCGTAGGCCGCGACCAGGGCGTCGGCGTCGACGAAGGCGCTCGCGCCGTGCCGACCGGCGCCGAGCGCGACCCGGCGGCCGAGCACGCGTTCGTCGGCGTACACCGGCAGGTCCCCGGTCGCACCGATCGGCGTGATGGTGCCCCGTTCGTAGCCGGACGCCTCGAGCGCGGTGGCGGCGTCGGGCATCGAGAGCTTGTTCACGCCGACGACCGTGCGGAGCTTCTTCCAGGCGATGCTGCGGCCGCCGGGGACGAGCGCGAGCAGGAACCCGCCGTCGTGGCGCTTCACGACGAGCGTCTTGACGATGTCGCCCGGCGTGATCTCGAGCAGGGCTGCGGCCTGCTCGAGCGAGTCGGCAGCGGGGCGTTCGACGACCTCGACGTCGAGCCCGCGGGCTGCTGCGTCGGCGTCGAAGCGGGCGATGGCGGTGTCGGACATGTGGAGAACGCTACCGGCGGGGAACGGGCATGGGAGGATGGACGAGGTATGACGATCACTGACGCACCCCGCACGGGCACCCGCCCGGCGAAGCCCCTGCGCATCGGCCCGATCGAGGTCGAGGCGCCGGTCGTGCTGGCGCCGATGGCGGGCATCACGAACATGGCCTTCCGGCGGCTCTGCCGCGAGTACGGCGCCGGGCTCTACGTGTGCGAGATGATCACGTCACGCGCGTTGGTCGAGCGGACCCCGGTGTCGATGCAGCTCATCCAGCACCACGAGTCCGAGACCCCGCGGTCGATCCAGCTGTACGGCGTCGAGCCGAACACCGTGGCCGAGGCCGCGACGATCCTGGTGGCCGAGGACCGTGCCGACCACATCGACCTCAACTTCGGGTGCCCGGTGCCGAAGGTCACGCGCAAGGGCGGGGGAGCGGCGCTGCCCTGGAAGCTCGACCTGTTCAAGGACCTCGTCGAGAAGACCGTCCGCGCAGCCGGTGACGTCCCGGTCACGGTGAAGATGCGCAAGGGCATCGACGCGGACCACCTCACCTACCTCGACGCGGCGCGCATCGCGCGGGACGCCGGCGTCGCCGCGGTGTCGCTGCACGCCCGCACCGCGAACGAGCACTACTCCGGGCACGCCGACTGGAGCGCGATCGCGACCCTCAAGGAGACGATCACCGACATCCCGGTCCTCGGCAACGGGGACATCTGGTCGGCGGCCGACGCGCTGCGCATGGTCGACGAGACCGGCTGCGACGGGGTCGTCGTCGGCCGCGGGTGCCTCGGGCGTCCCTGGCTGTTCGGGGACCTCGCGGCGGCGTTCCGCGGCGAGGACGTCCGTGCGATGCCGTCGATGGGCGACGTGGCCGTGGCCTTCCGCCGGCACGCCGAACTGCTCGTCGAGTTCTTCGGCTCCGAGGACCACGGCTGCCGCGACGTCCGCAAGCACGTGGCGTGGTACTTCAAGGGGTACCCGATCGGCAGCGAGGTCCGCAGCGCGCTCGCGATGGCGTCGAGCCTGCAGGAGATCGACGACCTGCTCGGCAAGCTCGACTGGTCGGCCCCGTACCCGGGCGCCGACGTCGAGGGCCCGCGTGGCCGTTCTGGGCACCCGAAGCGCACCGCGCTGCCCGACCGCTGGCTCGAGTCCCGCGACGTCGACGCCGAGTTCCGCAAGGTGCTCGCCGCCGCCGAGCTGCACCACAGCGGCGGATGAGCGCCACCGCCTCCTACGGGCCCGCCGACGCCGAGCGCTGGCTGCCTGAGACCCACGGCAACCGCCGCTCCGACTTCGCCCGCGACCGCGCCCGGCTGCTGCACTCGAGCGCCCTGCGCCGGCTCGCGGCGAAGACGCAGGTGCTCAGCCCGACCACCGGGCTCGACTTCGCCCGCAACCGCCTGACGCACTCGCTCGAGGTCGCGCAGGTCGGCCGGGAGCTCGCCGACTCCCTCGGGCTCGACCCCGACGTCGTCGACACCGCCTGCCTCGCGCACGACATCGGACACCCGCCCTTCGGCCACAACGGCGAGACCGCGGTGAACGCGTGGGCCGCCGGCATCGGCGGGTTCGAGGGCAACGCGCAGACGCTCCGGCTCCTCACTCGGCTCGAGCCCAAGGTCTACGGCACCGGTGACGACGACCGGCCGTACGGGCTCAACCTGACACGCGCGTCCCTCGACGCCAGCTGCAAGTACCCGTGGCCCGCCGCGCAGGGGGTCGCCGAGGCGTCCTCCGGTCGCACGAAGTTCGGCTTCTACGACGACGACCACGACGCCTTCGAGTGGCTACGCGCGGGTGCACCCCGGCGCCAGCGCTGCATCGAGGCGCAGGTCATGGACCTGTCCGACGACATCGCGTACTCGGTGCACGACTTCGAGGACGCCGTCGTCGCGGGCTTCATCGACGTGGCCGCGCTCGGCGACCGCGTGGGCGAGAACGACATCGTGAGTGCGATGCACGCGTGGGTGGGCTCGGACCTCAGCCGCGACGAACTGCTCGAGGCGTTCGACCGGCTCCGCTCACTGCCGCTCTGGATGACGTCGTACGACGGCTCCCGGCGCGACCTCGCGCGCCTGAAGAACCTGACCTCGCAGCTCATCGGTCGCTTCGCCCGCACGGCCACCGCGGCGACGCGGGAGGCCTACGCGTCCGGCTCGCTCGTGCGGTTCGCCGCCTCGGTCGTCACGCCGCCCGAGATCATCGGCGAGATCGCGGTCCTCAAGGGCATCGTCGCGGCGTTCGTGATGACCCAGGGCGACCGGCAGCCCGTGTACGAGGACCAGCGGCGGGTGCTCACCGAACTCCTCGACGCCCTGGCGGCCTCGGGCAGCGCCGACCTCGACCCGGGGTTCGCCGCCGACTGGCGCGACGCCCCCGACGACGCCGGGCGGCTCCGGGCCGTGGTCGACCAGGTCGCGAGCCTGACCGACCAGGGTGCACTGGCCTGGCACAAGCGGCTGGTCGTCGGGGAGCGCGAGACGACGCACATCCCGGTCTGACCCGGTCGCGGGCGTCCGTCCACAGGGCAGCCCTCCGGTCGGTCGGCGTCGTCGGCACGAACTAGGATCGAGGGGTGGCAGGCCGGATCGCGAGGAACGACATCGACGAGGTCCGCTCGCGTGTCAACATCGCGGACGTCGTCGGTGACCACGTCACGCTGAAGTCGGCGGGCGTCGGATCGCTCAAGGGCCTCTGCCCCTTCCACGACGAGCGGTCCCCGTCCTTCCACGTGCGCCCCCAGGTGGGCCGGTACCACTGCTTCGGGTGTGGTGAGGACGGTGACGTCTTCGAGTTCATCATCAAGATGGACCACACGACGTTCCAGGAAGCCGTCGAGCGGATGGCCGCGAAGATCGGCTTCACCCTCCACTACGAGGAGGGCGACGGCCCCCGCACCGACTACAACCAGCGCGCCCGGCTGATCGCCGCGAACGAGGCGGCGCTCGCCTTCTACCAGGCGCAGCTCACGACCCCCGCTGCCGAGCCGGCCCGCCGGTTCCTCGGGGAGCGCGGCTTCGACCCGGCGGCGGCGCAGCACTTCGGTGTCGGCTTCGCGCCGCAGTCGTACGACGCGACGCGGGAGCACCTGCGCGGGCGAGGGTTCACGATGGACGAGATCCTCGCCGCCGGGCTCGCCGGGCAGGGCGACCGGTCCCCGTACGACCGGTTCCGCGGGCGCCTCGTCTGGCCGATCCGTGACGTCACCGGGTCGACGATCGGCTTCGGCGCGCGCCGGCTGCTCGACGAGGACAAGGGCCCGAAGTACCTGAACACCCCCGAGACGCCGATCTACCACAAGAGCCAGGTGCTCTACGGGCTCGACCTCGCCCGCCGCGACATCTCGAAGGGCAAGCAGGTCGTCATCGTCGAGGGCTACACCGACGTCATGGCGTGCCACCTCGCCGGGATCACGACCGCGGTCGCGACGTGCGGCACCTCGTTCGGCGTCGACCACATCAAGGTGCTCCGCCCGATGCTCGGCGACGTCAGCGGCGCCGACCCGAACGCCAACGGCGAGGTCGTGTTCACCTTCGACCCGGACGAGGCCGGCCAGCGGGCCGCGTCGCGCGCCTTCGCCGAGGAGCAGCGCTTCGCTGCGCAGACCTTCGTCGCGGTCGCCCCGGGCGGGCTCGACCCGTGCGACCTGCGCCTGCAGCGCGGTGACGACGCGATCCGCCGGCTCGTCTCCGCGAAGCGACCGATGTTCGAGTTCATGATCCGGCGCACCCTCGACGGACACGACCTCGAGACCGTCGAGGGCCGGGTCAGCGCCCTCCGTGCGGCGGCCCCCGTCCTCGCCGGCATCCGCGACCGGTCGCTCACCCAGGGGTACGTCCGCGAGCTCGCCGGATGGCTCGGGATGGACATCCCGGACGTCCGCCGCGCCGTCGAGTCGGCTCGCCAGCGCGCGTCCCGCGCCGACCAGCCGGGAGGCCCGGTGCCGGTCGGGCAGGCGGGTCCCGGTGGCGAACTGGTCACCCCGGCAGAGGAGCCCGTGGCCGGGCTGCGCCTGCTGCCGAACGACCCGATCACCCGGATGGAGCGCGACGCCGTGATGGCGATGGTGCAGCAACCGGGGTACGTCGGTGCGCCGTTGCTCGGGCTCGCGGCACAGGCCACGTTCTCGGCGCCGATGCTCTCGGTCGTGCGGGACGCCGTCGTCGCCAACGTCGACGTGATCGGTGCGCCGAACTGGCTCGACCGTCTGCTGCAGGACGTCCCGACGCCGTTCCGGGGCCTCGTGCAGGAGCTCGCGCTCGCGCCGATCCCGGCCAGGACCGACGAGGACCTCGCGCTGTACGCGCGGAGCATCGTCGTCGCCCTGGTGGAGCGTGACCTGCTCGCCCGCAAGGCGTCGCTCCTCGGGCAGCTGCAGCGTGCCGACCCGCACGAACAGGGTGACCGACGCGCCGAGATCCAGCGGCAGCTCGTCGACATCGACCAGCAGCGGATGCGGCTCCGCGCCGACGCCGAGGCCGACGCGCAGCGCTGATCGGCGCTGTACGGTCCTCGGACTTCGCAGGCCGGTGCCCCGTGCCCCGTGCCGCGTGCCGGGGCCGGCCTGCGCCTCCCGGTCGGTCCCGCGAGCGGGCAGGACGCGCCGTGGGCCCTTCGCCGCGGGAGCCGTATCCGGGCCGCTCGRGCRCCGCGAYCGACGGGCGTCGCTCGTTCGCCGATCGCGGCCGGGCGCGTCGGCGCGCCGGGGTCGACCCGCGCCTCCCGGTCGGGGCACGTGCGTCGGCGAGCCCGCGTGCCGGGGTCGACCCGCGCCTCCCGGTCGGTCGCGCGAGCGGGCAGGACACGCCGTGCGYCCTTCGCCGYGGGAGCCGTATCCGRSCCGCTCGGCCRCCGCGACCGACGGGCGTCGCTCGTTCGCCGACCGTGGCCGGGCGCGCCCATCCCACCCGCCCCTCGGAGCCGACCGTTGCAAGACGCAACTTTCCTGCGTGACACGCCGTGTCAGCACGCGCGCATCATGCGCCATGCGGCGGTCTCGTGCATTACAAGGGTGTAAACAAATCTCCCTCAGCTCGTGGAATTCCGTGTCAGGGTGGTAGCAATGAGCGTCCCTGACCGGGCACACAGTCGATCCACCTCCGGTCCGGGGACCCCTTCGAACACCACCGAGAGAGGCAGCGGACATGGCATCCGTGAGCAAGTGGGGCAAGCGCGGCATCGCGCTCGGCGCCGGGGCAGCAGCGACGGCGCTGGTGCTGACCGGGTGCGCGAGCAGCAGCGTCTCCGACACCGACCTGAACGGCATGAGCATCGGCACGACGGACAAGATCACGTCCCTCGACCCCGCCGGTTCCTACGACAACGGCTCGTTCGCCGTGCAGAACCAGGTCTTCCCGTTCCTGATGAACACCCCCGTCGGCAGCCCCGACGTGAAGCCGGACATCGCCGAGAAGGCGGAGTTCACGAACGACACGACGTACGAGGTCACCCTCAAGAAGGGCCTGAAGTTCGCGAACGGCCACGACCTCACGTCCAGCGACGTGAAGTTCTCGTTCGACCGTGAGCTGAAGATCAACAACGAGAACGGCCCGCAGTCGCTGCTGGCGAACCTCAAGAGCATCGACACCCCGAACGCCACGACCGTGGTGTTCAACCTGGACCACGCCGACCAGACCTGGCCGCAGGTGCTCTCCAGCCCCGCCGGTCCGATCGTCGACGAGCAGGTGTTCTCGGCGGACAAGGTCACCCCCGCGGCGGACATCGTCAAGGGCAAGGCGTTCGCCGGGCAGTACGAGATCACCTCGTACAAGGAGAACGACACGATCCAGTACAAGGCGAACCCGAACTACGACGGGCTCCTCGGCAAGGCCAAGTCCGACTCGGTCACGGCCAGCTACTACACCAAGGAGACCGACCTCAAGCTCGCCGTGCAGAAGGGCGACGTCGACGTGGCGTACCGCTCCCTGACGCCGACGGACATCGCCGACCTCCGCAAGGACGACAAGCTCGAGGTCACCGACGGCCCCGGCGGCGAGATCCGCTACATGGTCTTCAACCTCAACACGCAGCCGTTCGGTGCAAGCCAGTCCGACGCCGACGAGGCCAAGGCCCTCGCGGTGCGCCAGGCCGTCGCCGACGTGGTCGACCGCGCGTCGATCGCGAAGGAGGTCTACAACGACACCTACTCGCCGCTGTACTCGATGGTGCCGGACGGGCTGACGGGTGCCGCGAAGCCGTTCGAGAAGCTCTACGGCAACGGTGACGGTGGCCCCGACGTCGACAAGGCGAAGGAGACCCTGTCGAAGGCCGGGGTCAGCGGCAAGGTGCAGATCGACCTGCAGTACTCGCCCGACCACTACGGGTCCACCTCGGACGACGAGTACGCGGCGATCAAGACCCAGCTCGAGAACTCGGGCCTGTTCACCGTCAACCTGCAGTCGACCGTGTGGACGACCTACTCGCAGGAGCGCGTGAAGGACGCCTACCCGGTGTACCAGCTCGGTTGGTTCCCGGACTTCTCGGACGCCGACAACTACCTGTCGCCGTTCTTCTCGAAGGACAACTTCGTGCAGAACCACTACGACGACGCCGAGATCCAGAAGCTGATCGCCGACGAGCAGCAGGAGTCCGACAAGGACAAGCGCGCCACGCTCATCGAGCAGGCACAGGAGCGCGAGGCCACCCAGATCTCGACGCTGCCGCTCCTGCAGGGCAAGTCGGTCGCGGTCGCCGCGAAGGACGTCAAGGGCCTGGTCCTCGACTCCTCGTACAAGTTCCGCTACGCAACGCTCAGCAAGTAACACCCACCGGACACCAGGGGGCGTTCCCACGAGGAACGCCCCCTGGTCACGTCCCGAAAGGCACCCCCAACCGTGACCGTCATCCCACCCGAGGCGATCGAGTCGGAGCCCACGAAGCCGCAGGCACAGCGCAGTGCCAAGGGCGGCGGCGGGCTCGGCCGGTACGTCCTCGTCAGGTTCCTGCTCATCTTCCCGACCGTCTTCATCCTGGTGACGCTCGTGTTCTTCCTGATGCGCGTCATCGGGAACCCGATCACCGCCTCGGTCGGCGGTCGACTGACGCCGTCGCAGCTGCAGGAACGCCTGCACGCGGCCGGCTACGACCGCCCCGTGTTCGTGCAGTACCTCGAGTACCTCGGCAACATCGTGCGCGGCGACTTCGGCACGACCTCGACCGACAACCGGCCGATCACCGAGATCATCGTCACGTACGGCGGCGCCACCGCGGAGCTCGTGTTCTACGCGCTCATCGTCGCGCTGCTGCTCGGCATCCCGCTCGGCATGGTCGCCGCCTACGTGCGCGACAAGTGGCCGGACGTGCTGTTCCGCGCCCTCGCGATCCTGACCTACGCGACGCCGGTGTTCTTCGGCGGTCTGCTGCTCAAGCTCGTGTTCTCGGTCTGGCTCGGCTGGCTGCCCCTCGGGGACCGCGCGTCGACACGGGTGTCGCTCATCCTCGACAACATCCCCGGCGCGACGGGCATCTACATCATCGACGCGCTGCGGACCGGCAACGCGCAGGTGATCGGCGACGTGCTCCTGCACGCCGTGCTGCCGGCGCTCACGCTCGGTCTGCTGACGGCGGGCATCTTCCTGCGCCTGGTGCGCGCGAACATGATCGGCTCGCTCGGCTCCGAGTACGTCGACGCGGCCCGCTCGCGCGGCGTCCGGGAGTCCCGGCTGGTCCGGACCCACGCGTTCCGTCCGGCGCTCGTCCCGATCATCACCGTGATGGGCCTGCAGATCGCCATGCTGCTCGGTGGCTCGGTCCTCACCGAGACCACCTTCGGCTGGCGGGGGCTCGGCTTCGAGCTCAACCAGTACCTGTCCGCCCGTGACTTCGTCGCGGTCCAGGGCATCGTCGCGATGCTCGCCGTGATCGTCGCCGTGACGAACTTCGTCGTCGACGTCGTCGCGGCCTTCATCGACCCGAGAGTGAGGTTCTAGCGATGGCCGACACCTCGCTCGTCGACCGCCACGAGCCGCTCTGGAAGCGCCTCCCCGTGGTGGTCCAGCTCCGCAAGAGCACCGGCTGGCAGCGCGGCATGCTCGTCACCGGCGTCGTCATCTGCGCGCTGTACCTCGTGGTCGCCCTCGCGGCGCCGCTCATCGCCCCGTACGGCTTCGGCCAGCTGCAGGGCGCCGACGGCCAGAGCTTCCCGCGCACCGGCTCCCCGAGCCCCGAGCACATCTGGGGCACGACGGTCGGCGGGTTCGACGTGTTCAGCCGCGTCGTGTTCGGCGCCCGCACCGCGGTCCTCGTCGTGGTCGTCGCCGTGGTGGTCTCGATCACCATCGGCGTGATCCTCGGCATGGTGTCCGGCTACCTCGGCGGCTGGCTCGACCGGATCCTCGTCGTGGTCGCCGACGCGATCTACGCCTTCCCGTCCCTGCTGCTCGCGATCGTCGTCTCGATCGTGATCTCCGGCGGGAACTCGAGCTACTCGGGCGGCATCGTCGCGGCGGCGATCTCGATCACCGTGGTCTACGTGCCGCAGTACTTCCGCGTCGTCCGTGCCGAGGCCGTCCGCCTCCGCAACGAGGCGTTCGTCGAGTCGGCTCGTGTGCTCGGGACGAACCCGTGGCGCATCATGACCCGCCACGTGCTGCGGAACTCGACCCGCTCGCTGCCGCTCATCCTGACCCTCAACGCGAGCGACGCGATCCTCACGCTCGCCGGGCTCGGCTTCCTCGGGTTCGGCATCGGTCCGACCGCGGGCGCCGAGTGGGGCTACGACCTCAGCCGTGCGCTGTCCGACGTGGCCTCCGGCGTCTGGTGGACCGGCGTCTTCCCCGGCGTCGCGATCGTCGTGCTCGTGCTCGGCGTGACCTTCATCGGCGAGAGCCTCAACGACATCTCCGACCCGCGTCTGCGTGCCCGTCGCCGGCTGAAGCAGCTGGTGTCGCGCCGCGGGGCGACCAGCACGGAAGGGGCGGCCGCATGACGGACGCAACCCAGCGCCTCCAGGCCGACGGCGACGACGGCACCAGCGGCAGCAGCGACGACCGCGCCAGCCGCAGCAGCGACGACCGCGCCAGCCGCAGCAGCACCGGCCGACGCAGCGCCGACGGCGCACCCGTCGCCGTCGTCGACGACCTCACCGTCACCTTCGCGACCGACGGCGGCGCCGTCGACGCGGTCCGCGGCGTCAGCCTCGACGTCCGCCCGGGCGAGGTCCTCGCCCTCGTCGGCGAGTCCGGCTCCGGCAAGTCGGTCACGGCGCGCAGCATGCTCCGCCTGATGCCGGAGACGGCGACCCTGGGCGGCGCGGTCTACCTCGACGGCACCGACGTCATCAGCGTGGGCGCGCAGAAGCTCCGCGAACTGCGGGGGACCGCCGGGGCGATGGTGTTCCAGGAGCCGTCGACCGCGCTGAACCCGGTGTTCACGGTCGGGTGGCAGATCGCCGAGGGCCTCCGGGCGCACGGCGGCGTCTCGAAGAAGGAGGCGCGCGCCACGGCGATCGACTACCTCCGCCGCGTCGGCATCCCCGACCCGGAGGAGCGCGTCGACCACTACCCGCACCAGTTCTCCGGCGGCCAGAAGCAGCGCGTCGTCATCGCGTCGGCGCTGGCGCTCGAGCCGAGCGTCATCATCGCCGACGAGCCGACCACAGCGCTCGACGTCACGGTGCAGGCCGAGATCCTCGACCTGCTCCGACGGTGCCGCGACGAGTTCGGCGCGGCGATCGTCATCATCACGCACAACATGGGCGTCGTCGCCGACCTGGCCGACCGCGTGGCCGTGATGTACCAGGGCGAGGTCGTCGAGGAGGCCCCGGCGGCACAGCTCTTCGCCGCCCCCCAGGCCGACTACACGAAGCGCCTGCTCGCCGCCGTGCCCCGCCTCGAGGCGTCGACCGGCACCGCCCGCCGCGCCGCGATCGCCGAGGACGTCACGCCGCTCGTGTCGGCCCGCGGGCTCGAGATCGAGTACCCCGGACGGCTCGGGTCGCCCGCGTTCCGCGCCGTCAAGGGCGTCGACCTCGACATCCGCCCCGGCGAGGTCCTCGGCCTGGTGGGGGAGTCCGGCTCCGGCAAGACCACCATCGGCCGGGCGATCGCGGGACTCACCCGGATCACGGGCGGCTCGCTCGACGTGCTCGGCACCGAGATGCTCGGGTACCGCGAGCGCGACTTCAAGCGGCACCGCAAGGACATCGGGTTCGTGTTCCAGGACCCGGCGACCTCGTTCAACCCGCTCCTGACGATCGCCGAGTGCGTCGCCGAGCCGCTCGTCGTGCACGGCGCCGAGCGCAACCCGCGCGCCGCCCGCAAGCGCGTCGACGAGCTGCTCGAGGCCGTGCAGCTCCCCGCCGCGTACGGCGACCGCTACCCGCACGAGCTGTCCGGCGGGCAGCGCCAGCGCGCCTCGCTCGCCCGGTCGCTCGCGCTCCGGCCGAAGCTGCTCATCGCCGACGAGCCGACGAGCGCGCTCGACGTGTCCGTGCAGGCGCGCGTGCTCGAGCTGTTCCTCGACCTGCAGCAGGACCTCGGGTTCGCGTCGCTCTTCATCAGCCACGACCTCGCGGTCGTCGGCGCCCTGTCGGACCGCATCGCGGTCCTGTACCGGGGCGACATGGTGGAGACCGGCACGACCGCGCAGGTGCTCGGCGCGCCGCAGCACCCGTACACGCAGCGGCTCCTCGCGTCGCTGCCGGTCCCGGACCCGGCGGAGCAGGCCGAGCGACGGCGTACGCTGGAGGCACTGGAGCGCGCCGGGTCCTGACCCGACGCCTCCAGGCCGGCACCTCCAGGGCACCGAACCGTCCCGACGACAACTCACGTCGTCGAGGCGGCACACCGCCGTGGCCGCGTTCGCGCGCCGTCACGGCACGCACCGCGCCCGGGACACGGGCCGCGTGTGGACCGTCGCCAGGGGCGGCGTGGAAGGGGACCCATGATCGCGGTGAACGGCCCGGCGGTCGTCGCAGACGACGTCTCGATCGAGTACCGGGGCGGACGTGGCTCGGCTCCGATCCGGGCGGTGGACGGCGTCAGCCTGACCGTCCGGCAGGGCGAGATCCTCGCGGTGCTCGGCGAGTCGGGCTCGGGCAAGTCCACCTTCGCCGCCGCGGTCGCCGGCCAGCTCGGTGCCACCGGCGAGGGCGAGGGGGCGCACCGTCGGCACATCACCGGCGGCGAGCTCACGGTCCTCGGCGAGCACGTGCGCGGGCTCCGGCCGTCGTCGCGGAAGGCCGCCCGGCTCACCGGGCGCATCGGCTACCTGCCCCAGGACGGGGCGGACCGGCTCAGCCCCGACCTGACCGTCGGCGAGGCGATCGCCGAGCCCATCTACATGCGCGACCGCCGCTTCGACCGCAAGGAGGCCGGCCTGATCGTCGCCCGCCTGGTCGACGCGGTGCACCTGCCGCTCGGCGTCATGCGCCTGAACACGTGGGAGCTGTCGAGCGGCCAGCGGCAGCGCGTCGCGCTCGCCCGGGCGCTCGTCCTCGAGCCGCAGCTGCTCGTCGCCGACGAACCGGCACGCGGCGTCGACGTCCTCGTCCGGCAGTCGGTCCTCGAGGCCCTCACCAACCTGCAGCGCGGCCGTCAGTTCTCGGCGATCGTGGTGTCGAGCGACCTGCGCGAGGCACGGGCGCTGGCCGACCGTGTCGCGATCATGTCCGAGGGCCGCGTCGTCGGTCTCGGCACCTTCGACGAGGTCCTCGACAACCCCGTCGACCCCTACGTCCGGACCCTCGCGGCGACGGCGGCCCGGCCGGTCAAGCGTCGTCCCGCGGGCAGCTCGCCCACCGTGGCACGCCGGTCTGCGGCGCCGCGACAGCCCGCCGCCGCCGGGACCGGTCCCCGCGCCGGACGGCAGGAGAACGCATGACCCGGGACGCACCGACCACGTCGAGCGCCCGCGGACACCGCGCCGTCGTCACTGACGCCGGGGCACCGCTGCCGGTCGAGGCACCGACGCCGGGTCCGGTCGCGATCCTGCCCGAGGCCGCCGACCTGCACGAAGCCGCTGTCCGTGACGCCGGCGGGACGGTCGCGCCCCTCGGTGCCGACACCCGCGGGATCGTCTGGCTCGACGCACGCG
This sequence comes from Curtobacterium sp. UCD-KPL2560, assembly GCF_001705035.1. GTDB lineage: Bacteria > Actinomycetota > Actinomycetes > Actinomycetales > Microbacteriaceae > Curtobacterium. The sequence goes on along the minus strand of NZ_MCIG01000002.1, from coordinate 102,234 downwards.
ACCCGGACGGTCTGGCCACGGCACTCGACGACGCACCCGCCGTCGGCTGGGTCCAGCTCCCGTTCGCCGGTGTCGACGCGTTCGCACACCTCATCGAGGAACACGGCGACCGGGTGCTGTTCACGTCGGCGAAGGGCGCGTACGCGGAACCCGTCGCCGAGCACGCCCTCGCCCTGACGCTCGCGACGCTGCGGGTGCTGCCGGCGCGAGCGCGGGCGACCTCGTGGGCGACCGAGCCCGAGGGCGTGTCGCTGTACGGCCGGAACGTCGTCGTCGTCGGTGCCGGGGGCATCGCGCTCGAGTACATCCGGTTGATCGCGCCGTTCGAGACCTCGGTCACGGTGGTGCGACGGTCTCCCGACCCCGTCGACGGTGCCGACCGCACCGTGACGACCGACGAGCTCGACGCGGTGCTGCCCGACGCCGACGTCGTGGTGGTCGCCGCGGCGATGACCAGCGGCACGGCGAAGCTGTTCGGTGCCGAGCAGTTCGCGCTGATGCAGCCCTCCGCGCGGCTCGTCAACATCGCCCGCGGGGGACTCGTCGACACCGACGCCCTCGTCGCCGCGCTCCGGGACGGCGAGATCGCCGGCGCCGGACTCGACGTCACCGACCCCGAGCCGCTGCCCGACGGCCACCCGCTGTGGACCACCCCCGGCGTGGTCGTCACGCCGCACCAGGCGGACACGCCGGACATGGTGGCGCCGCTGCTCGCCGAGCGCGTGCGGGCGAACACGACCGCGTTCCTCGGTGGGGACGGGACCGGGTTCGTCGGCGTCGTGGACCCAGCCGCGGGCTACTGATCCGCCTCCGGGAGCACGGCGCGCCCGGGATGCGCGATGGATGCGCGGACCGGGCTCCGGGTCCTGCTATGCTGGTACCCGTTGTTCGCGGGGGGTTCACCTCGGCGGGCAGTGATCCTCGATAGCTCAATTGGCAGAGCAGCCGGCTGTTAACCGGCAGGTTGTTGGTTCGAGTCCAACTCGGGGAGCAGGCAGGCCCTCACCGTTCGCGGTGGGGGCCTTCTCGCGTCCGGAGTCCTCGTGTTCCGGGGCCTTCTCGCGTCCCGGGGTCGCCGTGCTCCGGCGCCGTCGTGTTCGCAGGCGGCGTCCGGTCTGAAGCTGTTAGCGTTCACAGGTGCTCTCCTCCCGCCGTGCCCTCGTGACGATGCTCGTCGTCGTCGGTGCGCTCGGGCTCGCCGGGTGCACACCGTCGGGGGAGCCCGAGGCTGCCGACTCCGCGGACACCGGCTCCCGGACCGGAGTGGCCGCGTCGGGCAGCGCGCCGATCGTGTTCGCGTTCGTGTGCGGCACGGGCGACGGTGACGCGACCGAGACCTACTCGACCTACGCCGCGGCGTGGGAGGCCGAGCGCACCGACTGCAGCGCGAAGCCGGTCACCGGCACCGAGCCGTCCGCGCAGCAGGAGGCCGCAGTCAGCGCGGCGGACGAGGGGGCGACGCTCCAGGAGCTCGCCGCGACCTGCGCGGAGCGCGGTGTGGCGCCGTGGACCGCGCCGGTCTCCTCACCGGCCGAGGCGGGCCTGGCCGCGGGCCTCCTGGAGTACTGCCCCGGTCACCCGGAACGCGACCGCCTGCAGGACGCGTTGCGCGCCTACCGGGGCTGAGCCGCGCCTCCCGGCCGTCGCCGGTGGCGGCGTCAGCCCGCGGGGTCGTGGCGGGGTCGTGGCGGCGTCAGCGCTCGGGGTCGTCGCTGCGTCAGCCCGCGGGGTCGTCGCTGCGTCAGCCCTCGGGGTGGTCGCGGCCGGGCAGCCAGGACTTGCCGGGGCCGCCCCAGCTGCTCTTGCGGACGGCCTTCGCGGCCTGCTTGGCGTACGGGTGCACGAGGCGGTCGGCGTACAGGTAGCCGTCCAGGTGGTCGTACTCGTGCTGGAAGATCCGGGCGAGCCAGCCGTGGGCCTCGACCTCGAACGGGCTGCCCTCGGCGTCGACGGCACGGAGCAGCGCGGCATCGGCCCGACGGAGGGGGAAGCGCTCGCCCGGGATGGACAGGCAGCCCTCGGCCTCGTCGTCCTCGTCGAGCTCCTCCACAGCCTCGGGGACGAGCGGGCTCGTCCACAGGACCGGGTTGATCGCCACACCGCGGTGCAGGACGTCGTCATCATCGGTCCATGCGTAGACGAACAGCCGCTTCCCGACCCCGACCTGGGGACCGGCGAGCCCGACGCCGGGTGCCAGGTCCATGGTCTCGAACATGTCCGCCACCAGTGCGCGCAGGTCGTCGTCGAAGACGGTGACCTCGGCTGCGCGTTCGTGCAGGACGGGTTCGCCGGTGATGCGGATCGGGAGGACGGCCATTCACCCAGGTTATCCGGACGGGACCGGTAGCCTCATCGCGTGACGACGGACCTCCAGATCCCGGGCGCGGTGAACCTGACACCGTTCCAGGCACTGATGATCCCCGTCGCCCTCGTCGGGGCCGTGTTCCTGTCGCTCGGGGCGCAGTTCCAGAGCCGCGGCGTGCAGCGCGTCGAGGCGAAGCTCGGCCGGCAGTCGAAGGGCCTGTCCGTGCGGCACGTGCTCGCGCTGCTCGGCAGCGGGTGGTGGGTGCTCGGCACCCTCATGCTCGGGCTCGCGGTCGTGCTCCAGCTCGTGAGCATCACGTACGCGCCGCTCATCGTCGTGCAGCCGCTCGGCGCCGTCGCGCTCGTGATCACCACGTGGTTCTCCTCGCGGTCCTCGGGGGTGCCGCTCGGCGACCGCGCCCGACGGGCGGTCTGGACGTGCATCATCGGCGTCGCGATCTTCGTCGGCATCGCCGCGTTCGTCGGGCACGAGAGTGCGATCGACCGGCCGCAGCTCGTCACGGTGCTGGTGATCCTGGCGGTCGTGCTCGCGATCGTGCTGACGTCGTTCCGGTTCGTGGCGAAGCACCAGAACGCGCTGTACTACATCGTCGGCGCGGGGGTCCTCTACGGCTTCGTCGCGACGCTCGCGAAGGTCGTGCTGAACCGTTTCGTGAACGGCACCTTCGACTGGCTCACGGTGCTCGCGATCGTCGGGGTGCTCGTCGCGGCGGCGCTCGGCGGGTACTTCGTGCAGAACGCGTACTCGAGCGGGTCCGCCGACCTCGTGATCGCCGGCCTCACGGTCATCGACCCGATCATCGCCGTCGGCATCGGTGTCGTGGTGCTCGGCGAGGCCGACGGGGCGCCGTGGTTCGCGGTGCTCGGGTTCCTGGTGGCGGCGGCGATCGCGATCACCGGCGTCTTCCTGCTCGCGAAGCACCACCCGCAGGGCCGGTCCTGACGGCGGCCGTCCCCAGGCCGACCTCCGGGGGGCCGGCGCCCACCGCACGGCGGCCGTGCCGCTGCGCCCTGGCGCCCACCGCACGGCGGCCGTGCCGACGCGTCCCCGGGTCCACCGCGAGGCGGACGACTCCGCCCGGACCGGTGCGGTACCGTCGAGGCCCGACCAGCAACGCCCACGAGAGGACGACGCCAGCCGTGACCGATGACGCCACCACCGCCACCGCCACGACGACGGGTGCGACGGGCGGGTCCCGACCCCTGCGCGTGCTGATCGCCGCGGACACGTTCCCACCGGACGTGAACGGCGCGGCCACCTTCGCCGAACAGCTCGCCGTCGGGCTCGCCGAGCGCGGCCACGAGGTGCACGTCGTCGCCCCGGCGGCCAGCGCCCACCACGGCACCTTCGACGAGGAGCACCGCGGCGTCACCCTCGTGGTGCACCGGCTCAAGTCGTACAAGTGGCCGTGGCACGCCTGGCTCCGCTTCGTCTGGCCCTGGAGCGTCCGGAGGTGGACCGGCCCGATCCTCGACGCCGTGCAGCCCGACGTCGTGCACATCCAGTCGCACCTCGTGATCGGCCGCGGCATCGTGCAGGAGGCGCACGAGCGCGGCATCCGCGTGATCGGCACGAACCACTTCATGCCCGAGAACCTGCTCGAGTACGTGCCGTTCGGGCGACGCACCCTGCCGATCGCGCTGAAGATCGCGTGGAACGACGCCGCGAAGACCTACCGGCTGGCCGACGCCATCACGACCCCGACGGTCCTCGCCGCCGACTACCTGCGGAAGGCGATCGCCGGGCAGCAGGTCCTGGCGATCTCGTGCGGCATCGACGCGACCCGGTACGTGGCCCGCCCCGGTCGGCCGGCGACGAACGACATCGTGTTCGTCGGCCGCGTCGCCCCGGAGAAGAACCTCGACCTCCTCGTCCGGGCGCTGCCGCTGCTGCCGGCGGAGCTCGACGCGCACCTGACGATCGTCGGCGGCGGCGAGATGATCCCGAAGCTGACCGCGCTCGTGCAGGAGCTGGGCCTCGGCGACCGCGTCCGGTTCGCCGGGTTCGTGACCGACCAGGCGAAGCGCGAGGCCCTGACGAACGGCACCGTGTTCGCGATGCCGTCGACCGCCGAGCTGCAGAGCATCTCCTCGCTCGAGGCGATGGCGTCCGGCCTGCCGGTCGTGGCCGCCGACTCGATGGCCCTGCCGCACCTCATCGACGGCAACGGGTACCTGTTCGCGCCCGGCGACGTCCACGACCTCGCGGCCAAGCTGACGAGCGTCCTGACGGCGTCCGACGAGGACTACGCGGCCATGCGGGCCCGGAGCCTCGCGATGATCGAGGCGCACGACATCAACCGCACGCTCTCGACGTTCGAGTCGCTGTATCGTGGGGAACCGGTGGCCTGACGGTCGCCGCGGGGCGGTAGCCAAGCTGGTCAAGGCAGTCGGCTCATAACCGAACGATCCGCGGGTTCAAGTCCCGCCCGCCCCACTGGTACACGGCCCGCGGGCTGACGACCGGTCCAGAGAAGGTTCCCGTTCCACGATGCAGTTCAAGCGCAAGCACGACGAGGCCGACGACCGCGGACCCACGCCGAACGTGACCCTCGAGACGACCCGTGGCGGCACCGGGGTCCGCATCAACGCCTTCCGGCTCGGCTTCACCGGGGCGCTCGGCGTCCTGATCGCCCTCGTCGTCGGGGCCGTGGTCAGCGAGCTGAGCACCGTGCTCGTCTACATCGGGGTCGCGCTGTTCCTGGCCCTCGGCGTCGACCCGCTCGTGTCGTTCCTCGAGCGGTACATCCCGCGGTGGACGGCGATCACGATCGTGGTGGTCGGGGTCCTGGGCGGGTTCGCCGGCGTCGTCTTCGCGGTCGTGCCGATCCTCATCCAGCAGGCCACGAACCTCATCCAGAACTTCCCCGAGATCGTCGAGGACATCGCGCGGCAGGAGTGGGTGCAGGACCTCTCGAAGCAGTTCGCCGGGTCCTTCGACATCGGCCACTCCCTGCAGTCCCTGCAGTCCTTCGTCGAGGACCCGGGCAACCTGCTCAGCCTCGGCGGCGGCATCCTGGCGGTCGGCAGCGGCATCCTCTCCGGGCTCACCGGCGCGGTCATCGTCATCATCCTGATGCTGTACTTCCTCGCCTCGATGCGTGGGCTGAAGTCGATGGCGTACCGCTTCGTGCCGGCGTCCCGTCGCCAGAACTTCATCGACGTGAGCGAGCAGATCACGCAGGCGGTCGGCCGCTACGTCGTCGGGCAGATCAGCCAGGCGCTCATCAACGGCATCCTCAGCCTGGTGTTCCTGCTCATCATCGGTGCACCGCTGCCCGTGCTGCTCGCGACGTTCGCGTTCCTCGGGTCGCTCATCCCGCTCGTGGGCACGCTGGCGGCCGCGGTCGTCATCTCGCTGCTGTGCCTGTTCGCCTCACCCGCGACGGCCCTCGCCGCAGCGATCTACTACCTCGTGTACATGCAGGTCGAGGCGTACATCATCTCGCCGCGCATCATGTCGCGTGCGGTGCAGGTGCCCGGGGCGTTCGTCGTCATCGCTGCCGTCGCGGGCGGCACGATCGGCGGCGTGCTCGGCGCCCTCGTCGCGGTACCGTTCGCCGCGTCGGCGATCATCATCGTGCAGAAGGTCATCTACCCCCGCCAGGAGCTCTCGTGAGCGGGCGCCGGTGACCTCCCTCGAGGAGCACGTCGCCGACCGCGACCGCTGGGCGCGGGGTCCGCGCGGCCCGCTCGCGCTCGTCACGGCGCAGGCGGTCGAGCAGCCGCAGCCCGTGTGGCCGGTGCCGGGGCGCTGGGCTCCCGCGCCCGGCGGCCTGTCCGTCACGGCCGAGGCGACCGACGGCGTCGTCGTGGACGGCGTCCCGGTGGACGGCACGGAGCTGGTCGCAGGGCACACCGCCGTCGTCCCGTCCCTGGTCGCCTTCCCCGGCGGGCTGGCCGGCTCGGTGCACGGGACCACCCTGCGGGTGTGGGACCCCGCCTCCGACGCGGTCGCCCGCTTCGACCACATCGCCCGGTTCCCCGCCGACCCGACCCACGTCACGACCGGCAGGTACACGCCGGTCGCCGGTCTGGAGGCACGGGGCAGCGTCCGCGACGCCGTCGGCGACCCGCTGCTGGTCGCCGGCACCGTCTCGGCCGTCATCGGCGGCGTCGCAGCGCACCTGCTCGCGGTGCAGGCCGCCGTCCACCGCGGGACACCCCGACTCCAGCTCATCGTGCAGGACGCGACGAGTGCCCTGCCGGAGGACGATCCGGGCAGCTCGTACTCGATGGGCCGCTTCCTGTTCCTCGACGACCCCGGCACCGAGGCCGAGGTCGCGCTCGACTGGGACCGGCTCGTGCTGCCGCCGTGCGCCTTCTCGTACCAGTACGCCTGCCCGATCCCGCCCGAGCAGAACCGCCTGACCGTGCCGATCCGGGCGGGGGAGCGGCACCCGGTCGACGCGTCGGGCGCGGTCCTGCACTGAGGGCTCCCGGCTCTGCCGGACGCGCCGATCCGCTCGGCGACGGTGGCGCCGATCCGCTCGGCGACGACCGTGCGGTGACCCGGGTGTGGCGTTCCCAGCGCTGACGCTGCATAATGGGCGTGTCCGACAGGACATCACAATCGGATATCGATGGTTCCGGAACCGGGACTCCGCACCACAGGTCGATGGGGAAGTCGCACCTGACGAAGCGGAGGAATCGTGAACGGAACGACGACAGGGGTGCTCTACGTGCACTCCTCACCACGCGCGCTCTGCCCGCACGTCGAATGGGCGGCAGGTCGCGCGATGAGCCGCGCCGTGAACTTCTCGTGGCTCGACCAGCCCGCGCTCGACGGTTCCCGTCGGACCGAGTTCACCTGGACGGGCCCGGTCGGCACCGGCGCGTCGATCGCCTCTGCCCTCCGTGGGTGGGAGCACCTGCGCTACGAGGTGACCGAGGAGCCGACGACCGACTCCGACGGCGGCCGGTGGATGCACACGCCCGACCTCGGGGTGTTCTTCGCGCAGACCGACGTGTCCGGCAACATGGTCGTCCCCGAGGACCGTGTCCGCTACGCCATGGAGGTCGCGGGCAGCAACGCACTCGAGCTGCACCGGGAGCTCCGGCTCGCGCTCGGGCAGGCCTGGGACGACGAGCTCGAGCCGTTCCGCCACGCCGCCGAGGGCAACCCCGTCGTCTGGCTGCACCGCGTCGGCTGACCCCCTCCCGTTCCTCCGCCCCACCACGGACGCCGTCCGCTCCCTCCGGAGCGGACGGCGTCCGTCGTCACCGGGCAGCATCCCCGAGCGGGCCACATCCGGCCCGCTCGGCGCCTCCACCCGACGTCCCGTGCGCGCGCCGCGGACGTGAGCGGCACGTCCTGCCCACTCGCGCGCTCCGAACCGGCCACGGACGGCAGGAGGCCCGCCCTGCGGACGCAGGACGGGCCTCCAGACCGACGGGGGTCCCGCCGGACGCGATCAGGCCGTGCGGAACGCGACCACGGCGTTGTGCCCGCCGAAGCCGAACGAGTTGCTCACCGCGACCAGGTCGCCGGCGGGGAGCTCGCGCGGGGCGGTCGCGACGTCCATCACGATCTCCGGGTCCTGCTGCGTGAGGTTGATCGTCGGCGGGGCGACGCGCTCGTGCAGGGCGAGGACGGTGAAGACGGCCTCGATCGCGCCGGCGCCACCGAGCAGGTGCCCGGTCGACGCCTTCGTGGCGGAGACGACGATCGAGTCGAGGTGGTCGCCGAAGACGCGGCGCATCGCGTGGTACTCGGCGACGTCGCCGACCGGGGTCGACGTGGCGTGCGCGTTGACGTGCACGACGTCCTCGCGGGCGGCACCGGCGTGCTCGAGCGCGGTGATGACGGCACGGGCGGCGGCGCTGCCCTCGGGGTCCGGCGCGGTGATGTGGAACGCGTCCGAGGTGATGCCGGAGCCGGCGACCTCGGCGTAGATCTTCGCGCCGCGGGCCTCGGCGTGCTCCTTCGACTCGAGGATGAGCGCCGCGGCGCCGTCACCCAGGACGAAGCCGTCGCGCGTGACGTCGTACGGACGCGACGCGGTCTCGGGGGAGTCGTTGCGACGCGAGAGCGCCTGCATCGACGCGAACGCGGCGAGGGGCAGCGGGTGGAGCGCGGCCTCGGCGCCACCGGCGATGACGATGTCGGCCTCGCCGTTCGCGACGTGGCGGTACGCCTCGGCCAGCGACTCGGTCGAGGACGCGCACGCGGACAGGTAGGTGCGGGCACCGCCGCGGGCGCCGAACTCCATCTCGATGGCGGCGGCGGGGCCGTTCGCCATGAGCATCGGGACGGTCATCGGCAGGACGCGGCGGGGGCCCTTCTCGCGGAGGGTGTCCCAGGCGTCGAGCAGCGTGTTGACGCCACCGATACCGGTGGCCCAGTCGACGATGAGGCGCTCGGGCACGACGGACTCGGCGTCGATGCCGGCGTCGGCCCAGGCCTCACGCGCGGCGACGAGGGAGAGCTGCGACGACGGGTCGAGGCGCTTGGCCTCGGGGCGCGTCAGCTGGTCGGTGAGGAAGCGTCGCGCCTGGCCGGCGAACTCGACGGGGATCTCGAGGTCGGCGTAGCGCTCGTCCTCGATGCGGGAGATGCCGGACTTCCCGGCGAGCAGCGCCTCCCACGTCTCCGGGGCGGTCGCGGCGAGGGGCGTGATGGCACCGATCCCGGTGACGACGACGGTCTTGTTGGTCATGGAACGACGCGTTCTTTCGTGTGGACGAGCTGGCTCGCAGGAGCCGGGGGTGGACGAGGTGAGCGCCGCGGCCCGCGGCTGGTCCGCCGGGGCCGCGGCGCTCAGGAAGCTCGCGTCAGGCCTGCGCCTTGACGATGTAGTCGACGGCGTTGCCCACGGTCTTGAGGTTCTTGACCTCTTCGTCCGGGATCTTCACGTCGAACTTCTCCTCGGCGTTCACGACGATCGTCATCATCGAGATGGAGTCGATGTCGAGGTCGTCGGTGAACGACTTGTCGGCGGCGACGGTGTCGGTCGCGATGCCGGTCTCGTCGTTGATCAGCTCGGCCAGGCCGGCGAGGACTTCTTCGTTGGACAGGGCCATGGGTGTTCTCCTTGAGGGGGGTGTCGTTTGACCGTGGGACAGCCTAGGGCACGGGTGTGTTCCGTGCGCGGAGGCGCGGGGGACTAGGGGAGGACGACCACCTGCGCGCCGAACACGAGTCCGGCGCCGAAGCCGATCTGCAGGGCGAGGCCGCCCGACAGGTCCGGGTGCTCCTCGAGCAGGCGGTGCGTGGCGAGCGGGATGCTCGCGGCGGAGGTGTTGCCGGTCGTGGTGATGTCGCGCGCGATCGTCACCGTGTCGGGCAGGCCGAGCTGCTTGGCGAACTCGTCGATGATCCGGATGTTCGCCTGGTGCGGCACGAACGCAGCGAGGTCCGCGGGGCGGACCCCGGCGACCTCGAGCGCCTCACGGGCGACCTTGACCATCTCCCACACGGCCCAGCGGAAGACCGTCTGCCCGGCCTGGCGCATGGTGGGGCGGGGAGCGCCGGCGGCCCACTCGTTGTAGGTCGCCGTCATGCCGATGGCGTCCCACTTCGAGCCGTCCGAGCCCCAGATCGTCGGGGCGATGCCGGGGAAGTCGCTCGGGCCGACGACCGCGGCACCCGCGCCGTCGCCGAGCAGGAACGAGATCGACCGGTCGGTCGGGTCGACGACGTCGCTGAGCTTCTCGGCGCCGATCACGAGCACGTGGTCTGCCAGGCCCGACTTGATGAACGAGTCGGCCTGGGCGATGCCGTACGCGTAGCCGGCGCACGCGGCGCTGACGTCGTAGGCGGCCGCGGGCGTGGCGCCGATGCGCTCGGCGAGCAGGGACGCCATCGACGGGGTCGCGACGGTGTGCGTGACGGTGCTGACGAGCACGACGCCGATCTGGGACGGCTCGATGCCGGCCTTGGCGATCGCCTCGCGGGCGGCGGCCTCGGCGAGGTCGACGGCCTCGACGTCGGCACCGGCGCGCTTGCGGGTGACGATCCCGGTGCGCTGCCGGATCCACTCGTCGGACGAGTCGATCGGGCCGACGAGGTCGTCGTTCGGCACGACGTGCTCACCGCGGGCGGCGCCGAACGCCAGGATGCGGGTGAACTCGTGGCCGCGACGCTGCTGCAGCAGCGGACGGGAGGCGCTGGTCGGCGCCGTCTCGTCGGCTGCGGTGGTCGGGGTGGTGGCGTCGGTCATGCGGGTGCGTCTGCTTCCTGGCCTGCGGAACCGTCGCGGTCGGCGTCGCGCTCGAGGAGCTCGATCGCCGCGGGCAGGTCGTCGGGGGTCTTGATCGCCACGGTCGGGGTGCCGCGGAGTCCGCGCTTGGCGAGGCCGACCAGGGCACCGGCCGGGGCCAGTTCGATGATGCCGGTGACACCCGCGGCGGAGAACGACTCCATGACGGCGTCCCAGTGCACGGGGTTCTCGATCTGCCGGACCATGAGGTCGACGAAGCGGCGGCCGTCGTCGACGCGCGAGCCGTCGGCGTTCGTCCAGATCGGGAGCGTGGGGTCCTGCGCGGTCGCGGCGGCCGCGACCGGTGCGACACGGGCGACCGCGGGGGCCATGAACGCGGTGTGGAAGGCGCCGGCGACCGCGAGCGGGATCACGCGCGCCTTCGCGGGGGGTTCGGCGGCGAGGGCCGCGATGCCGTCCGCGGGACCCGCGACGACGGTCTGGCCGCCGCCGTTGTGGTTGGCGGGCACGAGGCCGTGCTGCGCGAGCGCGGCGGCGACGGCGTCCGGGTCGCCGCCGAGGACGGCGGCCATCGAGGTCGGCTCGAGCGCGGCGGCGTCGGCCATCGCCCGGCCACGCTCGGCGACGAGCGCGAGCGCGTCGGTCGGCTCGAGGACACCGGCGACCGCGGCGGCGGTGAACTCGCCGACCGAGTGGCCCGCGACGCCGCCGACGAGGGTGCGGCGGCCCTCGGCGAGCAGGGCGTCCGCGGTGACGAGCCCGGCGGCCACGATCAGCGGCTGCGCGAGTGCGGTGTCCTTGATGGTGTCGGCGTCGGACTCGGTGCCGTGTCGGACCAGGTCGACGCCGATCGCCTCGGACCACGCCCCGACGCGGTCACGGACGGAGGCGTCCTCGAGCCAGGGGGCGAGGAAGCCGGGGGTCTGGGAGCCCTGTCCGGGCGCGACGACGACGATCACCGGACAATCCTCCCGGGAGCGCCCGCTGCTGTTCGTGTGGGGTTGCCACACGAAACACGCCCAGACGTTGTGCGATCCCTAGCGCCGGGACGGGACCCGGCGGCGTCCGGTGCTCGACTCGGACATCGCGCCGAGGATGAGCGCCGACTGCACGATGAGGGCGTCGCGGGCGTGCGTGGCGTCCCAGCCGATCACGTCGGCGACCCGGCGGAGGCGGTAGCGGACGGTGTTCGGGTGCACGAAGAGCTCCCGTGCGGTGGCCTCGAGCGAGCGCCCGGTGTCGAGGTAGCACCAGAGCGTCTGGAGCAGTTCGGTGGACTGGTCCTTGAGCGGGACGTAGATGCGCTGGACCAGGGCCGACCGGGCGAGGGGGTCGCCGGCCAGCGCCCGCTCCGGCAGGAGGTCGTCGGCCAGTGCGGGACGGGGTGCGCCGCGCCACGCCCGCGCGACGGCGAACCCGGCGAGGGCGCCCTTCGCGCTCGTCGACGCGTCGACGACCCCGGGGACCTCGTTGCCGAGCACGAGGTGCCCCTCGCCGAAGGACGGCTCGAGGGCCTGAGCGATCGCGGTGAACGAGACGGGTTCCTCGCCCTCGGGCACGTCGTCGCGCGGGGTGGCGCGGCCGATGACCACGACGAGCCGGGAGCCCTGCACACCGATGAGCACGTCGGCGTCCATGTGCCGCGCGGTGCGGCGGACCTGGTCGACCTCGAGCTGCTTCGGGGCGTTGCCGACGAGGACCGCGACCTCGCCGTGGCCGTGCCAGCCGAGGGCCGCGATGCGCGACGGGAGCTCGTCGTCGTACTCACCCGACAGGATCGAGTCGACCACGAGCGCCTCGAGCCGCGCGTCCCAGAGCCCGCGGGCCTCGGCCGCGCGGGCGTAGACGTCGGCCGCGGCGAAGGCGATGTCCCGCGAGTACTTGAGGATCGCCTCCTGCAGCATCTCGTCGTCCTTCGCGCGCTCCTCGACGACGGTGACCACCACGCGGATGAGCTGCAGCGTCTGCTGCAGGCTCACCGAGCGGAGGAGTTCGCGCGGCGCGGAGCCGAAGACGTCGGCCGCGGCGATCCACGGGGTCGACGCGGTGCCCTCGAGCCACGAGATGAACGACGTGATGCCGGCCTGCGCCACCATGCCGACGGCGGACCGCCGACCCGGGGGCATCTCGCTGTACCAGGGGAGGGTGTCCTCGAGCCGCTTGATGGTCGCGGTCGAGAGTTCGCCCGACACCTGCCGGAGCCAGGAGAGCGCGCGGTCGCGGTCGCTCTGCTGGCCCACGGCAGGGACGGTGCGGGGGGTGCTCACGCGCAGGTCAGCTCTCGCCGCCCGCGCTGCCGGTCGTGCCGGCGGTCACGTCGTGCAGGCGGTACTTGTCGATCGCCTGCTGGACGAGTGCCTGGTCGACCTTGCCCTGGCGGGCGAGCTGCTGCAGCGTCCGCACGACGACCGAGGGGCCGTCGATGTGGAAGTAGCGGCGGGCGGCCGGACGGGTGTCCGAGAAGCCGAAGCCGTCGGCGCCGAGGGTCGCGTAGTCGGTCGGCACGAACGGGCGGATCTGCTCCTGCACGGCGTGCATGAAGTCGCTCACCGCGACGACCGGGCCCTCGGTGCCGAGCAGGCGCTCGGTCACGTACGGGGTGCGCGGTGCCTCGTTCGGGTTGAGGAACGCGTGCTGCTCCGCGTCGAGACCGTCACGGTACAGCTCACCCCAGCTCGTGACGCTCCAGACGTCGGCGGACACGCCCCAGTCCTCGGCGAGGAGCTGCTGCGCCTCGAGGATCCACGGCACCGCGACACCGGACGCGAGCAGCTGGGCCTTGGGGCCCTCCTGCTCGCTCGGCTTGAGCAGGTACATGCCCTTGACGATGCCCTCGACGTCGACGCCCTCGGGCTCGGCCGGCTGCACGAGCGGCTCGTTGTAGACCGTGAGGTAGTACATGACGTTCGGGTCGGCGTGCTTCGGCGAGCCGTCCTCGTTCGTGCCGTACATCCGCTCGAGGCCGGACCGGACGATGTGCCCGATCTCGTAGCCGTAGGCCGGGTCGTAGGACACGACGGCGGGGTTCGTCGCGGCGAGGAGCGGCGAGTGGCCGTCGGCGTGCTGCAGGCCCTCACCGGTCAGGGTGGTGCGGCCGGCGGTCGCGCCGATCATGAACCCGCGGACCATCTGGTCGCCGGCTGCCCAGATGGCGTCGCCGGTGCGCTGGAACCCGAACTGCGAGTAGAAGACGTAGACCGGGATGAGCGGCTCGCCCTGCGTCGAGTACGAGGTACCGACCGCGGTGAAGGCCGCGAGGGCGCCCGCCTCGTTGATGCCGACGTGGATGATCTGGCCCTGCGGGCTCTCCTTGTAGGCGAGGAGGAGCTCACGGTCGACCGAGGTGTAGTGCTGGCCGTTCGGGTTGTAGATCTTCGCCGTCGGGAAGTAGGCGTCCATGCCGAACGTGCGTGCCTCGTCCGGGATGATCGGGACGACGCGGTTGCCGAAGTCGGGGGAGCGCAGCAGGTCCTTGAGCAGGCGGGCGAACGCCATCGTCGTGGCGACCTCCTGCTTGCCGGAGCCCTTCTTGACGACCTGGTACTTCGACTCGTCGGGCAGCGTGAACTGCGTGTACTTCGTCCGACGCTCCGGCACGTAGCCGCCGAGTTCGCGGCGACGCTCGTGCATGTACTGGATCGCCTCGTCGTCGTGACCCGGGTGGTAGTACGGCGGCGTGTAGGGGTTCTCCTCGAGCTGCGCGTCGGAGATCGGGATGCGCATCTCGTCGCGGAACTGCTTGAGGTTGTCGAGCGTGAGCTTCTTCATCTGGTGGGTCGCGTTGCGGCCCTCGAAGCTCGGGCCGAGGCCGTAGCCCTTGACCGTCTTCGCCAGGATGACGGTCGGCTGGCCCTTGTGCTCGGTCGCGGCCTTGAACGCGGCGTACACCTTGCGGTAGTCGTGCCCGCCGCGCTTGAGGTTCCAGATCTGGTCGTCCGAGTAGCCCTCGACCAGCTGGAGCGCCTTCGGGTCGCGCCCGAAGAAGTTCTCGCGGACGTAGGCACCGTTCTCGGCCTTGTAGGTCTGGTAGTCGCCGTCCGGCGTGGCGTTCATGAGGTTCAGCAGCGCGCCGTCGGTGTCGCGGGCGAGCAGGTCGTCCCACTCGCGGCCCCACACGACCTTGATGACGTTCCAGCCGGCACCGCGGAAGAACGCCTCGAGCTCCTGGATGATCTTGCCGTTGCCGCGCACCGGGCCGTCGAGGCGCTGGAGGTTGCAGTTGATGACGAAGTTCAGGTTGTCGAGCCCGTCGTTCGCCGCGACCTGCAGCTGACCGCGCGACTCGACCTCGTCCATCTCGCCGTCGCCGAGGAACGCCCAGACCTGCTGGTCGGACGCGTCCTTGATGCCGCGGTTGGACAGGTACTTGGCCTGCTGCGCCTGGTAGATCGCGTTGATCGGGCCGATGCCCATCGACACGGTCGGGAACTGCCAGAAGTGCGGCATGAGGCGCGGGTGCGGGTACGACGACAGCCCGCCGCCGGCGTGCGAGTGCTCCTGGCGGAAGCCGTCGAGCTGGTCCTCGCTGAGGCGGCCCTCCATGTAGGCGCGGGCGTACATGCCGGGGGAGGCGTGGCCCTGGAAGAAGACCTGGTCGCCGCCGGACGGGTGGTCCTGCGCGCGGAAGAAGTGGTTGTAGCCGACCTCGTACATCGCGGCGCTCGACGCGTACGTCGAGATGTGGCCGCCGACGGCGATGCCGGGGCGCTGCGCGCGGTGCACGGTGATCGCGGCGTTCCACCGGATCCACCGGCGGTAGCGACGCTCGAGTTCCTCGTCACCGGGGAACTCGGGCTCGTCCTCGGGCGCGATGGTGTTCACGTAGTCGGTCGTCGGGACCATGGGCACGCCGAGGTGCAGCTCGTTCGAGCGCTTCAGCAGGCTCTGCATGATCTCGCGGGCCCGCTGGTGGCCGTGCGTCGCGACGAGTCCGTCGAGCGACTCACGCCACTCGGCGGTCTCCTCCGGGTCCTGGTCGGTCGCTGCCGTGCTGCGCGGGTCCTGGTCGTTCACCGTCACCGTTGACCTCGTTCGTTCTCGTGGTGGTGGACATGGTGGCTCCCGGGACGGTCGGGTCGCGACCGAGCAGGGAGACCCACACCACTCTAGGCCCCACCGCCGACCGTCCGGCTGACGGTGCCGTGCGGGTGGACAGGTGCTTGCATCTGCGTGTCGTCGGCGTACGATTGCCGATCGTGCGTGCGCGACCCGTGCCCGTACGACGTCGACGGGCAGACCCCACGCCCAGGAAGCAGCAGCGCACCGATGGCACTGGAGATCGGCTCCCTCGCGCCGGACTTCGAGCTCCCGAACCAGTTCGGTGAGCACGTCCGGCTCAGCGACTTCCGGGGCGTCCGCCCGGTCGCGCTCGTCTTCTTCCCGCTCGCGTTCTCGTCGGGCTGCACGAACGAGCTGTGCACCCTGCAGGACAACATCGCGATGTTCCAGGACCAGCGCGTCGAGCTGATCGGCATCTCGGTCGACTCGAAGGCCACGCTGCGCTCGTTCGCCGAGCAGAACGGCTACGACTTCGAGCTGCTCGCCGACTTCTGGCCGCACGGCGCGGTGTCCAAGGAGTACGGCGTGTTCCTCGACAAGAAGGGGTTCGCGACGCGGGCCACCTTCGTGATCGACGTGCAGGGCCGCATCAAGGCCTCGATCATCACCGAGCCCGGCCTGCAGCGCGACGTCGCGGAGTACCGCGCAGCGCTCGACCGCCTCGCCGCCTGCACGGCACCCGTCCCCGTCGGCTGACGCCGCCGCTCCGAAGGACCGGTGGGGCGCGACCGCGTCCCGGTGACCGGACGGGAGGCGCGGTGCACGCCGTCGACGACCCCGCCGGTGCACGGGTGGTCACCGCCACCCCGTCGCCAGGCTCGTACGCGCCGCACCCGGTCACTGCCGACCCCGCGGTGTGGTCGCTCGTGCGCACCACCGTCGCGACGGACGCCGGCCCCGTGGTCGTGCACCACCGGCCCGGACCGCGGCCGGTGCTGTTCCTGCACGGCGTCGCGGGTTCGTGGACGACCTGGACGCCGCTCCTGACCGCCGTCGACGGGCTGCCCGGCCGTGGGCTGGTGCTCGTCGACCTGCCGGGGTGGGGTGCGTCGACGGCCGTCGGTGCCGGACCAGCCGACCTCGACGCGGTCGTCCGGGCCGTCGTCACGGTGCTCGACGCCCTCGGCACCGGGCCCGTGGACGTGGTCGGGCACTCGATGGGCGCGTTCGTGGGCCTCGAGACCGCCGTCGCGGCGCCGACGCGCGTGCGCTCGCTCGGTCTCGTCTCGGGCACCACCACGGCGACGGTCCGGGCGGCACGGCACCCGGTCCGTGCCCTCGCCACGCTGCCGGCGTTCACGCTCCTGCGCGCCGGGCTCGCGGTCACCGGTCGTACCGCCCGGTCGCTGCTGCGGGGGCTGGCCCGGGTCGGGGTGCTCCCGCTGCTCGCCGCACCGGTCTTCGCACACGTCCGCCGACTCGACCCGAGCGTGCTCGACGCGTTCGTCGCCGAGTTCCGGCCGGAGCTGTTCTCCGCGGCGGCCCGCTCGGCGGCCGGGTACGACGTCGGACGCTGGCGCGCGGTGACGAGCCCGGCGACGGCGGTCGTCGGCAGGCAGGACGTGTTCGCCCGGACGACCGACCTGGACGACCTGCGGGCGCTGCTGCCCGGGGTCCGGACCGCGGTGCTCGAGGACTGCGGCCACTTCGCGCACGTCGAGCACCCGGACGCCGTCGCCGCGCTGCTCGGGCTCGCCTGACCCGCACCGTTCGGATCCGGCTGACCCGCATTGCTCGGGCTCGCCTGACCGCACCCGCCGGGCTCGCCGGGCGCGACCCGGTCGCGCCCTGCACCGACGACCGACGTGCCGGACGTCAGCGGTACTGCGGCGGCCAGTCGAACGGCGCCGGCCGGTGGGCGACCTCGCCGATCGTCGTGACCGCGAGGACGACCTGCCGACGGTCCTCGAGCGCGATGGTCCGGGGGTTGCCGAGGAAGCGGTGGCCGTCGACCCACACGGTCAGTTCCCCCCGCAGCCCGCCGACGTGCCCGGCGCCGAGCGAGACGCCCCACTCGTCGAAGAACTGCCCGAGGGTGAACGTGCGGCGCTCCGGCGACTCGACGTGCAGGATGCCCGACGTGTCGTGCGTGTGCAGCTCCGCGGCGAACCGCTCGCGCGACGAGTGTCCGACGTTCCCGGGCACCGTGACCGGCACGTCCCCGTCCAGGATCGTCAGGTGGGTGTGCACGTGCTCCGCGAGCGGCTCATCCCACACGTTGCGCAGGCCCGCCGCGTCGGCCCGCGTCTGCAGGTCGGTCGGGGCCGGCCACGGAGGCGCGGACCGGGTCGTGCCCGCGGCCGGCGTCGAGCAGACGGCCAGCAGCAGGACGGCGACCGCCGCCACGACGGTCAGCACCACCGCGCGCGGCGCGGGGCGGGCGCCCGCACCGCCCGTTCGGCGACGCGGCCCGGCCGCGGTCGTGCTCACCACCGGTCGTGCACGGCGGCACGGAACCACCGGTCGTAGAGCTCGTGCACCGTGGCGTCGAGGCCGGGCACCTCGCCGAGGTCCGCGGCGCCCGCGTTCGAGCGGGCCTGCTCGGGGTTGCGCGCACCGGGGATCGCGGCCGTCACGCCGTCCTGGGCGACGATCCACGCGAGCGCCGCCTGCGGGACCGAGACGCCCTCGGGCAGGGCGGCGGCGAACGCCTGCGCCGCCTGCACGCCGTCCGCGAAGTCGACCCCGCTGAAGGTCTCGCCCTGGTCGAACGCCTCGCCGTGCCGGTTGTAGTTGCGGTGGTCCTGTTCCGGGAACGTCGTCGCGGTCGTGTACCCGCCGGACAGCAGCCCCGAGGCCAGGGGCACCCGGGCGAGGATGCCCACGCCCGCCTCGCGCGCGGCGGGCAGCACGCGGTCCAGGGGCTTCAGCCGGAACGCGTTGAGGATGACCTGCACGCTCGCGACGCCCGGGCGGGCGATCGCCGAGAGCGCCTGGTCCGCGGTCTCGACGGACACGCCGTACGCGGCGACCGACCCGTCGGCGACGAGGGCGTCGAGGGCGTCGTAGACACGGTCGTCCTCGAAGACCGCGGTCGGCGGGCAGTGCAGCTGGACGAGGTCGAGCGTGTCCTGCTGCAGGTTCCGCCGCGAGCGGTCCACCCACCCGCGGAAGTTCGCGGCGACGTAGTTCTCCGGCACCTGGTCGGCGCGACGGCCCATCTTGGTCGTCACGGTGAGCGGGACGTCGGGGTTGGCCCGTCGCCACGCGCCGATGCGCTGCTCGCTCCGGCCGTCGCCGTACACGTCGGCGGTGTCGAACAGGGTGACGCCGGACTCCACCGAGGCGTCCATCACGGCGGCGGCGTCCTGCTCGCTGACGGGACCCCAGTCACCGCCGAACTGCCAGGTGCCGAGACCGACCACGGACACGGAGCGGCCGGTACGGCCGAGGGTGCGACTCTGCATGCCGTCGAGCGTAGTCACGGCCGGTGCGGGCGGTGCCCGGGCTGTCCGGTCCGGGCACCGTCGTCGTGCGGCAGGATCGGCGACGTGGACCGTCCCGCCGCCGCACCGCCCCAGCCGTCGCTCGCCCGCCGTCTGACCCTGCCCGACGCCGTGCTCATCGGGCTCGGGTCGATGATCGGGGCGGGCGTGTTCTCGGCGTTCGCACCCGCGGCCGCAGCCGCGGGCGCGTGGCTGCTCCTCGGCCTGGCGGTCGCCGGTGCCGTCGCGTTCTGCAACGCCGCCTCGTCCGCCCAGCTCGCGGCGCAGTACCCGACCTCGGGCGGCACCTACGTGTACGGACGGGAGCGGCTCGGACCGTGGGCCGGGTACGCCGCCGGGTGGTGCTTCGTCGTCGGGAAGACCGCGAGTGCCGCGGCCATGGCGCTCACCTTCGCGTCCCACGTCGCCCCGGGGCCCTGGACGAGACCGGTCGCCGTCCTCGCGGTGCTCGCGACCACCGGGGTGAACCTGCTCGGGATCACCCGGACCGCGCGGCTCACCCGCGTGCTCGTCGCGGTCGCCCTCGTCGCGCTCGTCACCGTCGTCGTGATCGGCGCGACGACCACCGCCCCCGCCGCGGACGGACCAGCCGGGGACCCGTCGCCACTCGGAGTGCTGCAGGCCGCGGGCTTCCTGTTCTTCGCGTTCGCCGGGTACGCCCGCATCGCCACCATGGGCGAGGAGGTCGTCGACCCCGCCCGGACGATCCCGCGCGCGGTCGTCCTCGCGCTCGGGCTCGCCCTCGTCGTCTACGCCGCGGTCGCACTCGCCCTCCTGCACGCCCTCGGCCCGGCGGGCACGGCGGGCACGCCGACACCCCTCGCCGCCGTCGCCGCGCTCCCCGGCGGGCCGTGGCCGGTCGTCGTCCGCGTCGGGGCCGCCGCGGCCTCCCTCGGGGCGCTGCTCGCGATCGTCGCCGGCATCGGTCGGACCGCCCTCGCCATGGCCCGCGGCGGCGACCTGCCCGCGGCGCTCGCCGCCGTGCACCCCCGCCGCCGGGTGCCCCACCGCGCCGAGGCGCTCCTCGCCGTCGTCGTCTGCGTCCTCGTGACGACCGTCGACCTGCGCGCGGCGATCGGCGCCTCGGCGTTCGGTGTCCTGCTCTACTACGCGGTCGCGAACGCCGCGGCGTGGACGCAGGACCGCGCGCACCGCCGCTGGCCCCGGGCGCTGGCGCTCGCCGGGGTGGTCGGGTGCGTGGTGCTCGTCGCCGCCCTGCCACCGTCGTCCGTGGTGGCGGGCACCGTGGTGCTGGCGGTCGGACTCGCGCTGCGGTGGGTGCGGCTGCGCCGTTCCGCTCCACGGCGCCCGAGTCCGCCGCCGGGCGACTGATGCTCGCGGGTGCGCCGGACGCCAGGGGAGCCCGGCCGACCACCGGGGTCGCGCCGCGCTCGGTCCCAGTCGTCAGTCCGCGGAGCGGGGGTCCGTCGACGGGTCGTACCGCTGGTCGCCCCAGGTCCCGTCGTCACCGGGTGGGGCCGGGTGCTCCGACTGCCAGGTGCTGCTCACGTCGTCGAACTCGGACGCGCCGCACCAGTCGCCCGCGGACAGGTCCGAGACGCCGAAGACCACGAACAGCGAGGACTCCGGCACGATGCCGAGGGACTCGCCCCTGGCCGTCATGCACCCCTGGAACCGGTGGAACGCCGCGAGGTACTCGCTCCGGGTGACGACGCCGTCCCGGACCGCCTCCTGCTGCGCGGCGCTGGGTCCGGGCAGCGGCGGAGCCCCGAGCCACCCCGTCGACAGCGTCCAGCGCGCACCGGGCGTGGTGCGGACGACGACGGTGCGCGACGGCAGCGCTCCGACCGCGATCGTGCCCGTCACGGTCCGACCCGGGTCGCACGAGGGCACCGAGGACCCGCCTGCGTCCGATGCCGCGAAGCCGACCCGCGTCGCCCCGGCGTCGGACAGGCAGCGGAGTGACCAGGCGAGCTGCTCAGCGCCGGGCGGTGGTGCACCGACCGAGACCTCGTCGTCCCCCGACCCGAGCACGGCCTCGGGATCCCCGACGATCGGGGTGTACGGCATCGTCGTGCCCTGCACCGCGGCCCGGGCTCCGGCACGGGCGGCCGCGGCGTCGGCGTCAGGCGTCGCGGCGGCGGTGATCGCCCCGCCCACGGTCGCACCGGCGAGCACGCAGAGCAGCGCACCGCCGACGCTCGCGGACCGCCACCGCCGTCGCCGGGCGGTCTGCTCGACGGTCGTGACGAGCAGGGACCGCAGTGCCAGGGTCCGCTCGTCGACGGCGCCTGCCGGAGCGCCGCGGTCGTCGGCTCGGGGCTGGTCGTGGTGGGTCACGGGCGTGCTCCGTTCGGTCGGGTCCGGCGTGCGGGCTGGTGCTGGTGCTCGTGGTGGTGGTCGTGTGGCTCCGCATCCGACGACCGCGCGACCCGTGCCGCCAACCGGGCACGCGCACGGGAGAGTCGGGACTTGACGGTGCCCTGCGGGATCCCGAGCGCCTCGGCGACCTCCCGCTCGGCGTAGCCCTCCAGGACGACGAGGGTCAGGACCTCCTGGTCCCTGGGAGCAAGCGTGCGGAGGGCACGCACGGCCTCCCCGTCGGTCTCGCGGTCGGCGTGGTCCGGCGACGGCTCCGGTGGGGGCAGCCGGTCGAGCGCCGCCCGGTACCGGCGGGTCGCGCGGCCCTGGTTCCGCGCCGTGTTCGTCGCCGTGACGAGCAGCCACGGGAGCACGGACCCGTCGACGAGCCGCACACGGGCCCGGAGCCGCCACGCCTCGAGGAACACGACCGCGACCGCGTCGGCGGCGTCGGCCTCGACGGGCAGCAGTCGCTGCGCGTGCCGCAGCACACGGTGCCGGTGCCGGTCGAACACGCGGCCGAACGCCTCGCCGTCACCACCGAGGGCCCGGCCCCAGTCGACGCGGTCCTCGTCGGTGGTCGTGCCCGGTCTGCCGGGCTGCTCGTTCCCCATGCCCAGGAGTGTCCGCTCGGTGCCGATCGGTTCCACTCCGTCCCGATCCGGTCCCGTCCCGCGTGTCGACCCCACCTGCGGAAGGCTCGCACGACCCGTGCGGCCCCCCGAGGGGCGCGCCGCGCTCGCCGCGGACCGGTCGTGTCGGGGCCCCGAGGAGGCGGGTCGCGCCTCCCGGCCGGTCGCGGACGACCGGACCCGCCGTGTCGGAGCCGAGCCGGGCCTCCAGACCGACGGCTGCGCCGTCAGGACGGGGTGGTGACCCCGCGGCGCAGCACCGCGCGCGCAGCGCGGGCACGGGGGATCACCCAGCAGGCCGACCACACGCCCATGCCGACCCACAGGCCGCTGAGCAGCAGCGTGAGGAGCAGTCCGTGCTGGTCGAGGGCCGACCAGGTCATCGCCGTCCACAGCACGCAGAGGACGATCTTGCTCCAGCCGGCGCCCTCGCGGTCGGCCTGTGCCTGCAGGAGGGGGATCCAGACGTCGGCGGTGACGTCGGGCGGGACCGCTCCGTCGGCGACCCAGCGCTGGGCGCGCACCGACTGCTCGTAGCCACCGCCGGAGCGCCAGCTGCGCAGCTGGGTCCAGACGCCGAGCGCGGCACCGAGCAGTCCGGCCGGGACCCCGACCGCGACCAGGAGACCCGTGGTGGGTTCCGCCCAGGACGAGGCGAGGAGGACGACCAGGACCGCGCCGAAGGCCGCGCCCGCAACCGCGGTACCGAGCAGGCGGAGCCGCCCGGCCTCGTCGAGCACTCCGACACCGTCCACGGGGACGACCGTACCCGGCTCGGCGGGAGGGACGCTGCGCGCACGGCCGGGGTGCGGCATGATCGACCGGTGCCCTCCTCGAACCCGACCACGGCCTACCGCGCGGCGCGCGACGAGCTCCTCGCCGTCCTCGACGAGCACGACGCCGGCCGTGCCGAAGCGGCGCGCCGTGCCTTCCGGTGGCCCGACGTCGGCGAGACGTTCAACTGGGCGACCGACTGGTTCGACGTCGTCGCCCGGGGGAACGACCGCGTCGCTCTCTGGATCGTCGACGGCGAGGGCGGGTCGCGCACGACCTACGCCGAGATGGCCGCACGCTCGGACCGCCTCGCGGTGCACCTCGACCGCCTCGGGGTCCGCAAGGGTGACCACGTGCTCGTCATGCTCGGCAACCAGCTCGAGCTGTGGGAGACGATGCTCGCCGTGATGAAGCTCGGCGCCGTGATCCTGCCGACCTCCACGATGCTCGACACCGCCGACCTGCAGGACCGCATCGACCGCGGTGGCGTCGCACACGTCGTGACGAACCACGGCGAGACCCCGAAGTTCGACGGTGTCACGGGAGCGCCGTCGCGCATCGTGATCGGCGGCGCGGCCGACGGCTGGACGACCTACCCCGACGACCTCGGCACCCCGACCGACACCGCCGCGCGCCCCGTCGTCACGACCCTGACGACCGACCCCTGCCTGGTGTACTTCACCTCGGGCACGACGTCGAAGCCGAAGATGGTCGTGCACACCCAGGCCTCGTACCCGATCGGCCACCTCAGCACGATGCACTGGCTCGGCATCCGGCCCGGCGACGTGCACCTGGCGATCAGCTCGCCCGGCTGGGGCAAGCACGCCTGGAGCTGCTTCTTCGCGCCGTGGATCGCCGAGGCGACCGTGTTCGTGTACGACACCCCGCGGTTCGACCCGGCCGGGCTCCTCGCCCAGTTGGACCAGGCCGGCGTCGACACCTTCTGCGCGCCGCCGACCGCGTGGCGCATGCTGCTGCAGGCCGACCTCGGACCGAAGCCGCGCGCGCTCCGCGAGGTCGTCTCGGCCGGCGAACCGCTCAACCCGGAGGTCATCGCCCGCGTGCAGGACGCCTGGGGCCTGACCATCCGCGACGGCTACGGCCAGACCGAGACGACCGCGATCATCGCGAACGCCCCCGGCGCACCGGTCACACCCGGTGCGATGGGCCGACCGCTGCCCGGCGTCACCGTCACCCTGCTCGACCCGCTGACCGGTGCGCCCGTCGACGAGGGCGAGGTCTGCCTCGACCTGACCGAGCGGCCGACCAACCTGATGGCCGGGTACCTCGGCGACCCCGAGCGCACCGCGGACGCGATGCGCGACGGGTTCTTCCACACCGGCGACGTCGCCTCGCGGGACGCCGACGGCCAGCTGACGTTCATCGGCCGGACCGACGACGTGTTCAAGTCGTCCGACTACAAGGTGTCGCCCTTCGAGGTCGAGAGCGCCCTGCTCCAGCACGCAGCCGTGGCCGAGAGCGCGGTCGTGCCCGCGCCCGACGCGGCACGCCTCAACGTGGTGAAGGCCTACGTGACGCTCGCCGCCGGGTGGGAACCCTCCGACGAGACCGCCCGCCGTGTGCTCGAGCACGCCCGGACCGCGCTGCCCGCCTACGCACGGGTGCGTCGGGTGGAGTTCGGCGAGCTGCCGAAGACCATCTCGGGCAAGATCCGTCGCGTCGAGCTGCGGGAGCGCGAGGAGCGTGCCGCGGCGTCGGGGACGGCGGTGACGGGGGAGTGGCGCGACGACCAGTTCCCCGAGCTGCGTGCGGTGGGGCGGCGCGCGGACGACCGGCACGGCGCTGCTGGGGCGGACGGGTCCGGGGTCGACGGATCCTCGTCCTGAGCTCGGACCGACCTGGCGTTCGCCCGGGGCGTCGGCAGCCGTGTCGGGCTGATCGCGCTGGTCCGATCAGCCGGCCCGCACGGACGGGTCGGTCAGGCGACCCGGAAGAAGTCGCCGTAGGACGGGTCGCGCGGCACGTCGCCGAGCGTGCGGTGGTGCACGAGCGCCTCGATCTCGTCGGGGTGCCGCATGCCGCGGCGGTGCCACTCGTGCGGGTCGCGCTGCAGGGCGCCGAGGTCGCTGGTGTGGACCACGCGGCTCACGCTCCCAGGGTGACGATGCTGACGGCGGCGGCGGTGACCGTCACGGCCACGATGCCGACGGAGGTCGCGACCGCGGCGAGCAGGCGCCCGTGTGCCGCTTCCCGGACCTCGGAGAACTGCGAGTGTGTCGCGTCGATGGTGCTCATGGCCGGGCCCTCCCTGTGTCGTCGCACCCGCTGCTGCGGTGCTGGGACCAGACTGCGCCTGTTTCCCTAGTTTGTCTAACTACCGACTTGGATGCGTACGCATATGGGACATCGGGTCGCCCACCTCCGACCCGTCGGCGTCCATCGCATCGATCACGTCCGCGAAGAACGCGCGCATCTCGTCGATCGTCTGCGGGGACAGCCGCTCCGCCGCGGCGATCATCCGGGCGTGCACGTCGGTCAGTTCGGTCCGCACCTCGTCGTCGGTGTGGCCGGTCGCGACCAGGAGCACCCCGCGGCCGTCGTTCGGGTCGGCGCGCCGCTCGACGTGCCCCGAGGCGACGAGTCGCTTGAGCACCGCGGTGGTCGACGCCGAGGTGATCCCGAGGTGTGCCGTCAGGTCACCCGGGCGCACCTGCTGGCCGCGTTCGCCGGCGCGGAGCAGGAACCGCACGGCCTCCATGTCGGTGGCGTTCATGCCCATCGACCGGCGCGTGCGTTCCCGCATCGCGACCTCCGAGGCGCGGTAGCGCCGCATCATCGTCAGCAGCTCGACACCGCTCCGACCGGGACGGCCCGGGTACCAGTACCCCGTCGCGCCGTACGTGTCGTCCTCGCTCACCCCGCACCACCTCCCGCAGTGGCCCAGACGGTACCGGGGTCCGCTCGCAGGTCGGGGTACAGATCCACGGTCGTCCCACCGTCGGGACACCCCCGACCCGTCGGCGCGGTACGCCTGACCCGTCGCCGAGGCGCGCCCCACCCGTCGGCGGGGCACCCGTCCGCCGGAGCGGCACGGACCGTATGCTCCGGGGTGAGCACTCGTCACACGAGACGGAAGGTCGGCATGACCAGCACCGCACCCACCCCCGACACCACGGCGACCCCCGTCCGCCGTACCCAGGCGACCGCGTCGGTCGCCGCGATCCTCGCGGAGTCCGCCGCCCGGTTGCCCGACGACGTCGCCGTCGTCGTGGGGGACGAGCGCACGACCTATTCGGAGCTGTGGGCGCAGACGCTCGCGTACGCCGGTGCGCTCCGTGCGCGCGGCATCGGCGAGGGCGACCGGGTCGCCATGCTCGTCCCGAACGTCGCGGACTTCGCCCGCGTCTACTACGCGACCCTCGCGCTCGGCGCGGTCGTCGTGCCCGTGCACGCACTCCTCAAGCGCCGCGAGATCGAGTACGTCCTGCAGGACAGCGGCGCAGCCGTCCTCGTCTGCGCGGCGCCGCTGCTCGCCGAGGGGGCCGCGGGTGCGGCCCTCGCCGGTGTCGACGTGGTCACCGTGCTCGCGCCGGCCGACGCCGACACGGGGCACGACGGCCTGGAGGCGCTGGCCGCCGCCGCCACGCCCCTCACCACGTACACGCCCCGCGATCCCTTCGACACCGCGACGATCCTGTACACGAGCGGCACGACGGGGCGGCCCAAGGGTGCCGAGGGGTCGCACTTCGCGCTCCTCGCCCAGGTCGACACGAACCTGATGAGCACGTTCGACATGCGCCGCGGTGACGTCCTGCTCGGCGCGCTCCCGCTCTTCCACACGTTCGGGCAGACCTGCACGATGAACACCGGCTTCCGCGCCGGCGCCACCATCGTCATGCTGCCGAGGTTCGACGGCGACGCGGCCCTCGCGGCGATGGTCGAGCACGAGTGCGTGATCTTCATGGGGGTGCCGACGATGTACATGGCGCTCCTCGACGCCGCGAGCCGGAGCGACGCGCGCCCGGCCCTGCGCTACGCCATCTCCGGGGGAGCCTCCCTGCCGCTCGCCGTGCTCGAGCGCTTCCAGCAGGTGTACGACGCTCCGATCCACGAGGGCTACGGCCTGACCGAGACCTCGCCCGTCGCGTCGTTCAACCACGTCGGCACCGCACCGCGGCCCGGGACCATCGGCACGCCCGTCTGGGGCGTCGACATCGAGATCGCCGACCCCGAGGTCCAGGACGCCGTGCACTTCCTGCCCCGTGGCGAGATCGGCGAGCTCGTCATCCGCGGGCACAACCTCATGAACGGGTACCTGAACCGCCCGGAGGACACCGCCGCGGTCATGGTAGAGGGGTGGTTCCGCACCGGCGACCTCGGGACGAAGAGCGAGGACGGGTACCTCACCATCGTCGACCGGACGAAGGACATGATCATCCGCAACGGCTACAACGTGTACCCGCGGCAGGTCGAGGAGGTCCTCGCGACCCACCCCGACGTGACCATGGCCGCGGTGTTCGGCGTGCCGCACGAGGTGCACGGCCAGGAGGTCGCCGCCGCCGTCGTCCTGCGCGGTGGAGCGACCGTCACCCCGGAGGAGCTCGTCCGGTTCGTCGCCGACGAGATCGCCGCGTACAAGTACCCGCGCACGGTCCACGTCGTCGACGCGCTCCCGCTCGGCCCGAGCGGCAAGGTGCTCAAGCGCGAGTTGGTCGAGCGCTTCGGCCGGTAGGATCGGCCGGGAGGGCCTTTAGCTCAGCTGGTAGAGCGCCACGTTTACACCGTGGATGTCGTCGGTTCGATCCCGGCAGGGCCCACTGGAGAAACCCCCGAGCAGGAGCCGGACGGCGCCGCGCACGGACGCCGCGGGCCGTGCCGGGAGCACCGACCGGCCACCTCCGGGTCAAGCGCTGTTCACCGGCTGCCACTACCTCTGCTCGTCGGAACCTCGTCCGAGGCTCCCGACATCGGAGAACCCATGAACGCGCGCACCGCACTGTCCTGCATCGCCGTCACCGCCCTCGCGTCGCTGGCGCTCGCGGTACCGGCACACGCCGACGACACCCCCTCCCTCAGCAGCAAGCAGCCCTACGTCGCCCCCAGCCCGTCGGACATCGGTGCCTACTCGCCCGCTCCGGACGGCTACGCACCCGTCGCCACGGAGTCGGTCGCCCGACACGGCTCCCGGGGGCTCTCCTCCTACAAGTACGACGCGCTCCTGCACCGTGTCGCCGCGACGGCGCAGGCCGAGAACGGGTTCCTGACGCCGGAGATCGGGAGGGAGTTCTCCGCGAACCTGGACGCCATCACGGCGGCGAACGTCGAGAACGGCTACGGCATGCTCACCGGTCAGGGCGCCGCCCAGCACCGTGGCATCGGCGCGCGGGCCGCACAGCGCAACGCGCAGCTGTTCGCGGACGCGGCGAAGACGGGTGGGCGTGTCGTCGCCGAGACCTCGGGTGAGCCACGCGCCACCGAGTCGGGCGAGAACTTCCTGGCGGGCTTCGGGATGCCGGGTGTCGCGCTCGAGCCGCGTCCGGATCTGCTCTACTTCCACGAGGTCCAGAACCCGGACGGCACCGACAAGGCCGTGGGCTCGCCCGAGCGTGCGCGTGCCCAGGCGTACGAGGACTACATCGCCCGACAGACCGGTGCCGGCGGCACGATCGCGGCGGCGCTGCAGTACATCGAGAGCCGGCCGCGTTCGGTCACGGCGGCCGACGACCTGCTCTCCGGCATCTTCACGCCCCGGTTCATCGCTGCGATCGGCACGGACGCGGCGCACGTCTGGTACGACACCGCCGACGGCACCAAGGGCGGCGGGGTGACGTGCGCGCCCGGCGCCGACAGGACGGCGGACCCCGACGCCTGCGGCGATCCGAAGAAGTCGATCAAGACCCCGGTCGATGCGGCGATGGCGTTGTACAACCTGGACATCATCGCGGCGGACATGCACGACGAGGACGTCGCTCCGCACGAGTTCGACTTCACCCAGTACTTCGCAGGCCGATCGGCGGATGCCGAGTGGTTCGCGTACCTGCTCGACGCCGAGGACTTCTACGAGAAGGGCCCGAGCCTCGCCGGGCACGACGAGACGTACTCGATCGCCGAGCCCCTGCTCGACGACTTCTTCGCGACCATCGACGACCGCGTCGCCGGCGGCGACGTGGTCGCGACCTTCCGCTTCGCGCACGCCGAGACGATCATCCCGTTCGCTGCGCTGCTGCGTCTTCCGGGATCCACGGTCGCCGCACCCGACGATCCTGCTCCGGCGTCGGATGCCGACGTCTACGACTCCGCCACCAACCCGTGGCGAGGGTCCCAGGTGACACCGATGGCCGCGAACGTGCAGTGGGACGTCGTGGCGCGAACGGGCATCGACCCCGCCACCGGCGCGGCCTACACGCCGCTGGTGCGCATGCTCTACAACGAGCGTGAGATCGCGTTCGCCGCCGGGTGCCGTGCGGTCGCCGCCGGGTCGAACTGGGTCAAGGAAACCGAGCTCAAGCGCTGCCTCACCGGCGCGGCGGCGTCCGAGAGCCCGCTGATCGCTGCTGCCACGCCGGGACCGGCGGGGACGCCCGCCTCGTCGCCCTCCCCGATGCCGGCCGTGACCACGACATCAGCGGCTCAGGGCGCCGGCACGCCGGTGGTCCCGGCGACGGGCACGCTGGCCGCGACCGGAGCACCGTCGCCCCTCGGGCCGGCGTCGCTCGCAACGCTGCTCCTCCTCGCCGGTACCGCAACGCTGGTGCTGCGTCGCCGGCGTCGGCGCATCGAGTGACACCGGTGTAGAGCGTCGGCATCCCCGGGGTCGCCGCTCCGTCGTCCCGCAGCCGGCGTCCTCCGCGCGTGGCGCTACGGGCAGGATGAGCCCACCACTCTCGGCTGGTCACATCGCGACCCGAGCGGCCACCGGGACCCGATGGTGCTGGCTCCGTCAGATCCAAGCGGTCTCGTACGAGAGGTGCTCGCCGCGCTCCAGTTCGTCGAGGCCCCGACGGAGGGACTCCAGCCGTCCACGACCGACGACGGAGCAAGCCACGAGGCGCCCGCGCGTCTCGACCGCTGCGCAGTGGGTCGTGAGCAGGTCCCGCAACGCGGCGACGTCTCCGTCGGGTGCGAGGAGGACGCGAAGCGACCAGTGATCGCTCCGCTCCAGGACGTCCCCAGGGGTCAGGCCGATCTCGGCGTCGTCCGCGAGCGCGACGACATCACCGAGGCAGAAGCCGTAGGTGAAGAACGGGATGCAGCACAGCCGGTGGCGCTGGTCACGGAGCTTCTCGAAGAGCAACTGTTCGAACCGGAGCGACCCTGGGCCGCTGTCATCGAACGTCGTGTTCGCAACGAAGTCGACCTTGTCGCCCCACGCCGGAGCGGGGTGGAGGACCCACTCGTCCGGATTCGACGGCAGCGGCAACATGATTCCCTTCCACACTGACCGACAGCCGACGGCCGGCGCCCGCGAGCAAGCGTACTGAGCGTCGAGCGCGGGAGCGGCTCAGGAGAGAGCGGCCCTCCGAACGGGTCAGGGACGTCCCGGCAGTCGGAGGTCTCGACACGTGAAGCCGCCTCGGGGTGGGAGTGCGGCCAGGATGTGATCACTGTCGAAGCGGGCCTTCGGTGCCAGGTCGTCGGGCAGTTCCCCGGCGGGCTGTGTCGCCTCCGTGACACCCTCGGCGAGCATCCGCACCTGCGCCTTGGCGACGAGTGGCACCCGCATCGTCCACTCGGTGACCTGCGCGAGCACCCGGTGCGCCCAGACCGGTGCCGGGAACACCCACACCGGCCGACCGACCACGCCGGCGACACGGCGGACGGCCTCGCTGAGCAGCAGCGCCTCGCCGCCGCGGACCGCGACGGTCCTGCGTGACAGTCGTCCCTCCAGTGCGCCGACCAGCACGTCCACGAGTTCAGCGACCGGGATCGGGCTGATCGTCTTCTCGCGCAGACCGACGGAAGCGAACAGCGGCACGGTCTGCACGGTGTGGCTGAGATGGTCGACGAGGCGGTCACCGTGGCCGTAGATCATGCCGGCCTTGAGCACGGTGTAGTCGAGCCCAGAGGCGCGGACCATCTCCTCCGCTGCCCACTTCGTCTCGTGGTACGGAGACCCCGTGCCCGGTCGCGCCCGCAGGAAGCTCAGGAGGACGACTCGCTGCACCCCTGCCCGGTGCGCTGCTTCGAGCACGGCGGCCGTCCCGCGGATGTGCACCCGCTCGAACGACTGGTCACCGATCTCGCGGTTGATGCCCGCGCAGTGCGCCACGGTGTCGACGCCCGCGAACGCCTCGGTGAGCGCGTCGACGTCGTCGATCTCGATCCCGGTCCGACGGGAGACGATCACCACGTCCTCGGGGTCGTACCGCTCCGCGAGGTGCCGTCCGACGAAGCCGGTCCCGCCCGTGATCGCAACCCGCATGCGTCTCTCTTCCGTCAGGGACGCCGCGCGTCCTCGATTCGAACTCTAGGGCGTTCGGGACCGTTCGACGGCGCTCCACATCGGGCGGCGCGCTCGACTCCACGTGCACGGTCGAGGACCGAGCCGTCCCGTGCCAGCCCGAGCTCCCCGCCGACTCGTGGGCCCGATCCGGTGTCCGGTGCCGATCGACTACCGAGCGCCAGTGGTGTCGCCTGGTCCGGAGCGGTGGTCGTGCCCCACGGGGCAGTCGCACCAGACGAGGATCTGCTCACCGGTCGCGATGCCGGTGAACGTCTCGACGTGGCGGGATGGGGACGGTGTGTTCGTCATGGTGACTCCTGATCCGACGGGTGGCTGGGTGGTCGCGGGTGATCCCGCGCTGCGGAACCCGTCCCGCGACTCGTGCTCGTGCTCGTGCTCGTGAGGACAGTCGGTGCACCCGCTCCTGCGGGCGGTCGCGATCGGGGACTTCGGACGGACGCGTCCCGACGCGATCGACGAGTTCGGACGGCGTGCTCCCGGTCCTCACTCGGTCGGACGCCTGCCTAGTGGTACTGCCCGTGGCGGTGGTCCCAGCTCGGGAACTGGTCGGACAGGAACCGCATGATGCGGTCGAGGTCGAGTCCCTTCCGGATGAGCGTCGGAACCGGAGCGACCGAGCGGGCTCCGTGTTGCTCGGGCACGAGGTGCCCGTCCTGGTCGACCATCGACACCATGACGCCCTGTTCCCAGCGGGTGTCAGCGTCGCGGTCGGGCTGGACGGAGGCGACGTAGTCGTCGGCCTCGACGAGGAGGTCCGCTGCGCCAGCGATCCGATCGCCGATCCCGGCGAGGACACCGCGGTTCCCCTGCCCGGACGGGTTCGCCGAACTCGCGAACGAGAGCAGTTCGTGCTGCTCCCAGAGGTCTCGCGCGATCGATTCGGCCGGCACTCCGAAGCGGATGACGAAGCACGACGTCGCCCGGCTGTCCATCACGAGTTCGCGGGAGCCGTCGTCGGGGATGTGTCGCAGTCCGTCCGGGCGCCAGGGGAGGATGCAGCCGAGCAGGACGTCCTCGTTCCAGCAGCGTTCGTAGAGTGCGTCGATCTCCGGCGTCGTCTCGGCCAGTCGATGCACCATCTCGAGCGAGCTGACGAGGACCACCCCGGGCTTCGACAGGGGCCGCTGCTTGGCGTCGAACTTCCGCTCCAGGCCACGTCGATCGGTCGTCATCACGATGTAGCCGACCTTGGTGGGGGCGACGATCATGCCACCCGGGGCCACGAGGCGCTGCGCTGCCGCTGCCTGCACGTCGTCACTCCATCGCACTGCTGTGGTCATCGGCCCGGCCTCGTCCCTGACAGATCATCGGTCTTCGTCAGACGATCGTATGGCGAAGGATGGGGCCACCGCTGCTGATTCCCAGCGTGCACGCGGGCTGTCGGCGCAGACGGAGAGGTCGTTCAGCGAGCCGGCGGCGGCCGTGCCATCGGGCGGTGCGGCCTGCTGACCTGCACGACCAGGATCGCGTCGGGTCGCGCCGCTGAACGCGCACTCACCAGACGTTCGTCTGACCGTCACCCCGAGTTGGTCGGCGGAGGGGTCGTCCTTCGGCCGTACGTCGGTTCCGGCACCGACGATCCCGACGGGTGATGGTCACCCCTCGTCAGCAAGGAGAACAGTCATGGGAACCCTCGTTCCGACTCGTGCCACCGAGCGCCGGCGCACCACGCTCCTCGCGCTCACCGTGTCGACCCTGGCGGTCCTACTCGCGGTGCTCGTCGCGCCCGGGCCGGCGTCCGCGTCGACGACCACTCCGTCGGATGCACGAGCGGCAGTGGTCCGCTCGATCGAGCGCGGCACCGTCCTGGTGGACATCCGGTCCGGGGCGCTCTCGTCGACGATGCTCGACCAGGTCGCGACGACTGGCTTCAGCATCGGTGGACAGACGATGCGCCACTGGACCGACCTGACCACGCAGGAGGACGCGGAGGCGCGTGCGACGGCATCGCGGATGACGCCGCAGCAGCTGCTCGGCACCTCCGGTGACGGTGGTGCCGTCGCCGCGCCGCGCACCGCGGCCGGGGACCCGGCCGCCGAGATCGGGGAGAGCAAGCACTGGTGGAGCAACCACGAGTACTTCCTCTCCGGCCAGGTGGTCCGCACGATCGTCACCGTCGGTGCGGGCGTCTACCTCGCCGCCGTCTGCATCAGCCTCGACCTGTCGAAGACCTCGTGCACCGCCCTCGGGGTCCTCGTCGCCGGTGCGGCGGAGTTCATCAAGAGCGGTGGATGCGGTCGCGGGTACTGGTTCGACTTCCCGCAGGTCTGGAAGTCGCACTGCGGCTGAGGTGCGACACGCGCGTGGGCGGCGTGCTCCGGCGCGCCGCCCACCGGCGCTCCGGAGGGACGATCGTCGCCGGTCGCCGGTCGCCGGTCGCCGGTCGCCGGTCGCCGGTCGCGGTGAGCGGAGGGAGCGGACGCCCCGGACAGGATCCGGACGGGACGCGTGCGCCGCGGAAGGACTCAGGCGGAAGGTCCGCTGGTCCGTCGACCCTGGTGTGCCCGGCGCGGACGGCGGGGGACGAGTCGCCAGGTCAGTCGCCAGGTCAGCGGGAGGAGTCCGGCGGCGAGCAGGGCCTTGAGCGCGTCACCGACGAGGAACGGCACGAGTCCTGCGCCGAGGACGGCTGCGGGGGAGTGCGGAGCGCCGAGGTGCGTGAGGCTGATCGCGAGCCAGGGCAGCGCGACGGCGTACATCGCGGCGGAACCGAGCCCGAACGCGGCGAGGGAGCGCAGCGGTGTGCGGTCCCAGCCTCGCTCGGCGAGGAAGCCGACGAGGGCGGCGGCGACGACGAAACCGACGAGGTAGCCGCCGGAGGGCATCGCGAACGGGTTGCCGGAGGCGCCGCCGGTGAAGACCGGCAGACCGACGGTGCCGGCGACGAGGTAGAGGCTGGTGGCGGCGGCTGCCCGGCGGGTGCCGAGCGCGGCGCCGAGGACGAGGACCGCGAACGTCTGACCGGTGATCGGTACGGGCCACAGCGGGACGGTCAGCTGCGCTGCCGCTGCGAAGAGACCGGTCCCGGCGACGACGGTGGCGACGTTCGCAGTGGTTCCGCGGGCGACGAGATCGCCGAGGACGTGCGGCGTGGTGGTGGTGCTGGTCGTGGTCACGGTAGGCCTCCGGGTCTGTTCCTGGACGGGTGAGGTGCACCGAGCGTCGCACGACCGGGCCCGCGAAGTTGTGTACAACAGTGTGTCCAGCGCTGTCGACACAGGAAAGTTCGTTCCGGGGAACATGCCGGAAACATCCCGTCGCCAGGCTCGTTGCCACGCCCCCGGTCGTGTCCCGGTGGCGTCGCCCGGTCCACTCCGATGACGTGGTGTGTGTCGTTCCGGGTCTTCACCTCAGCCGTGCACCACCGATCGAAAGGGTTCGCCGTGTCCACTGACGTCGAGGCACCTCACGACGGCACCATCACTGTTCCTGGCTCCTCCGCATCGTCCGACACCCGCGCTGCGACGCGGGAGAGCCTGGAGGACTACACGCTGCGCTTCGCTCCTCGCTCCTACCGGAAGTGGGGCGCAGGAGTCGTCGCGACGAGCGCACTGGGCGGGATCGCGTACCTCGCCGACTTCTCGATCGGCGCGAACGCCGGCATCGCCTACGGGACGACGAACGCGCTGCTGGGCATCCTCGTCGCCGCGGTGGTCATCTTCGTCACGGGGATCCCGCTGGCGTACTACGCCGCCCGGTACAACATCGACCTGGACCTCATCACCCGGGGGTCGGGTTTCGGGTACTACGGCTCGGTGATCACGAACGTGGTCTTCGCCACCTTCACGTTCATCTTCTTCGCCCTCGAGGGGTCGATCATGGCGCAGGGCCTGGAGCTCGGGCTGCACGTGCCGCGGCCGCTCGGGTACGCCGTGTCCACGCTGATCGTCATCCCGCTGGTCGTGTACGGAATGAAGGCGCTCTCGAAGCTGCAGGTGTGGACCACCCCGTTCTGGTTGGTGCTCATGGTGGTGCCGCTGGCCTACCTGCTCGTCTCCGACCCGTCGTCGCTGTCGACCTTCTTCGCCTACGCGGGCAAGGACGGCTCCGGGACCGGGGTCAGTCCCGCATCGGTCATGCTCGCTGCGGGTGTGTGCCTGTCGCTGATCGCGCAGATCGCCGAGCAGATCGACTACCTCCGGTTCATGCCGCCCCGCACCGACGCGAACCGTCGCTCGTGGTGGCGTGCGGTGATCATCGCGGGCCCGGGTTGGGTGGTGTTCGGCGCGTTGAAGCAGGCGATCGGCCTCTTCATCGCCGTCTACCTGATCGCGACGCTCGACCCGGCAGCGTCGGCGACGGCGAACGAGCCGGTGCACCAGTTCCTCGGCGTGTACGAGCGGATGATGCCGGGGTGGCTGGCCATGACGCTCGCCGTGGTCCTGGTGGTGCTGTCGCAGATCAAGATCAACGTCACCAACGCCTACTCCGGCTCGCTGGCGTGGACGAACGCCTTCACCCGGGTCACCCGCACGTACCCGGGCCGGCTCGTGTTCGTCGTCGTCAACCTCGCGATCGCGTTGGCGCTGATGGAGCTGAAGATGTTCGACTTCCTCAACACCATCCTCGGCTTCTACGCCAACTGCGGGATGGCCTGGATCGTGACGGTCGCCGTGGACATCGCCGTCAACAAGTACCTGCTGGGCTTGTCGCCGAAGCACCCGGAGTTCCGCCGCGGCATGCTGTACGCCTGGAACCCGGTCGGGGTGGTGTCGCTCCTGCTCGCCGCCGGCGTCTCGATCGCGGTCTTCTTCGGTGCGTTCGGTCCCGGCGTCGCTCCGTTCTCGGCGATCTTCGCCGTCGCGATCCCGATCGTGGTGACGCCCCTGACGGCGGTGCTGACCCGCGGGCGGTTCTACCTGCGCCGCACCGACGACGGCATCGACCTGCCGATGCTCGACGCCGACGGGAACCCCAGCGGGGAGCTGCTGCGCTGCCACGTCACGGGCCTCGAGTTCGAACGCCCGGACATGCTGCTCTCGGCAGAACGCGCTCCGGACGGGTCGGCGCAGTACATCTCGTCCCTGGCGTTGGCGACGGACAAGACGGGCCGGTACGTCCTGCCGGAGCAGCGATGACCGCCGCGGACGACCGGGCCCCCGCGACGGGTCGGCGGGGGCGTTCCCGCACCGACGTCGTCTACGAGCACCTCCGGGAACAGCTGATGAACGGCCGGTACGCGCCGCGCAGCCGACTCCGCGAGGACGCGATCGCGCACGAACTGCAGGTGTCCCGCACGCCGGTCCGGACGGCGCTGTTCATGCTCCGTGCCGACGGGCTGATCGACAACGACGAGTACGGGTACCGGGTGGTGCTGCCTGACCTGCACCACCTGGCCGAGCTGTACGAGCTCCGCGTCACGATCGAGATGCGCGGCGTGCAGCGCACCGTCGAACGGGAGCTCGCCGGCTACGACTTCGCGCTCCTCGGCGCGGAGCTGGACCGGTGGCGGGAGCTGCGACGATCGCCCCCGTCGCCCACGCCCCAGTTCGTGATGGACGACGAACGCTTCCACGTCACACTGTGCCGCGCCGCCGGGAACGAAGCCCTCGTCGAGGCGCTGGAGAGCGTCAACCACCGCATCCGCGCGGTCCGCATGTACGACTACGTGACCGAAGACCGCATCACCGCCACCATCGACGAACACCTCGCGATCGGTGACCTGGTGGTCGCCGGACACCTCGAGCAGGCCAAGACCGCGCTCGGGGAACACATCGGCGAGTCCATGGACACGGTGATGGCGCGCGCGACGCGCGCGATCACCAACATGGTCACCCGCGGCGTCCTCTGACCCCACCCCGACCGCCGCCCGCGCCGCCGTCGGTCGGCGCGGGCGGCGCCCCTCCTCCGTCTCGCCACCACCCGGGAAGGCAACCACCACCATGCCTGAGCAGCAGCCTGCGTTCGAGAGCGTCCTGATCGCCAACCGCGGGGAGATCGCCCGCCGCGTCATCCGCACCGCGAAGCGGATGGGCCTGCGCACCATCGCGGTGTACTCCGACGCGGACCGTGCCAGCGCCCACGTGCGCGAGGCCGACGAAGCGCACCGCCTCGGCCCGGCCGCCCCGGAGCAGAGCTACCTCGACGTCGACCGCATCCTCGCCGCCGCACGGGCGTCCGGGGCCGGCGCCGTCCACCCGGGCTACGGGTTCCTGTCCGAGAACCCCGGGTTCGCCCGAGCGGTCGAAGCCGCCGGGCTGGTGTTCATCGGACCGACGTGGCAGCAGATCGAGGCGTTCGGACCGAAGCACACCGCCATCGCGATCGCGACGGAGTGCGGTGTGCCCTGCGTGCCCGGGTCAGGACTGGTCGACACCGTCGACGAGGCGGCGACGGCCGCGGAGCGGATCGGCTACCCGGTGATGGTCAAGGCCTCCGGCGGGGGTGGCGGCGTGGGGATCTCCACCTGCTGGAACGAGGCCGACCTGCGGGCAGCGTTC
This sequence comes from Curtobacterium sp. UCD-KPL2560, assembly GCF_001705035.1. Lineage (GTDB taxonomy): Bacteria > Actinomycetota > Actinomycetes > Actinomycetales > Microbacteriaceae > Curtobacterium. The sequence continues at coordinate 64,650 of NZ_MCIG01000002.1, read as the reverse complement.
GGGTCCGTGACCCGACTGGCGGCTGCGAACTTCGCCACACCGGGGGTCTTCGTCGAGAAGTTCATCGCCCGTGCGCGCCACCTCGAGGTGCAGGTCTTCGGCGACGGCGACGGGACCGTCCGGATCCTCGGCGACCGGGACTGCAGCCTCCAGCGCCGACACCAGAAGGTCGTCGAGGAAGCCCCCGCCCCGGACCTGCCCGGACACGTCCGCACGCTGATGCACGCCAGCGCGACCGCACTGGCCGAGCACGTCGGCTACCGGTCCGCGGGGACGGTCGAGTTCGTCTACGACACCGACACGCAACAGGTGTACTTCCTCGAGCTCAACACCCGCCTCCAGGTCGAACACCCCGTCACCGAGCAGGTCTTCGACGTCGACCTCGTCGAGTGGATGCTCCGCGTCGGACTCGGCGACACCGGCCCGTCCGGCTTCCTCGCCGGCACCACACCCGTCCCGAACGGTCGTCACGCGATCGAAGCGCGTGTCTACGCCGAGGACCCGGTGAAGCACTACCAGCCCTCCACGGGGCTGCTCACCCGGGTCCGGTTCCCCGACACCGACGGTGCGGAGCGCGGCGACGTGCGGATCGAGACGGGCGTCGAGACGGGCGACGAGGTCTCTCCGGTCTACGACCCCATGCTCGCGAAGGTGATCGTCACCGCCGACGACCGTCGCACCGCCTTCGCCGCCCTGCAGCGCGCCCTGTCGGACACCGAGGTCGCCGGCATCGAGTCGAACCTCGGCCTGCTGGGGGCGATCTGCACCACCGACGCGGTGCTCGACGCGGCCGTGACCACGAACCTCCTCGAGGACGTCTCCGATCCCCGGCCACGCATCGACGTGCTCCGGGGCGGCGCATCGACGACCGTCCAGGACTGGCCCGGCCGGATCGGTCTCTGGCAGGTCGGCATCAGCCCCGGCGGCCCCATGGACGACCGCTCCTTCCGGGCGGCGAACACCGCCGTCGGCAACCCGGAGGGCGCCCCGGCCCTGGAGTGCACCGTCTCCGGACCGGCGCTGCGGTTCACGGAGGAGACCGTCGTCGCCGTCACCGGCGCACCCGCACCCGTCACGGTCGACGGGGTCGCCGTCCCGCAGTGGGAGCCGATCACCGTCCCCGCGGGCGGCACGCTCGACGTCGGCACCGTCCGCGGGACCGGGGTGCGCACCTACCTCGCCGTCCGCGGCGGCCTCGACGTGCCCAGCTACCTCGGCAGCGCAGCCACCTTCGAGCAGGGCCGCTTCGGCGGGCACGGCGGCCGCCCGATCGCCACCGGGGACGTCCTCCGTGCCACCACCACCACGTCGCTGGCCACGCCGACCGTCATCGATCCCGCCGCCCGGATCAGCACGAGCAGCAGCTGGGAGCTGCACGTCACCGAGGGCCCCCAGCCCGCCCCGGAGTACTTCACCCGGGAGGACGTGCAGCAGCTCTACGACGCCACGTGGACCGTGCACTTCCACGCCGCCCGCACGGGGGTGCGCCTGATCGGCCCGAGACCGACGTGGGCGCGCAGCGACGGTGGGGAGGCCGGCCTGCACCCCTCGAACCTGCACGACAACGCGTACTCCGTCGGCGCCGTCAACTTCACCGGCGACACCCCCTCCGTCCTCGGCCCGGACGGGCCGAGTCTCGGCGGGTTCGCGTGTCCGGTCACCGTGGTGAGCGCGGACCGCTGGAAGCTCGGCCAACTCCGCCCCGGCGACACCCTCCGGTTCGTCCCCGTCGACAGCACCCAGCTGCCCGCGATCGCCGAGGCGAACCGCACGAACACCGTCTTCACGCCGACCCTGAGCCGTCGCGACGACGACGACGGCGTCCTGGCCGCCCTGCCCGCCATCGGGACGACGCCGGCGGTGGTGTACCGGCGCGGCGGCGACGACAACGTGCTCGTCGAGTACGGGCCGATGACGTTGGACCTCGGCCTGCGCATGCGGGTCCACGCCCTGATGCAGGGCCTCCGGGAGGCGGCGCCGGCCGGGCTGGTCGACCAGACGCCCGGCGTGCGGTCGCTGCACCTGCACGTCGACCCCGCGGTGCTGCCGATCCGACGCCTCGTCGACCTGCTGGTCGAGATCGAGCAGCACCTGCCCGCCACGGACGACCTCGTCGTCCCGAGCAGGGAAGTGCACCTGCCGCTCTCGTGGGACGACCCGACCGTCGCCGAGGCGATCGCCCGCTACGGCTCCCTCATCCGCGACGACGCCCCGTGGAACCCCTCGAACATCGAGTTCATCCGCCGCGCCAACGGGCTGGAGACCACCGACGACGTGCAACGCATCGTCACCGAGGCCGAGTACATGGTCCTCGGACTCGGCGACGTGTACCTCGGCGCCCCCGCCGCCGCGCCGCTGGACCCCCGGCACCGACTCCTGACCACCAAGTACAACCCGGCCCGGACCTGGACGGCAGAGGGAACCGTCGGCATCGGCGGCACGTACATGTGCATCTACGGCATGGACAGCCCCGGCGGCTACCAGCTCGTCGGGCGCACCGTCCCCATCTGGGCCGGCCTCCGAGCGCGACGGACGTCCTTCACCGACGGACACCCCTGGCTGCTGCGGTTCTTCGACCGCATCAGGTTCCACCTCGTCAGCCCCGACGAACTCACCGACCTGCGCGCCGAGATGGCAGCGGACCGGCTGCAGCTCGACATCCGCCCCGGCGAGTTCTCCCTCCGGCAGCACCAGGAGTTCCTCACCCGACACGCCGCGGACATCGAGGCGTTCCGCGCCCGTCAGGCCGCCGCGTTCGAGACCGAGCGCCTCGCGTGGGAAGCCGCCGGCGAGTTCGCACCGCGCGACGACGGAGCGGCCGCTGCGACGACCACGGACGACGTGTACAGCCGCCTGCCCGACGGAGCGACCGTCGTCGAGGCACCGATGGCCGGGGCCGTCTGGCGGGTCGACGCCGCCGCGGACGACGTCCTCGACGACGGCGCGGACCTGCTGGTGCTCGAGGCGATGAAGATGGAGACACCGGTCCGGGCGCCGCACCACCTCACCGTGCTGGAACTGCTCGTCGCCCCCGGGGACACCGTGGCGGCGGGCCAGCCCCTCGCCGTCGTCACCGCAGCCGACGTCCACGCCGACGTCTGACCACCGGCCAGCGCCCCGAAACGGAGACGACCCGCACCATGAGCACCACCACTCCCACCTTCCGTCCCACGGCCGCCGCTCCCACGCCGGACCCGGTCGCCCGCGTCACCGCGGCCTACGAGCGGATCGCGTCCGTCGACCGACCGGAGGTCTGGATCACCCTCCGGGACCGGGACGACGCGCTGGCCCGGGCACGCACCGTGCAGGAACGCCTGGACACGGTCGGTGCCGAACGCCTCCCGCTGGCCGGCACGGTGATCGCCGTCAAGGACAACATCGACGTCGCGGGACTGCCCACGACGTGCGCAGCACCGTGGACCGGGTTCGTCCCCGACGAGAGCGCGACGGCCGTCGCCCGCCTCGAGGACGCCGGTGCGGTCGTGATCGGCAAGACCAACCTCGACCAGTTCGCCACCGGTCTCGTCGGTACCCGCAGCCCCCACGGCGTCGTCCGGAACGCGTTCGACCCGGGACTCGTGTCCGGCGGGTCCAGTTCCGGGTCGGCGGTCGCCACCGCGCTCGGCATCGTCGACGCCGCCCTCGGCACCGACACGGCAGGGTCCGGTCGGGTCCCGGCCGCGTACAACCGGCTCGTCGGCATCAAGCCGACCCTCGGACTGGTGCCCGCTCGCGGCATGGCCCCTGCGGCTCCGTCCTACGACACCGTCACGGTGTTCGCTCCCACCCTCGCCGTCGCCGAGCACGTCGCCGCCGTCATCACCGGGGTCGATCCGCTCGACCCCACCAGCCGTGCGTGGGACCCGGCTGCTCCCGCCGCCGCGCCGCCCACGTCGCGGCTGGCGATCGCGCGGGAACCGGACCTCGCGCCGCTCAGCCCCGCGTGGCGCGCCAGCTACGACCAGACGCTCGAGGTGTTGCGCGCCGCCGGCGCGGAACTGGTCGAGACGGACATCACCCCGCTGCTGGACGCTGCGAAGCTGCTCTACGACGGTGCGCTCGTCGCCGAGCGCACGTACGCCGTCGGCCACCACCTCGACGCCGACCACGGATCGGGGGACCCGAGCGTGACCGCGATCATCCGGGGCGGGCACGGTCCGAGTGCCGTCGACCTGGTGGCCGACCAGCAGACCCTCCGGCGCGCGGCCCTGACCGCTCGGACACTCCTCGGCGAGGTCGACGCGCTCCTGCTGCCCACCGCGCCCGGCCACCCGAGCATCGCCGACGTGCAGGCCGACCCGATCGGCGTGAACTCGTGGGTCGGGACCTTCACCAACTTCGTCAACCTGCTCGACCTCGCGGCGATCGCGGTCCCCGGAGCCGAGGCCGACGGCCGACCCTTCGGCGTCACGCTCATCGGTCCGGCCTTCTCCGACGCAGCCCTCGCCGACCTGGCCGACCGGTTCCTCCTGCACGAGACGGGGCGATCTGCGCCGTGGCGTCCGCCGACGATCGACATCGCCGTGTTCGGAGCCCACATGAGCGGACAACCCCTGAACCGGCAGCTCACCGACCTGGGTGCCGTCCACGCCGGACCCGCGGTCACCGCGCCGCGCTACCGCCTCCACGCCCTCCCGACGACGCCGCCGAAGCCCGGCCTGGTCCGCGTGCACGACGGCGGCGCCGCGATCACGGGGGAGCGGTGGTCGATCCCCGCCGCACGCGTCGGCACCTTCCTGACGCAGCTCGTCGCGCCGATGACCGTGGGCGTCGTCGAGCTCGGGTCCGGCGACACGGTCCTCGGCTTCCTCTGCGAACCGCTCGCGACCGTCGACGCACCGGACATCACCGACGCGGGGTCCTGGAGGTCCCACCTCGCGGCGCGGTAGGACCCGCGACGCGCGACGGCCGGGGCGGCGGCGACACGCCCCCCGCCCCGGCCGACGTGCGACGCGTCACCAGTGCACGTGCCACCCGATCGAGTTGTTGGTCGAGCCCCCGTGCGCCGACTCGGCGTGGGCGGTCGTCGGGGTCGCGGGCCCGCCGAGTGCAGCCGTCGCCGCGACGGCCACCGCCGCGGCGACGAGGCCGATCCGGGGCACGAGCGCCCCCAGGGACGAGAGGGACGGGGTCGAGGTCGAGGTCGTCATCAGGTTCTCCTCCGGACGGACGGACGGACGGACGGACGGTCGGATGGGCGGACGGTCGGATCGGACAGGAACGGATCCGACCGAGCAGTGCAGGCCGCACCGCCTCGCGAGACGATCGTATGGCGAACCCTGCATCGCGAGCCCTGAGAACCCGACCAGCCGCCGGCCGTCCGCGCCGCCAGGACGGCCCGCAGCCGGGACGCGTGGCAGGGTTGACCTGTCCGTCGAGCGCGCGGCTCCGGGTGGTCGACGCCGACCGGAGCCGACCGCCACCGCACGTCGTCACGCACGAGGAGACCCATGTCCCGCAAGACCATCGTCATCACCGGGGCCAGTGACGGCATCGGTGCCGCCGGCGCACGTCAGCTCGTCGCGGACGGGCACGACGTCGTGGTCGTCGGCCGTTCAGCCGACAAGACGCGCGCTCTCGCGGAGGAACTGCACGTGCCGTTCCACCTGGCCGACTTCGCCGAGCTGGAGCAGGTCCGCACCCTCGCCGCGGCGCTCCGGTCCGAGCACGCCCGCATCGACGTGCTGGTGAACAACGCCGGCGGGATCTTCGGTGACCGGGCCCGCACCGCGGACGGGTTCGAGAAGACGCTCCAGGTCAACCACCTCGCCCCGTTCCTGCTGACGAACCTGCTGCTCGACACCCTCCTCGACAGCCACGCGACCGTGGTCAACACGTCGAGCATCGCGGCACGGCTGTTCGGCCGGATCGACCTCGACGACCTCGGCAACGAGCGGCGGTACTCGTCGAACAAGGCCTACGGCGACGCGAAGCTGGCGAACGTCCTGTTCACCAAGGGACTGCACCGGCGCTTCCACGCCGACGGGCTGTCCGCCGCCGCGTTCCACCCCGGGGTGGTCCGCACCAACTTCGCCGCCGACACGACGAGCCTCATGCGCTTCGTGTACCGCACCCCGCTCGCCCGCGTGTTCGGCTTCATCGGCCCCGAGGCCGGCGCGGCGCCGATCTCGCAGTTCGCCGAGGGGGAGCCCGGCGTCGACTGGACCTCCGGCGAGTACTACGAGAAGGGCGTCGTGGCGCGGACCAACCCGCAGGCAGCCGACCCTGCCCTCGCCGCAGGACTCTGGGAGCGGAGCGCCGCGATGGTCGGACTGGCGTCCTCCGGACGCTGACCCGGCGACGCCGGGGCCGGACCGGTGACGGGTGACCGGTCGTCGGGGCCGACACCCGTGAGCGGGACGGACGCCGGGACGGACGGGAGGCGCGGTGCGGGCCCGCACCGCGCCTCCCGTCCGTCCTCCGGTCACCGACCGAAGCCGTCATCGCGGCGGCGCGCAGGCGGCGCCGTCAGCGCTGCGGGACCGGTTCCGTGAGGCCGAGGATGCAGCCCTCCACCGCCGCGATGCGGACGCGCTCGGTGTCGTCGTGCAGGACGCTCTGGCTGACCGCGCCGACGTGCGCGGCGACGACGGCGCGGGTGAACAGTGCCGGGTCGACGGTCGGTCGTCGCCCGATCCGCGCGAGGCTGCCGACGAGCAGCGGCTGCAGGGTGTCGTGGAAGTGGTCGGTGTGCTCGCGCAGCAGCCGGTTCAGCGCCTCGTCGTGCCGCGCGCGGGTGATCAGCACCGAGCGGATCGCGTACCACTTCTCCTCCGGCGGGAGCCCCGACACGACGCCGCGGACGACGTCGTCGATGGTCGGGTCGTCGGCGGTCTCGGCGCGCTCGAGCACGCCGCTGAGCAGCTCGAACACCAGGGCCGCCTGCTGCTCGTACACGGCGAAGAAGAGCTCGTCGACACTGCTGAAGTTCGAGTAGAACGCGCCGCGGGTGAACCCCGCGCGGCTGACGACCGCCTCGACGCTCACCGCCGTGGTGCCGGTCTCGTCGAACACCGCCTCGGCGGCCGCGACGAGCTGCGCCCGGGTGCTGCTGCGCCGTCGGACCGGTCGCGCGGCTGCCGGAGGGGGAGTGCTCATGCGTCCACGCTACTGAGCCGTCGGCGGCACCGCGGCGAGGTAGTCGTGGACGGGCCGGACCGGGGCCAGGGTCAGGTCGGTCAGGACGTGCGACGCGCTCACGACCTCGAGGACGGGCAGGTCGGCCATCGGTGCCATGACGTGCTCGAAGAGCTGCAGTCGCGCCGGTCCGGTCCAGGCCTCCTTGACCGTGACGTCGGTGATCTCGGTGCGCACGAGGTGTGCGGCCCGCAGGCCCTGGGTGAAGACGTCGGGCACGAACTTCACCATGAACGTCGGCACCGCGATCTGCGCCCGCGCCTCGTCGAGGTCGAGCGGTTCCCACTCGTACGCCATCGTCGCGGTCGCCACACGCTCGGCGCCGCGGTCGAGCGTCCCGACCAGGGCGCCCTCGTCGACGCGCAGCCGCGGGGTGCCGAGCACCTTCGGGTACGCGCTGAGCTCGCGGCCGGAGACCGTGGCGGCGAAGTTGTCGAGGTACATGGCGTGCAGGTACTCGCCGTGCTCGCCGTCGTGGGTGACCTGGATCGCCTGCCCGGACTCGACGTAGGGGCCGTAGCCGTCGACCTCGCCCATCTTCATGACCTCGAACCGGACGAGGGGCTCCTCGACGACCAGTGGTTCGGGCACGACCGCGCGGAGCGCCTCGGGGTCGGTGCGGTAGACGACGTTGAGGTACTCGCGGTCCCGGAAGCGCGTGGCGCGCAGCGGGTACACGGGGGCGGTGAGCGGGGTGGTGCCGCGGCGCAGCGCGTCGAGGGGATCCATGGGTCGTCCTTCCGATTGCAGTACAGATCGTATCGAGTACAGTCTGTATCGAGAGGTCCGGAGTGACAAGTCCCGGGCCCCATCCGTCCCCACGAGGGACCCCGCACCCGAGAGGAAGCCCAGATGGCGTACCAGCTGCCCGCAGACCACCGGTCCCGCCCCGTCGCCGTGATCGGAGGCGGCACGCTCGGCCGCCGCATCGCGCTCATGTTCGCGAGCGGGGGTGCCGAGGTCCGCGTCCACGACCGCTCCGAGCAGGTCCGGGACGACGCGGTCGCCTACGTCGAGGCCACGCTGCCCGAGGTCGTCGCGGCGCGGGACGGCGCGGTCGCCGGTTCGGTCCGCGGTGACGGCGACCTCGCCTCGGCCGTCGAGGGCGCCTGGCTCGTCGTCGAGGCGATCCCCGAGCGCCTCGACCTGAAGACGCCGCTGTTCGGACAGCTCGACCGGCTCGTCGCCGCCGACACGATCCTCGCCACGAACTCGTCGTCGTACCCGTCGCGGCTCGTGGTCGACGAGGTCGAGCACCGCGAGCGGGTCCTCAACGTGCACTTCTCCATGCCGCCCCAGCAGAACGCCGTCGACCTGATGAGCGACGGTGAGACCAACCCGGGGATCATGACGTTCCTGCAGGAGCACCTGCCCCGCTACGGCGTCTTCCCGTTCGTCGCGCGCCGGGAGTCGACCGGGTTCATCTTCAACCGGATCTGGGCGGCCATCAAGCGCGAGTCGCTGGCGGTCGTGGCCGACGGCGTCTCGACACCCGAGGACGTCGACGCCATGTTCCGGATCAACTCGGGTGCCCCGGCCGGGCCGTTCCGGATGATGGACCAGGTCGGTCTCGACGTCGTGCTCGACATCGAGGACCACTACGCCGCCGAGGACCCGCACCTGCCGGAGGGGCCGCGTCGGCTGCTGCACGAGTACGTCGACGCCGGGCACCTCGGCGTGAAGACCGGTCGGGGGTTCTACCGCTACGACGACTGAGCCGCGGCCGCCTCCGCCTCCGCGTCCGCGGCCGCGGGCGCGGGCGCGGACGAGGACCTGGACCGGTGAGCCGACCGCGAGCGGTCGCGGACGGGAGGCGTGGCACCGGACCGGCACCGCGCCTCCCGTCCGTCAGTCGACCACGGTCAGACCGACGGTCGCCCGCTCAGGCCGCCATCGGACCGGAGCGGCGGTGCCCGCGCGGACGTCGAAGCGGTCGAGCATCATCACCTTGTGCCAGACCGCGACGAAGGCGCGGACGAACCGCTCCTGGCCGTCGCTGCCGGCGTCGACGTCGGCGACGGCCCGCAGCTGCGCGTTCGACCCGAACACCAGGTCGGCGCGCGAGGCCGTCCACCGTGCCTCGCCGGACGCCTGGTCCCGGCCGGTGAAGGGCGTGGCCGCGTCGTCGTCCTTCGTCCACACCAGCGCCGTGTCGGTCAGGTCGACGAAGAAGTCCGTCGTGAGCACGCCCACCCGGTCGGTGAGCACGCCCGTGTCCGAGCCGTCCCAGTTCGCGCCGAGCACGCGCAGTCCGCCGGTCAGGACGGTCCACTCGGGTGCCGTCAGCGTGAGCAGGTTCGCCCGGTCGAGGAAGACCGCCTCGGGCGCGACGCCCGCCGCGAAGTCGTCGTACCGCGGGGAGACGAAGTTCCGGAAGCCGTCGGCGACCGGGCGGAGCCACTCGAACATCTCGACGTCGGTGCGGTCCTGCGTGGTGTCGACCCGACCCGGCGTGAACGGTACGGTCGTCTCGGTGCCGGTGGCCCGTGCCGCCTGCTCGACGCCGACGCACCCGGCGAGCACGACGAGGTCGGCGAGCGAGACCTGCCGACCGCCGGAGGTGCGGGCGAAGTCCGCCTGCACGCCACGCAGGGCCTCGACGACGGGGACGGTCCGGCGGTTGACGGCCCAGTCCTTCTGCGGGGCCAGGGCGCGCTTCGCTCCGTGACTGGGAGGAGCACGTGAGGCCGGCCGCTCGGCGCTGTGGATCCGGCCACGAGCGAGCACCCGCCGGGCGTCCACAGGGCCCCGCCGGGCACCCGCCGGGCGTCCGTCGGGCACCGGCCGCGCACCCGCCGGACTTCCGCCGGCGGCGACGACCTGCCAGCATGGTCCCCACCGGACGACGACGTCCGTCAGACCCGAAGGGACCCCGCCGTGTCCGTCACGCTCAACCCGTACATCGGCTTCCGCGACCAGGCCCGCGAGGCCCTCGACTTCTACCACCGCGTCTTCGGCGGGGAGCTCAAGACGATGACCTTCGCCGAGGGCGGCATGGTCCAGGACCCGGCCGACGCCGACAAGGTCATGCACGGCCAGATCGTCGCCGAGGACCTGACCCTGATGGCCTCGGACGCGCCCGCGAGCATGCCGACGCCGACCGAGAGCAACATCTCGGTGTCCCTCAGCGGCGACGACGAGGCACGGCTCACCGGCTACTGGGAGGGCCTCGCCGACGGCGCGACCGTCATCGAGCCGCTGACGAAGGCGCCGTGGGGCGACACGTTCGGCATGCTCACCGACCGCTTCGGGGTCACCTGGCTCGTGAACGTCAGCGGCGTCCCGGCCTGAGCGGGCCGGGTCGCGGTCCGCGGGACCACGGGCGGACGGGAGGCGCGGTGCCAGCCGGCACCGCGCCTCCCGTCCGTCGATCGGTGCTGACCACCGACCGGAGCTGACCGACGGTCAGCACCGATCCGCGATCAATGCCGTCCGTCGATCAGTGCTGACCGTTGATCAGTGCTGACCGTTGATCAGTGCTGACCGTTGATCTGGCCGAGCCAGCGACCGAAGGTCGCCTCGTGCTCGTCGTGCAGCACGCGCAGCGTCTTGGTGGTGGGGTTCCAGCGTCGCTCGGTGTCGGCGCCGTGCCCCTCGTGGAGGTCCAGGCTCATGATGTGCTCCTTCGCAGGTCTGTGGATGGTTCGACGCCGGGGGCGGCTCCGGCATTCCCGATCACGGCGTGACCATGCCGCCGTTGACGTTCAGGGTCTCGCCGACGACGAAGCTCGACTCCTGCGAGGCGAGGAACACGTAGGCCGGCGCGAGCTCGGCGGGCTGCGCGGCGCGGCCCATCGGCGACTCGCTGCTGCCGAACTCGGGAAGCGACTCGGGGTCGACACCGCCGCTCGGCTGCAGGACGGTCCAGGTGGGCCCCGGAGCGACGACGTTCACCCGGATCCCGCGCTCCACGAGGAGCTGCGACAGCCCCTTCGAGAAGTTGTTGATCGCGCCCTTCGACGCGGCGTAGTCGAGCCGGTCGGGTGCCGGCTGGTACGCCTCCATCGACGCGGTCGTCGTGATGGTCGACCCGGACTCGAGGTGGGGGAGCGCGGCCTTCACGAGCCGGAACAGCCCGAACACGTTGACGTCGAACGTCGCCTCGAACTGGTCGTCGGTGATGTCGAGCAGGTCGGGCTGCCAGCGCTGCTTGCCGGCGACGCTCACGACCGTGTCGATCCCGCCGAGGTCCGCCACGGCGCGCTCGATCAACTCGCCCGCGTACGCCTTGTCGCGCAGGTCACCCGGCACCGTCACGGCGCGGCGACCGGCGGCCTCGACCTGCTCGACCACGTGGTCGGCGTCGGACTGCTCCTCGGGCAGGTAGGCGAGGACGACGTCGGCACCCTCGCGGGCGAAGGCGATCGCGACGGCCGCGCCGATGCCCGAGTCAGCCCCGGTGATGACCGCACGTCGCCCCTGCAGCCGTCCGGTGCCGCGGTAGGAGCCCTCGCCCAGGTCGGGGACCGGGGTCATCTGCGACTGCAGGCCCGGCTCGTCCTGGGTCTGCGGCTCGGGGGAGACGTTCGGGTAGCGGGTCCGCGGGTCGCCGAACACGAACTGGTCGACGGGTGCTGCCTGGTCGTCGGGCGCGTGCCCGTCCTGCTCGGTCATGCTCGTGTGGCTCCTTCGACGGTGGGTGTTCCGGGGGACACACAACCCGTCCACCCCTGGAAGCACCTGCAGTGGCGTCCGTTGTGCGCACCGTTCCGGGGGACACGGGCTCCTGCGCGGCCGCCCAGGCTGCACGGGCAGCGTGACCGCCATGAGCGACGACCAGCACGACGAGCAGCAGACCCGCGACGACTTCGCCGACGCCGTCAACATGACCGCGTCGGAGCTGCAGCGGTGGCTGGACTCCGACGAGTCGAAGGAGGTCGGGCAGAAGCCGTCGAGCGGCGGCGAGTCCACCGGGCACGAGAGCGGGCGCCACATCGTCCGGATCCTCGAGAAGCAGCAGGGTGACTACACCGACGACGACTACGCGCACATGCGCAAGGTCGTCGGGTACGTGGCCCGGCACAGCAAGCAGGAGCCGAAGGGCGACGCGCACGACTCGAAGTGGCGCTACTCGCTCATGAACTGGGGCCACGACCCCGAGAAGTGAGCACGACCGACCGGGCCGGGCACCGTGCCCGGGCCGCGATCGGGCAGGATGGACTCGTGGACGACTCCGGCATGCCCCGTTTCCGTCGCGTCTGGTCGACGATCCAGGTCGGCGTGCTCGCCGCGGCCGTCGTCTTCTGCGTCGTGATGCTCGTGATCGGCCAGGGCAAGCTCGACCGCGTGTACGCCGTCGCCGCGGTGTTCTTCGGCCTGGCCCTGGTCGGGCACGCGACGTACCTCTGGCTGCTGGCGCGGTCGCGCCGCTGAGGTGGCCGTCCGGGTCCCGCCGCGGAGGCGGCCGCGCGGATCCCGCCGCTGCGGCGGCGGTCAGCCGCCGTCGGCCGTCCTGTGGGCGGGTCCGGTCGTGTGGTCCACGCGACCGCGGGACGGACCGTCCTGCTAGGCGAGCTGCGAGACGCGCACCCAGTCGACGAGCATCTGCTGCGGGAACCGGGTCGTCGCGTCGGGCGACCCCGGCCACGTGCCGCCGACGGCGACGTTGAGGAGCACGAAGAACGGCTTGTCGAACACCCACGGGTTCGCGCCCACGTCGGCACGGGTGACCGTCCGCTGCGCGACCCCGTCCACGAGCCACGTGATCGAACCCGGGCGCCAGTCGACACCGAAGACGTGGAAGTCGTCGGCGAAGGCCGTGCCGGTCGGGTTCGTGTACGCGGCCGACAGGCCGGAGGCGCCGGAGTAGCCCGGGCCGTGCACGGTCGCGTGGACGACCGTCGGCTCGTACCCGACGTTCTCCATCACGTCGATCTCACCGCAGGCCGGCCAGCCGACCTGGCCGATGTCGGCGCCGAGCATCCAGAACGCCGGCCAGATGCCCTGCCCGCGCGGGATGCGGATGCGGGCCTCGACCCGGCCGTACTGGGCGGTGAAGGTGCTCTCGGTCTTCAGCCGGGCGGAGGTGTACGACCCGTCGGCCTCCCGGATCGCCGTGATGACGAGGTTGCCGTTGCCGTCGAGGGCGGCGTTCCGGCGGGAGTCCGTGTAGGTCTCGAGCTCCGCGTTGCCCCAGCCGCCGGCGCCGGTGTCGAAGCGCCAGATGCCGGGGTTCGGGGCGGTCCCGGCGGGGCCGTTGAACTCGTCGGCGGCGAGGAGCGCGGTGGTGGTGCCGGCCGTCGGCGTCGTGCTCGTGGTCCGACGGGTCGCGGCGGACGCGCTGTCGGTCGCGAAGAACGCGGAGCCGGCCACGGCCGCGGTGGCACCGCCGGCGAGGCCGAGGGTCAGGAAGCGACGGCGGTCGAGCGCGTCGTGGTGCTGGGGCATGAGGTGGTCCCTGTGCTGGACCGGACGGGTGCTCCGGCGGGTGTGGGTGGGGGGCTGGAGGATCTTGTCCCCTCCGAGCCCGGTGCGCCAGTCCGTGTTCGGGGGGCACCCGGACGAGGGAGGTCGGCGTGCCGCTGCGCCACGCGGCCGGCCGGGGATGCGTGGTGCCGGGGCTGCGCCGTCCGGCGTGTCGCGGGTCCGGTGCGTCTGCGCTTTCCGGCCCCGCGCGGAGGCCGAGCGACGTCTCGCGTCACGCTGCGTCGGGCTGTGTCAGGCTGCGTCGGGCTGTGTCGGCCTGCGTCGGGCTGTGTCGGCCTGCGTCGGGCTGTGTCAGGCTGTGTCGGCCTGCGTCGGGCGGTGTCAGGGGCGGTAGCCGACGCACAGGACGGTCACGTCGTCCGGGTGGTCACCGGCGTGGGCGAGCTCGGCGATGCCGTCGACGATCTGCTGCGGGTGCTGCCGTTCCGCGACCCAGGCCTCGAAGCGCTCGACCGCGTCGAGGTCGCCGCCGAACAGGTCGAGCACGCCGTCGCTCACCGCCACGACGACGTCGCCGGGCTCCAGGTCGGTCTGGTCAGCGGTCCACTCGGTGCCGACGCCGATCGGCAGGTGCGCCGCGCGCAGGGGGTGGACGGTGCCGTCGGCCCGGCGGAGCACGGCGAGCCCGTGTCCGGCGTCGACCCACCGCGCCCGGCCGTCCCGGGCGACGCGGAAGTGGAAGCAGGTGGTGAACTGCCCGCTCGTCAGGTCGGAGACGCCGGTCGCCAGCCCCGTGGCAGCGCGACGGACCGCGACGGCCGGGTCGGACTCGTCGACGGTGCTGCGGATGAGGGAGCGCACCGCGGCGGCGATCATGCCCGCGCCGACGCCCTTGCCCATCACGTCGCCGAGGGTGAACGCTGCACCGTCGGCGGTGGGGAACCAGTCGTAGAAGTCGCCGCCGACGGTCCGGGCCGGGATGCAGACCCCGACGGCGCGGAACTCGTCGGGCAGCCCGGCGGCGGTCGTCGGGAGCAGGGACTGCTGCACGAGCGCCGCGCGACCGATCTCGCCCTCGGCGATCCGGCGGCGGCGCTGCGCGGTGTCGAGCTGCAGCCCGGACAGGCGTGCGAGCTCGTTCGTGACCGCTGCCGCGGCGGCGTAGACGAGCAGGGCGAGCACGAGTCGGACGAGTTCGCTCGGCTGCGGGGTCCGCGGCGCGATCGCGTAGGACAGCATGAGCGTCGCGGCCGTCCCGACCAGGGGGTACACCACGTGCTGCCGGCCCGGGTTCGTCGCCATCCAGATCACCGGGAGCACGACGATCGCCAGGAACACCGACCGAGCGTCGCCCGTGCCGTAGCGGAGGAGTCCGATCGCCAGGAAGTCGAGTGCGGGGACGAGCAGTTCGAGACGGGTGACCGCGGGCCACCGTGCCATCGCCCCCGCGGCGACCAGCCCGACGAGCGCGAGGCCGACGCCGGACCACATGGCACGCGCGTCGGTGACGTCGAGTCCCTGCACGACCGTGCTCGTCACCGCGGCGGCGACGATGAGGACCGCGACCACGGTCTGCTTCGCGAGCGGGTGCCACGACGCGCGCAGAGCGCTCAGGACGATCGGCCCCGTGTCGTCCCGGACGGACGCCGTCCACGTGGGGGAGGCGTGGCTGCCGGTGGTGCTCGTCACGCGCCCGAGTCAATCGGGTCGAGCATCACTCGGCAAGTCCGCGTCCAGGGGTGTCGCGCAGGTTGGACTGGTATCGGCGACGTTGGACGACGGGCGTCGCCCGGTCGTGCGCGGGGCGTCGCGCGTTCGCACCAAGGACGTGGCGGGTCCGCACGCGGGGCGTCGCGGCATCGCCCAGGGGCGTCGCCGGGTCAGACGCCGAGGCGGAGCAGCAGGGGCCCGAGGAGGCCGACGACCCACACGAGCACCATCACGAGCGCCCCGCCGACGATGAACCGACGGCGCCGACGCAGGCGCGGACTGCGGTCGTCGTCACCCCACATCTGCGCCCGCACGAGCGTGCGGTTCGCCTGCTCGACGACCTTGCGCACCTCGGGGTCGTCGAGCGGGAGCGCCCCGGACCGGGCGTGTTCCGCGATCGCCGTCGCTTCGGCGACGGTCAGCTCGTCCTTCGGCATGGGGCCATCGTCCCACCCCGTGCCGTGCGGCGGCCAGGAGCCGTGACGGGTTCAGCGGGTCGGGCCGCCCTCGGTCCGCAGGCGAGCGAGTTCCTCGGCCAGGAGCTCGCGTGCCCACCCGACGTCGTCCTGCCGGGGACGGTGCGCCAGGTGCAGGGCGAGCCCGTCGAGGAGGGCGTGGAGCCGCGCGACCCGGCGCTCGGTCGGGGCCGGTGCTCCGCTCCCGGTCCCGGACGGGTTCAGCAGTGCGAGGAGCGACGCGCACGCGGACCGCACCGCGCGGTCGGCCTCGTCCCACGCCGCACGCACCCCGGGATCGGTCAGGGCGACGGACCCGAGGGTGAGGAACACCTCGGTCTCGGTTCGGCGCTCGTCGTCGAGCGGCAGCAGCTGCTCGAGGCACCGGGAGACGAGGGGGACCGGGTCGACCTCGGGCGCGCGCAGGGAGGGGTCTGCGAACACCGCGTCCATGCGCTCCTGGACCCGTGCGGCCACGCGCCGCAGGCAGGCCACGCGCAGGGCGTCCTGGGTCGGGTAGGCGCGGCGCAGCGAGGCGGTCGCGATGCCCGCCTCCTCGGCGACGTTCCGGACCGAGAACGCCACGAGCCCGTCGCGCGTGAGGACCCGCCAGGCGGCGTCGCCGATCTGCCGGTCGCGTTCGTCGTGGTCGATCAGGCGGGGCACGTGCCGATCGTACACAGTCGTACTAGCATCGCCGTTGTGAACACAGTCGTACTCAATCGTTCCTCCGGTACCCAGGGGTTCCCGTGCTGATCGCCGTCATCGTCGCCTGCGAAGCGGGTTTCTGGGTGGCGGTGCTCGGCGGCCTGGTCCTCCGGTACGTCGTCGGACTCCGCCGGACCGGTGCGGTCCTGCTCGCCCTCGGGCCCGTCCTCGACGTCGTCCTGCTCACGGTGACCGCACTCGACCTCGCCCGCGGCGGGACGGCCGACTGGATGCACGGTCTCGCCGCGCTGTACGTCGGCGTCTCCCTCGCGCACGGGCGCCGCATGGTCGCCTGGGCCGACGCGCGCTTCGCCCACTGGCGGACGGGGCGTCCGCTCCCGGAGCGCAGGACCGGGTGGGCGTACACCCGTGCGTGCTGGGCCGACGTGCTCCGGACCGGCCTCGGCGTCGTCGTCGCGGCCGGCGTCATCGGAGCGTTCGTGCTCGCGTTCGGTACCGGGGAGCGCACGGCAGCCCTCGTCGCGTGGCTCCCGGTCCTCGGGGTCGTGCTCGGCGTCGAACTCCTGTGGGCCGTCAGCTCCACGGTGTGGCCGAAGCGCGCACGCTGACGGTGCCCGGTCGTCGCGACACCCGACGACCGCGCACGCTGCCGGGGCGCGGTCGTGACGACCCCGCCCGGCTCGTGCGCTCGCCGCGGCCGTCGCCCGTCGCCCGTCGACGTCGGGTGTCCGGTGGACGACCCGCTGGACGGCACCGCAGGCCGCACCGGGTACCGATGGGGACATGGCACATCGGTTCCGCGGGAAGATCGTCGTCGTCACCGGAGCATCGAGCGGCATCGGGAGGGCCGCCGCGCACGAGTTCGCGCGGCAGGGCGCGACCCTCGTCCTCGCCGCTCGCGGCAGGGAGAGCCTCGAGGCGGCGGCGCAGGAGTGCCGCGACCTCGGTGCCGAGGCGGTGGCGATCCCGACCGACGTCGCCGACGAACACCAGGTCCGCGACCTCGTCGCCACGACGACCACGCGCTTCGGCCGCATCGACGTCTTCGTCGGCAACGCCGCCCTGTTCGTGTACGGCCTGTTCGAGCAGACCCCCGTCGAGGCCTTCAAGCGGGTCGTCGACACGAACCTGCACGGGCACGTGCACGCCGTGAAGGCGCTCCTGCCGCACTGGAAGCAGCGCGGCGAGGGCACCTACGTGCTCGTCGGCTCCATCCAGTCGCTGCTGTCCGCGCCGTACCAGTCGGCGTACGTGACGAGCAAGCACGCAGCCCTCGGCCTGATGGACGTGCTCGCCGACGAGCACCAGGGCACCCGGATCCGCTTCGGCGCGGTGCTGCCGTCGACGATCGACACCCCGATCTACCAGAACGGCGCCAACTACACCGACAAGGCGTCGCACCCGCTGCCGCCGACCGTGTCGGTCGAGCGCGCCGCGAAGGCCGTCGTCCGCCAGGCGCTGCACCCGAAGCGCAACCGCTACGTCGGACGCCTGCAGGCGGCGCTCGTCCCCGCCGAGTTCATCGTCCCCGGGATCTTCCACCGGATCACCCGTCCCGCTGTCGAGGTGTTCGCGCTCCGCGGTCGCCAGGCGCCCACCGACGGCAACCTCTACGCGCCCGCCGACCACGCGAACGCGACCGACGGTGGCTGGGTCGCGAAGCGCCGCCGCGTCACCCGCCCGCTCCTGTGGGCGGGCATCGCCGCGGTGGTGGGCACGGTCGTGCTCGGCCGCTCGCGTCGCTGACGCACCACCGGACGGAAGGGAGGCGCGGTACCGGTCGGTGCCGCGCCTCCCGTCCGTCACACGGTCGCGTCACGGGCGCGGGCCACCGGACCAGGTCGACGCGTGCCCGGCCGTCGCGACCGGCCGTCCCGTCAGGCCGCGCGCTCGACGCGCGGGCCGTCGAGCACCGCGGCCACCGCCTCGATCTCGACCAGTTGGTCGTCGTAGCCGAGGACGGTGACGCCGAGCAGCGTGCTCGGCACGTCGTGCTCCCCGAAGGCGTCGCGGACGACCTGCCACGCGGCGACGAGGTCGGCCTGCCGCGTCGAGGCCACGAGCACCCGGGTCGAGACGACGTCCTCGAGGGCGGCGCCGGCGTCCGCGAGCGCCTGGCGCAGGTTCGCGACGCAGGCGGCGGCCTGCCCGGCGTGGTCGCCGACGGCGACCGTGCGGCCGTCCGCGTCGAGTGGGCAGGCCCCCGCCAGGAAGACGAGCCGCGCATCGGCCGGTGCGGTCGCGGCGTAGGCGTACTCGGCGACCGAGCTGAGGGACGAGGACCGGATGAGCTGCACAGCGCTGACCATGACGCCATCCTCCCCGAGGCCGGCACCTCCGGCTCGGGTCAGGGGTCGAGGCGGGTCCAGCCGCTCAGCGCCCGCCAGGTGCGCGGGTCGAACGTGAACACGCTGCCCATGCCCGGCTGGTCCAGGCGCCGCGAGACGGGCTCGCCCCGCAGGTCGGCGAGGAGCAGCGCCCCGACAGCGCCGTGGGCCACCACGGTGACGTCCGTGCCCCGACCGGCGGCGGCGGTGAGGTCGCGGACCGCCCCGACGATCCGGCGCTGCGCGTCGACCGCCCGCTCCCACCCTCGCACCGACTCCTCGGGCCGCGCGAAGAACGCGTCGACCACCGGTTCGAACGCCTCGGGAGGCAGGTAGCCGGTCGCGCTCCGGTCGATCTCGCCGAGCCGCGCGTCCTGCTCCGGCACCACACCGACCGCCGCGCCGAGGACGGCCGCGGTCTCGACGGCCTTGCGCTCGGTGCTCGAGACGATCCGGCGCACCCCGGGTGCCCACGCGACGCGGTGCGCGCCGGACGCCCGGGCGCGGCCGGAGTCCGACAGTCCCCAGGACTCGATCGGGACCGCGGGGTCGACGACGACCTCGGCGTGGGTCAGGAAGAACGACGGCACCGGCACAGCCTGGCAGACCCGTCCCGCCACCACGGCAGGGGTCGGTCGTATGGTGTGCTCGTGGAGTTCCCGGGGGAGGCGGACGGCGCGCGTGACGCGTCGACCTCTCCGGGGTCACCCCGGGGCACGCAGGACCAGCAGGACCACACGCCCCGAGAGGCGCGGCGCGCTCCGCGCACCAGCCCTCACGGAGGCACCGACAGGTCCCCCGGGAACCCCACGCACGCACCGCTCCCGGTCGTGGCGCAGGCGCTCGCCGACGCCTTCCTCGCCGCCGACGACTGGAGCCGCGACGCGCTGACCGCCGCCGGGTACGACGTGCTCGGGGTGGAGCGGACGTACGTCGGTGTCGCGGTCGGGACGGCGCTCGACGCGTACCCACGGCCGCCCGTCGACGCGCCCCGGCAGCTCGCCGCGGTGCTCGCGACCGCCCCGCGCCTCGTCCGCCTCCACGACAGCCGCGGACCACGACGGCCCGTCCGGGTCCTGGCCCGGCAGGCCACCGCCGTGCGGGCGCGCCCGGTGACGGACAGCCCGCTGCTCGTCGACACGCTGCCCGAGCTCGCCCGAGCGCTCGACCTGACGGTGGGGCGGTTGCTCTGGCTCGCCGACACCCGCGGGTGGAACCGCCGTCCGGGTGCGTCGAGCCCGCTCCACCACGTCCGGCACGAGTGGGTCGCGCGGCCCGGGCGGACCCCGAGGCTCCTCGAGAAGCCGATGGCGATGCTCCGGCGCACCCAGCGGACCGTCCTCGACGACCTGCTCGCGGCGCTGCCGGTCCACGACGCAGCGCACGGCTTCGTGCCCGGGCGCAGCGTCGTCACCGGTGCCGCCGGGCACGTCGGACGCCGGGTCGTCCTGACCGCCGACCTCACGTCGTTCTTCGTCACGGTCCGTGCGCCGACCGTGTACGGCGTGTTCCGCGCCGCGGGGTACGCCGAGCCGCTGGCGCACGTCCTCACCGGGCTCTGCACGCACCGGGTCCCGGTCCACGTCCTCACGGCGATGCCGCCGGGCGGGAGCGTCGACGAGCGTCGGGCGCTCCGGGACGCCCTCGTCGAGGCGCACCTGCCCCAGGGAGCCCCGACGTCGCCGGCGCTCGCCAACCTGGCCCTCCGACACCTCGACGCCCGACTGGCCGGGTGGGCGGCCGCAGCGGGGGCGACGTACACGCGGTACGCCGACGACCTGACCTTCAGCGGTGACGACCGTCTCGCTGCCCGCGCCGACGCGTTCCTCCGCGGTGTCGAGCGGATCGTCGCCGACCAGGGCCACACGCTGAACCCCCGGAAGACCCGGGTCCGGCCCGCCGGGGTGCGGCAGTCGGTCACCGGTGTGGTCGTGAACGAGCGCACCGCACCCGGCCGCCGCGAGGTCGACCGTCTCAAGGCCGTGCTGCACAACTGCGTCGTGCACGGTCCGGCGTCGCAGGACCGTGCGGGGCACGCGGACTTCCGGGCGCACCTGCTCGGACGGATCGGCTGGGTCGGTCAGGTGCACCCGGAGCGGGCGGCGAAGCTCCGGGCGCTGTTCGCCCGGATCGAGTGGTGAGACGAGCCCCAGCGCACGGAACCACCCGGTAGCGGCGCTCGTCCGAGCGCCGACCCCGGACCGCGCCCCTGGCCCCGCACCGGTGTGCTCGCTACGGTGACGCCATGACAGCGCACCGCGTGACCGCACCGCAGCCGCCGGCGGACGGCACGAAGCCGAAGGGGCCGGCGTCGTACTTCCCGAGCATCGAGAAGACCTCCGGCCGTCCGGTCCAGGAGTGGCTCGACCTCGTGGCCGACCAGCTCGACACCCACCGGCACATGGAGGTCGTGACCTGGCTCAAGGAGGAGCACGGCCTCGGGCACGGCCACGCGAACGCCCTCGTCGCCTACGTGCGGCACGCGCTCGCCTGACCCCGGGACAGCGCCGCACGTCACACGACGCAACGCACGGTCACGTGCCGCAACACCCGCCGACGCGGGCCGGGGCGCGTCGTAGCGTCACCGCATGACCGACTACCTCGACCGCGAGCGGGACAAGACCTTCACCCGGGTCTACAAGCAGCAGACCCCGGACATCCTGCAGGCCTTCGTGCAGTTCGACGCCGCGGTGTTCCAGCCCGAGGGGCGCGCGATCCCACTGCGGTACCGGGAGCTCATCGCGCTCGCGGTGGGGATCACCACGCAGTGCGTGTACTGCATCGACGCGCACAGCCAGCGCGCGGTGGCCGCCGGCGCGACGGAGGCCGAGCTCGCCGAGGCCGCCTGGGTCGCGACCGCCATCCGCGCCGGCGGTGGCTTCGCCCACGGGCGACTCGGCTTCAAGTTCGGCGCCGACGCCACCCCGCCCGAGCACGCCTCGCAGCCGCAGACGCAGGGCCAGCCCGAGCCGCACGACCACGGCGCGAGCCAGCCGCACCAGGGGACGAACCCGTGAGCACGCGCCCCGTCCTGGTGACCGCACTGCAGGGCGCCGGCTGGCACCCGGCCGCCTGGCGCGTCGCCGGACCCGCCGCGCGCCGTCTGACGAGCCTGCGCCACTGGCGCGACGTCGTCGTCGAGCAGGACCGCGCGGGCACCGACGCCGTCACCCTCGAGGACTCCTTCACCGCCGGACCCCTCGACCCGGACGGGGACCTCGAGACCCGCACGGTCGTCGGGCGACTCGACGCGCTGCTCGTCGCCAGTGCGGTCGCCCCCGCGACCCGCGCCGTCGGTCTGGTGCCGACCGTCTCGGTGACGCACACCGAACCGTTCCACGTGGCCACGGGCCTCCAGACCCTGGACCACGTCTCCGCGGGGCGAGCCGGGTGGCGGATCCAGGTGAGCCCGACGGCCCGCGAGGCCGCGCTCTTCGGCCGCCGCCCCGGCGGCGACGACGCGGCCACGCTGTTCGCCGAGGCACGGGAGGTCGCCGAGGTCGTCTCGCGGCTCTGGGACAGCTGGGACGACGACGCGATCATCCGCGACGTCGCCACCGGTCGTTTCATCGACCGCGACCGCATCCACGGGGCCGCGTTCGTGGGCGAGCACGTCTCGGTGCACGGTGCGTCGATCGTGCCGCGCTCGCCGCAGGGACGGCCGCCGGTGTTCGCGCTCGCGCACCGCGCCGACGCGGCGGCGTTCGCGGCCGACGCGGCGGACGTCGTGCTCGTCACGCCGGGTGGGGCCGGTCCGTCGGGGAGCGCCGGTCCGACGGGTGGGCCCGGTCCGTCGCACGGAGCCGGCCTGGAGGCGCGGGGTGCGCTGGCGCTCGTCCGTGACGCCGAGCAGGCGGCCGGGTCCGACGTCCGCCGTCCGGTCCTCGCGGACCTCGCGGTCCTCGTCGGGGCGTCCGCGTCCGAGGCCGCCGACGCCCTCGCCGCGCTCGACGCGGCCGCGGGCTCGTCGTACGCAGAGGCGTCCGACGCTCCGGTGCTCGCCACCACCGTGCCCGAGCTGGTGTCCCTGGTCGGGGACCTCGCGTCCCTCGGGTACGCCGGCGTCCGGCTCCGGCCGCTCCGCATCCCCGAGGACAGCACCGCCGTCGCCCGCCGACTCGTGCCGGCGCTCGTCGCCGCCGGGTTGCGCGCCGACGTGGCCTCCCGTCCCACCGCCGACCTGCGCACCCGACTCGGCGTCGCGCCCGCGGTCAGCCGGTACGCCCGCACCACCGCCGACCAGGAGGTCCCGGCATGAGCACGAAGCGTCAGGTCCACCTCGCCGCCCACTTCCCGGGCGTCAACAACACCACCGTGTGGAGCGACGACCGCGCGGAGAGCCAGATCGCGTTCTCGTCGTTCGAGCACTTCGCGCGGAACGCCGAGCGGGGGTGCTTCGACTTCCTGTTCCTCGCCGAGGGGCTCCGGCTCCGCGAGCAGAAGGGGCGCATCCACGACCTCGACGTGGTCGGTCGACCGAACACGCTCGCGATCCTCGCGGCGCTCGCCGGCGTGACGTCGCACATCGGCCTGGTCGGGACGCTGCAGACCACGTTCAACGAGCCCGTGGAGCTCGCGGAGCAGCTCGCCACGCTCGACCACCTGACCGACGGGCGCGCCGGCTGGAACGTCGTCACGAGCTCCGACGCCTTCCACGGCGCGAACTTCCGCCGCGGCGGATTCCTCGACCACGCCGACCGGTACACGCGGGCCGACGAGTTCGTCACCCTGGCGCGCGAGCTGTGGGACTCGTGGGCGCCCGACGCGGTCGTCGCCGACGCCGCGGGCGGGGTGTTCGCCGACCGCTCCCGCATCCGCGACGTCGACCACCACGGGCCGCAGTTCGACGTGCGCGGGACCTTCCCGGTGCCGCGGAGCCCGCAGCGGCACCCGGTCGTCGTGCAGGCGGGGGACTCCGACGAGGGCCGCGACCTCGCCGCCCGACAGGCCGAGGTGGTCTTCTCGCTGCACACCGAGTTCGACGACGCCCGCGCCTTCCGCGCCGACCTCACGGAGCGGCTGGCGCGCGTCGGCCGCTCGGAGGACGAGCTGCTCGTCCTGCCCGGGGCGACGTTCGTCCTCGGCGACACCGCGGCGGACGCCGAGGAGCGGTCCCGCGCGATCCGCCGCGCCCAGGTCAGCCCGGCCACGGCGATCGCCTTCCTCGAGCAGGTGTGGAACCGCGACCTGTCCGGCCACGACGTCGACGGGCCGCTGCCCGACGTCGAGCCCGACGTCGACGCCGAGACGATCACGCGCGGTCGGGTCCGGCACGTCCGCGACCCACGGGCGACCGTGCAGGCGTGGCGCGACCGGGCCGACGCCGAGCACCTGTCGACCCGGGACCTCGTCATCGCGGTCTCGACGCGGGGCGGCTTCGTCGGGACGCCGTCGCACATCGCGTCGGAGATCGACCGGTACGTGCAGGAGCGCGCGTCCGACGGCTTCGTCGTCGTCCCGCACACGAACCCGTACGGCCTCGACGAGTTCGTCGACCGCGTCGTCCCGCTGCTGCAGGAACGCGGCGTGTACCGGCAGGCGTACGACGACGGTGCCACGCTGCGGTCGACGCTCGGGCTGCCCGGCCACGTCCTCGACCGCCAGGAGGTCTCCGCGTGAACGCCGTCCCGCTGTCCGTCCTCGACCTCGTCCCGGTGTCGTCCGGGTCGTCCTCGGCGACGGCCCTGCGCAACACCCTCGACCTCGCCCGGGCCGCCGAACGCGCCGGGTACGCGCGGTACTGGCTCGCCGAGCACCACCTCAACCCCGGGGTCGCCGGCAGCGCGCCGAACGTCGTCATCGGGGCCGTCGCGGCCGTGACCTCCCGGATCCGCGTCGGCAGTGCGGCGACGCTCGTCGGGAACGTCCGCGGGCTGCAGATCGCCGAGACCTTCGGGACCCTGACCGGCCTGTACGGTCCCCGGTTCGACCTCGGGCTCGGGCGCTCCGGAGCGCCGGCACCCGGGACGCCGAAGCCGCCGTCGCTCGCACCGCGGGCCGACGAGGTCGTCGACGGGCTGCTCGTCCCGGCGCCCTTCGACCTCCGGATCGCGCCGGGGTCGAAGTTCGCGCTGCAGGGCGAGCTGCTCGGTCGGGTGCCCGGCGACGTCGAGCGGTTCGACGGCGACCTCGCGCTGGTCCGGGAGCTGTTCGCCGGCACCTGGACCCGCGACGGTGCGGTCGTCGAGGCACCCCCGGCGACCGGTGCCGACGTCGAGCTCTGGATCCACGGGTCGACCGGCGGCGAGAGCGCCCGGGTCGCCGGGTCCCTGGGCCTGCCCTACGGCGCGAACTACCACTCGTCACCCGGGACCGTCCTGGCCTCCGTCGCGGCGTACCGGGCGGCGTTCCGACCCGGCGTGCTCGCGGCGCCGCACGTGATCGTGTCCGCCGACGTGGTCGTCGGTCGCACCACCGAGGAGGCCGACGAGCTCGCCGAGGGCTACGGCCCGTGGGTGCACTCGATCCGCTCGGGCGCGGGTGCGATCCCGTACCCGACGCCCGACGCGGCCCGTGCGACGCCGTTCCCGGACGACGCCGCTGCCGCCGTGCGGGACCGTCTCGCGACGCGGTTCGTGGGCGACGCCGGCCACGTCGCCGACCGGCTCGAGGTGCTCCGTCGCGTCACCGGGGCGGACGAGCTGCTCGTCACGACCATCACGCACGACCACGACGCCCGGGTCCGCTCGTACGAGCTGCTCGCGGCCGAGTGGGCGCGGCGGGCCGCGGTCGGCGAGCCCGCCTGACGCGCACCGCGCACCGCGCATCGCGCACCGCGCACCGCCACACGGAGGACACCCCCGTGACCACGACGGTCACGGGGGTGTCCGACGATCGGAGCCCCGCTCAGCCGTTGTCGAGCGGCAGCCCCTCCGGGTTCACCTGCGAGGTCTGCACGGCCTCGTTCGACAGGTTGTACGCCCGCAGCCACTTCGCGTAGGTCCCGTCCGCGATGAGTGCGTCGATCGCGTCGGCGATCGGCTCCGCCAGCCCGCTGTCCTTCTTCGTCGTCGCCGCGATGAGCCCCTGCAGCGTCGAGCCGGCGCCCGAGTACGTCCCCGCGGTCTTCGTCGGGTGTGCGCTGCCGGCGCTCTGCGTGTTCGCGTACGCGATCGTCGGGTTCGGGCCGAAGTAGCCGTCGATCTTGCCGGAGCCGAGCGCGAGCTGCACCGCGTTGCCGTCCGGGTAGTACTTGACGTCGATGGTCTTCCCCTGCTGCTCGAGGTCGGCCTTCCACTCGAGCAGGATCTTCTCCTGGTTCGTCCCGGAGCTCACCGCGATCGTCCTGCCGGCGAGCACGGACGGGTCGCCGTCGAACGCGAGCTTCGAGGTCGCGAGCACCTGGAGGGCGAGGTTGTCCTGGCGGTAGGACGCGAAGTCGTACTTCTCCTTCCGCTGTTCGGTCACGGTGACGTTCGAGAACCCGGCGTCGATCTTCCCGCCGTCGATGCCGACGAACAGGTTGTCCCACGTGGCGTTCCGCACGTCGGCCTCGAGCCCGAGCTTCGCGGCGACCAGTCGTCCGAGGTCCGGTTCCGAACCGGTCAGCGTCCGCTGGTCGTCGCCCGTGAAGGCGAGCGGCGGGAACCCGGCGGGCAGCGCGCCGACACCGATCACGAGCTTCCCCGAGGACTTGACGGCGGCCGGTAGCTCGTCGTGCAGCGTCGTGTCCTCGGCGACCCGGACCGTCGTCTCGGTGGCTGCACCGTTCGACGCGGCGCCGATGGTCACGGAACCGCGCGAGGACCCCTGACCGCTGCCGGTGGCGGCGGCGCCCGACGAGCAGCCCGCGAGGGCCACGACGACCCCGGCGGCGAGGACGAGGGCGCCGGCGCGGGCGCGCCAGCGAGTGGGCGGTGCGGCGGGCGGTGCGTCGGACGTGGGGGAGAGGGCGGTGGTGGGCAAGACGGACTCCTTCGGTGGGTGCGGGTTCACCGGACGCGGGACAGGAAGTCCCGGGTCCGGGCGTGCTGTGGGGCGTCGATGACCCGGGCGGGCGGCCCCTGCTCGACGACGCGCCCGTGGTCGAGGAAGACGACGTGGTCGGCGACCTCGCGGGCGAACGCGACCTCGTGCGTGACGACCACGAGGGTCGTTCCCGACGCGGCGAGGTCCCGGACGACGCCGAGCACCTCGCCGACGAGCTCCGGGTCGAGCGCCGACGTGGGCTCGTCGAGGAGCACGACCGACGGGTCGAGCGCGAGCGCCCGGGCGATCGCGACGCGCTGCTGCTGGCCGCCGGACAACTGCCGCGGCCGGGACGCGCCGCGGTCGCCGAGCCCGACGCGCTCGAGCAGCTCCTGGGCGCGAGCGCGCGCCGCTGCGACCGGGACCCCGGCGGCGACCGGCCCCTCGGCGACGTTCTCGAGCGCCGTGAGGTGCGGGAACAGCTCGAAGTGCTGGAACACGAACCCGATCCGGGAGCGCTGCCGACGGATGTGCCGCTCGGGCAGCTCCTGGTACCGGACGCGCCCGTCCCGCCCGGTGCGCAGCCGGACCCCGATCGTCTCGCCGCCGACCGTGACGACGCCCCGGTCGAGCGGTTCGAGGTGGTTGATCGTGCGGAGCAGGGTCGACTTGCCCGAACCGGACGGCCCGAGGACGACGGTGACGCTCCCGGCGGGCAGCGACAGGTCGACACCGTCGATCACGACCTGGTCGCCGAACGCCTTGACCGCGCCGTGGACGCCGATCGCCGCGCTCACCGGGCGCTCCGGGCGTCGGCGGTGAGCACCCGGGCACCGCGCGCCGACGACGGCAGGCGACCCGCGCCTCCCGGCCGTCGCCGGACCGCACCACGCACCCGCTGCCACGGCGTCGGCGGGAGCGAGCGCGCGGACCCGCGGTTCGTCCAGCGCTCGACGTGGTACTGCACGACCGACACCGCGCTGGTCAGCGCGAGGTACCAGAGCGTCGCGACCACGAGCAGCGGGATGATGTCCGTCGGGTAGGTGCTCGACAGGTTCTGGACCACGCCGAACAGGTCGAGCAGCGAGACGTAGAACAGCAGCGACGAGGCCTTGAGCAACCCCACCACCTGGTTGACGAACGCGGGCACGATCGACCGCAGTGCCTGCGGCAGGACGACCCGGACGAACTGCCGTCGCGGGGGGAGCCCGAGCGCCCGTGCCGCCTCGAGCTGGCCGTGGTCGACCGCGAGCACCCCCGCCCGCACGATCTCGGACGCGTAGGCGACCTCGCTCAGGCTCAGTGCGAGGACGCCGATCGCCAGGTCGCCGAGGACGTCCGCGGTCGGCACCGTGACCTGCGGGCCGAACGGGACGCCGATGCCGATCGTCGGGTACAGCGACCCGAGGTTGTACAGGAAGACGAGCACGAGGATGAGCGGCACGGACCGGAACAACCACACGTACCCCCACGCGAGCCCGGACAGCACCGGGTTCCGCGACAGCCGCGCGAGCGCGACCAGGACCCCGCCGGCGAAGCTGATCACCGCGCTCAGGCCGGTCGCCACGAGCGTGAGCTGCAGCCCGGTCAGGATCGCCGGGCTGAACAGCCACTTCCCGACCGCGGGCCAGCCCCAGGCCGGGTTCGTGAACAGCGTCTCGACGCCGTTCAGCATGAGCACCAGCACGACCGCGGCGGCGATCCACCGCACGGGGTGGCGCAGCGGCAGGACGGGGCGGTCGAGCGCGGCGCGTGCGGCCGCGTCGATGGTCGGGGCGACCGGACGGGAGGCGCGGCCCCCCTCCGCAGCGCGGGTCGCCCCGGCAGGGTGGCCGGGTCGCGTGCCGCGGTCACCGTCGGCGGGGCGGGGCGCGAGGGTCTTCTCGAACGCGTGCACGCCGACCTCCTCGGCCGGTCTGCTGACGTCGTACAGCGGGGTGTAGCCGGCGCGCCGGTACAGGGCCACGGCCTCGGGTTGGCGCGGGCCGGTGGTCAGGACGACCCGGCGGGAGCCCCGGCGACGCGCTTCCGCCTCGAGCTCGGCGACCACGCGGCCGGCCAGGCCCTGCCCGCGGGCACCGGGCGCGGTCCAGATCCGCTTCAGCTCGACGGTCTCGTCGTCGTGCGGCATGAAGGCACCGCCGGCCACCAGTCGGTCGTCCTCGTGGAGCAGGAGGAACACCCCGCGCGGGGCCACGAAGTCCTCGGCGGGGTAGCGGGCGAGCTCCGCCGCCGCACCCCCGTCGAGCTGGTCGCCGTAGCGCGCGTCGTACTCGCGCTCCAGGTCGGCCAGGAGCGGTGCGGCGGCGGGGTCGTCCGGGTGGACGACGCGGAACACCAGCTCGCCACGCCGCGTCGAGCGGGTGGTCACGTCTGCCGTGTCGGTCATGGCGAGGACCGTACGAGCGGCGGTCCGGGCGCGGCAAGCACCGGCGCAACACGACGGCACACGACGGAACACGGCGTCACACTCGTCCCGTCGCCGGCGTGGTGGTGTCCGCGTGCCGAGTGCTCCCGAGAGGTTGACGGGGTTGTCGAAGCGCGGTCCCCCGTGGTTGACTGGGTTGACAGGAGGAACCATGGCTGCGACCACACAGGCACGACACGAGCAGGCCGGGCGTCCGGGCGTCGGGGCGGACGGTGCCGCACTGCTCGACGCGCTCCGACGCCGCATCGAGAGCGGACGCGCGGCCGGGGCGCTCGACTCCGGCGTCGACGTCGAGCTGCTCGCCGACCGGATGGTCGCGGCGCTCCCGTCGGTCAAGCACGAGGCCGACGCCCTGATCGGGCCGTTCTACGACACGCCGACCCTCGCGGCGTGGCGCGGGGTGACCCGCCAGGCGCTCAGCAAGGCGACGGCGAAGCGCGACCTCATCGGCCTGAAGATCGGCGACGGCAGCCTCGTCTTCCCCTCGTTCCAGTTCGGCGTGTCCGGCAGTCCGTTGCCGCACCTGCGCCAGGTCCTCGCGCTCGTCGACCCCGACCGAATCGACCCGTGGGGGAGTGCGCTCTGGCTGAACACCGAGGCCGAGGAGTTCGGCGGGACCACGGCCGCCCAGGCGCTCCGCGACGGCCGCGAGGAACAGGTGCTCGCGGCGGCCCGTCGGGCGGCGACCGCGTGGGCGGCCGACGCGTGACACCGGACCGCAACGAGGTCGCCCAGCGGCGCCCGCGACCCGACCTCGACCTGACCGACTTCCCGGCCGAGGAGTCGCGGGGCACGACGTTCTACCGGGCGAAGCGGCACGACCGTGGCGCGTGGTGGTTCGCGAGCACCGAGCCCGACGCCGACGGTGTCGACGGCGGCCGGTTCGACCTCGCCGTGCCGCGGGGCACCTGCTACTGGGCGGACGCGGTCGAGGTCGCCGTCCGGGAGCGCCTGGCGCACCACGTGCTCTCGACGAACACGGTGTTCGCGTCGCGGGCCCGGGAGATGGTCGTCGTCGCGGCCCGGGCGTCCCGCGGGCGACGGTTCGCCGACGTCACGCACCCGGCGGCCGTGCGCTCCGGGGTGGGCGCCGAGCTCCAGACGATGGGCGACTACCGCGTGCCGCAGGCCTGGGCGCGCGCGTTCGACGCGGCGGGGTTCGCGGGGGTGCGGTACAGCACGCGCTTCACGAGCGCCGCGGCCGCGAACGCCTGGGCGGTGTTCGGGGCGGCCGGTGTGCCGCGCCGTCCGCGACCCGAGCGGGTGCACCGCGACGGGGTCACCGCCTGCCGCGAGGCCGGGATCCGGGTGCTCGACGACGGGTCCGAGTCCGGGCCGGAGCGCTTCACCTTCGCGACGCCGCCGCAGGACTGACCCGCGGGCACGAGCGACCGGACGCGGGCGGGACCGGTCGCGCGGCCGGTCGCGCGCTCGTGCAGCGGCGGTCGGCGCTGTCGGTGGCGGTGCCTACGGTGGCCCACGTGGTGGAACCCGTGGACGCCTGGTGGCGCCGGCGACAGTGGTCGCGCGGCACAGCCGTGCCGTACGCCGTCGGGACCTTCCGTGAAGCGTGGGCCTCGTACCCGGTCCTGGTCCGGCAGTACCACCCGGAGTGGAACCACGGGGTCGTCCTGACCCAGGTGCCCCCGCTCGCCGAGGTCCTGCTCACGTGGGAGTGCGACGTCGGCCACGTCTTCGTCGCGACCCCCGCCGAGCAGCGCTCCCGGCCGGGCCGCGAACGCCGCCGCTCGGTGTGGTGCCCGGAGTGCCAGGTCCAGGCACAGCCGCAGCGGTGGCCCGTGCTGCCCGAGGACTGGCCGGCGTCGGTGCCCGTCCCGCAGCGCGCCGTCCGGAGCGTCGGGCGCCAGACCCTGCCGTCGGCGCGCGGGGGAGCCGCAGCCGCGCGCGGACCGGCGGCCGTCGGGGCGCTGCCCGGTGCCGTCCCGTCCGGCGGCCTCCCGCCCGGTGCGGTGGCCTCGACCCGTCGTCGGCCCGTCCGTGGCGGTGCGCCCGTCCGCGGTGGTGGCCCCGTCCGGGGTGGCGGTGCGCCCGTGCGCGGTGGCGGACCGGTCGGCGGTGGCGTGCCGGTGCGTGCCGGGCAGCCGATCCCGCGGGCCGTCTGCCCGAAGACCCCGCGGCTGCCGTCGGGCGAGTCCTTCACGAGCACGTGCGCGCCGGCCACCGCGTCCGCCGTCGAGGCGGACCTCCGCGCGGCCCTGCAGGAGCGCTTCGCGTTCACGTTCTCGCACACGGCGATCCGCCTCGACCGACCGTTCTTCGACCACGTCGAGGCCTGGCCGGACATCGTCCTGCCGGAGCTCCGCGTCGCGATCGAGTACGACAGCACGGGCCGCCACGGGCTCGAGCACGTCGGTCCGCGGCAGGAGACCGACCGGCGGAAGGACCGTGCGGTGCGGAGTGTCGGCTGGGAGGTCGTCCGCATCCGCACCGGACGCCTGCCCGCGCTCGGCCCGTACGACCTGCAGGTGTCGGGCATCTCCCGGCGGACCGTCGACCAGCTCGCCGACACGCTGCGCGACCTGCGCGGACCGCTGTTCGTCGACGCCTACGCCCGGTGACCGCTCCCGCCGCCCGCGCCGCCGACGACCGCGGTCGGGGTACGGCAACGGGGTACGCCAGCCTGAGACCGACGCCGAGCCGCCGGTAGGAACGAACGATGACTGCGACCGCGTTCTGCCTCCACGCCCTCGGGTCGAGTTCGGAGGAGTTCGTGCTGCTCCGGTCCGAGCTCGCCGGCGACCTCGACCTGGTCGGGATCGACCTCCCCGGCTTCGGTCGCAGCCCGGCGTCGGCCGGCACGACGGTCGAGGAGATGGCCGTCGCCGTCGAGCGCGCCGTCGGGGCGAGCGGCGCCACCGAGTGGGTGCTCGTCGGCCACTCGATGGGCGGCAAGGTCGCCACGGTGGTCGCGGACCGCACCGTCTCCGGTGCGAACGGCCTGTTCGGGCTCCGCGCCGTCGTGCTGCTCGCGGCCTCGCCGCTGTCGCCCGAGCCCATGGCCGAGGACCGTCGCGCTTCGATGCTCTCGTGGGCCGAGGACGGTCGCATCCGCCCGGACCACGCCGCCGCGTTCGTCGACGCGAACACCGCCGAGGTCCTGCCGCCCGACCGGCACGAGATGGCCGTGCACGACGTCGAGCGCACGGACCCCCGCGCCTGGCGGGACTGGCTGCTCCGCGGCAGCCGCGAGGACTGGTCGGCCGACGCCGTGCCGAACCCCGTCCCGACGCTCGTGATCGCCGGGGCCGAGGACGGCGACCTCGACGCCGACGCCCAGCGACGCCTGACGATGCCGCACTGGCCCGCCGCCGAGCTGCACGTCGTCGACGGTGCGGCGCACCTGCTGCCGTGGGAGCGTCCGCTCGAGGTCGCCGCGGTCGTGCGTGACTTCTGGAACCGCCGGGTCGCGCACACGCCGGCCGTCCCCGCCGACGCGGTGCGCGTGATCGCCTCGCCCCGGGTCAGCGCCCGCACGCGCGGCGTCTTCGCGGTGCGCTCCCTCGCGGACGACCCCGCCGCCGAGCCCGCCGCGCTCACCCGTCGGCAGCTCGACACCCTGCGCGCCGTGGCCCGCACGGTCGTCCCGCAGCCCGGCCCGTACCACGTCGACCTGGCCCTGCGCGTGGACGCCCAGCTCGCCGCCGGCGCGGGCGACGGCTGGCGGCCCGACGGTCTGCCGACCGACGTCGAGGCGTACCGGGCGGCACTCGACGTGCTCGCCCCGGTGGTCGACGGAGGGGACCTCGACGCGGTCCTCGAGGCCGTCGCCGCCGGTCGCCACCGGTCGGACGGCCCGCTCGACGCCGGGGCGCTGCGCGCCTGGTTCGAGGACGCCAGCGTGGACCTGGTGAAGCAGTGGTTGGCGCACCCCGCGACCATGTCCGAGATCGACTACGACGGCTACGCCAACGGCGGCGACGGCGTCCGGAAACAGGGCTTCCAGTTGCTCGGAGCCGGGCAACGCGAAGCATGGGAACCAGAGGGAGCACGACGATGAGACTCGACGCACAGCGCCGCTACCAGGACGACGAGGTCGTCGACGTGGTCGTCGTGGGCACGGGTGCCGGCGGTGCTCCGCTGCTCGCCCGGCTCGCCCGCGAGGGCCTGACCGCGGTCGCCCTCGAGGCCGGCCGCAACACCGAACCCGAGGACCACCTGCCCGACGAGGTCGAGGCGCCGGCGGACATCAACTGGATGGACGAGCGGATCAGCGGCGGGTCCGCCCCGACCGCGTTCGGTCCGAACAACAGCGGCACGGGCGTCGGCGGGTCGACCCTGCACTGGGGCGCGTTCACCCCGCGGCCGAGCACCCACGACCTGCGCCTGCGCACCGAGTCCGGGCAGGGCGAGGACTGGCCGGTCGACCACGCCGAGCTGACCGCGTACATCGAGCGCGTGGAGCACGAGGTCGGCGTCGCCGGCCCCGCGCACTACCCGTGGGACCCCGCACGCCGCTACCGGATGGGCCCGCCCGCCCGGAACGCGTCCTCGGACATGATGATGCGCGGCACCGCGGCGCTCGGCATCACCGCCACCGACGCCCCGGTCGCGCTCACCACCGAGGACCGGCACCAGGAGCACCACGGCCTCCGCCAGGCCTGCGTCTCGTGCGGGTCCTGCCACCAGGGCTGCCGCAACGGCGCGAAGGTGTCGATGGACACCACGTACCTGCCCGCCGCCGTGGCGTTCGGCGCGGAGATCCGACCCGGCTCGTTCGTGCACGGCATCGAGCTCGACGGGTCCGGACGCGTCAGCGCCGTGCTCTACACGCGCGACGGCCAGGAGCGCCGCCAGCGCTGCCGGTCCCTCGTGCTCGCAGCGGGCGGGGTCGAGACGGCACGCCTGCTCCTGCACACGGGCCTGGCGAACAGCAGCGGCCAGGTGGGCCGTAACTTCACGGCACACGGTGCGACCCAGGTCTGGGCGACCTTCGACGAGTCGATGCGCTCGTACCGCGGGTACCCGTCGTCGATCATCACCGAGGACTTCGTCCGCCCAGCCGACGCCGACTTCGCGGGCGGCTACCTCATCCAGAGCCTGGGGGTGCAGCCGCTGACCTTCGCCACGACGCTCGTGCGCGGCGGCGGGCTGCGCGGCGCCGAGCTGGTGCGGGCGATGCGCGACTACCCCCGGACGGCCGGCGTCGGGATCAACGCCGAGTGCCTGCCGTACGACGACAACCGGCTCGTGCTGTCCGACGAGCTCGACGAGCACGGTGTCCCGCGGGCCCGGGTGTCGTTCTCGCCCGGCAGCAACGAGGACGCCATCCGCGCCCACGCCGTCCGCACCATGACCGCGATCGTCGAGGCGGCGGGCGGCACCGACGTCCGCGTGCTCGAGCGCACGGCGCACACCATCGGCACCGCGCGCATGGGGGCCGACGGCGGCAGCTCGGTCGTCGACCCGGCAGGCCGGTCGTGGGACGTGCCGAACATGTGGATCTGCGACAACTCGGTGTTCCCGAGCGCGGTCATCGCCAACCCGGCGCTGACGATCATGGCGCTGTCGCTCCGCACGGCCGACCGGTTCCTCCGTGACGACGCCGCGGCGGACCGGGCGGGAGCGGCGACCGTCGCCGCCTGAGGCCGGGCACGCGCACCGGAGCGAGAGCGAGCGCGAGAGCGAGCGCGAGCGTGCCGGCACCGCACCGGTGCCGGCACGGGCACGGCACCGCCCCGACGCCCGCCGACCACCCGGTCGGCGGGCGTCGTGCGTCACCCCCGCAGGGCCAGCGCCTCGCTCGTCCACCGCGCGTGCAGCGCCCACGGGTCGGTGACCCCGGCCCCGACCACCGCGACGTGCGCGAGCAGTGCCGGGGTCGTCCGGAACCACTCGGTGCGCGGGTACCGGTCGGCCGCGAACGCGCGGTGCCGTCGGCGTTCGAGCGTGCGGTCGCCCCGTTCGAACGCCAGGAGCTCCTGGTGCGGGACCGCCGCCAGGCGCTGCCGCGGGTTCGTCGTCGTGCCGATCTTGATCCGGTCGCCGAAGTCGTCGCGCTGCCGCAGGTAGTAGACGACGTCGACGCGGGGCGGCGCGAGGTCGCCGTCCGGCACGTCGCCCCACGGCCACTCGCACACGGCGCACAGGCTGCCCGACGGGAACCGGACGCCGCTCCGCGACCCGCACAGCGGGCACGGCCCGGGCAGCACGTCCTCGACGCCGGTGTGCTCGGCGGCCAGGTCGGCCACGAGCGCGACGTGCCCCGCGCACAGCGGCAGCACGGCCGCGACGGCGGGCAGTGCGTCGCCGTCGCACCCGGGGATCGCGCACCGCGCGCGGTCGCCCGCACGGCCGTCGGGGACGGGAGGGGTGCGCTTCGCGGTGACCACGCGCCGGACGCTAGCCGCACCCACCGACGTGCACCGCGCCTCCCGGCCGCACCGGAGCGCGCAGCCGCGACGACAGCGACCGCGGCGGCCGCAGCCCACCGCGACCGCGGCGACCGCCGCGCGCCCGCGTCAGTCCGGGAACACCATGCCGACGGGTTCGCGCTTCTCCTCCTGGAACCGGTCCTCGGCACGGCCGAGCGCCCAGTACGCCGACAGCGACAGGTCGGCCTTGTCGAGTCCCCAGTCGTCCTGCAGCAGCCGACGGATCGCCTTGACCGCGGTCCGCTCGCCGTGCGCGAAGACCCGGACCGGTCGGGAGGCGCGGGGCAGTGCGCGCGCCGCCGCCAGCAGGAGCGTGCCCGGCTCGGCGCCGGTGGCGTCGCGGTGCAGCCACCGCAGGTCGACCCCGGCGGGCACCACGAGCGCCTGCTCGTCCTCGGGCCCGGCCACCTCGACGAGCGCGACGCCCTGCGCGGTGGCGGGCATCGCCTCCAGGGCGGCGCCGATCGCGGGCAGGGCGCTGTCGTCGCCGAGCAGCACGTGCGTGACGGCCGGGTCGGTGGACGGCGCGTACCCGCCGCCCGGGCCGCTCAGCGCGAGCAGGTCCCCGGGACGGGCGGCGGCCGCCCAGGGCCCGGCGAGGCCGTCGTCGCCGTGCACGACGAAGTCGATCGCGATCGTCCCCGCCGCGTGGTCGACCGCGCGCACGGTGTACGTGCGGCGCGCGGGCCGCTCGTGCTTCGGCAGGGCGGTGCGGAGCGCCTCGAGGTCGTACGGCGGGGTGAGCCCGGACGACGGCGGGGCGAGCAGCAGCTTGACGTACTTGTCGGTCGCCGCGAGCCGGTCCGGGTCGGCGCCGTCGACGAAGTCCCGGAAGGCCGGCCCGCCGAGGTGGACGCGGACCATGTGCGGCGTCAGCCGTTCGGTCCGCTCGACGACGAAGACGTGCTGCTGGCGCTTCGGGCTGGGGGTCATCGGGGGACTTCCTGTCAGTGGGCTGCTTGACGTTCCGAGCACTGAGGTTAGCCTTACCTCATGGGTGCGACCGTGACGACGTTCTCCGAGCTGCTGCGGCGGCGGGCGGGCCGATCGGACGCGGCCGCCGGCACGTCCGGGGCCCACGGACTGCTCGCGGGGGAGTGCGAGGTCGCCGACTACGCCGACCTGCTCGGACAGTACGCCGTCGTCTACGCCGCACTCGAACGGGCCGCCGAACGGATGGCGGACCACCCCGTCGCGGCGCCGTTCGTCACGGCGCAGCTCACCCGGCTGCCCGCGATCCGCGCCGACCTCGAGTACCTCGTCGGCCCGGACTGGTCGGAGCTGTGCTGCCCGACGCCCGCCACCACGGCGTACGTCCGACGCCTGAACGAGGTCGCGGCGACGTCGCCCGGCGGGTTCGTGGCGCACCACTACACGCGGTACCTCGGCGACCTCAGCGGCGGCCCGTCGCTCGCCCGGCTGCTCGAGGAGCGGTTCGGCTTCGACACGAACGGCGTGCTCTTCACGATCTTCGACCAGGTCGCCGACCCGGCGGCGTTCGAGGACACCTACCGCGCCGAACTCGACGCCGCACCGTGGTCGGCCGAGGAGCGCGAGGCCGTCCTCGCCGAGGTCGACCTGGCCGCGTCGCTCGACCGTGCGGTGCTGCGGTCCATCGGGCACGGCGCCCCCGCCGTGACGGCCTGAGCACCGGCGCCGTCGCACCGCTCGGAGTCCGTCCGGACGGTCCTCGTCACGCGTCGTCACGCGTCGCCGTCCGCCGGTACGCTGCTGGGGACCCGGGCCGCGTGCCCGGCGGACGTGAGAGGAACCCATGACGGCGATCGACGGATCGACGCGCCACGGGCGCGCACGGGACGACGTCAGCGGAGCGGTCGACAGCGACCTGCGCGCGGACGTGCGGTACCTCGGCAACCTGCTCGGGCGGGTGCTGCGGGAGACCGGTGGCGAGGACCTGCTGCACGACGTCGAGGACCTGCGGGCCGCGGTGATCGGGGCCTACGAGGGCTCCGACGCCGAGGGTGCCGCGCGGGCCGAGGCGATCGTGGCCGGCATGTCGGCCGAGCGCGCCGAGGCGGTGGCCCAGGCGTTCACGACGTACTTCCACCTCACGAACCTCGCCGAGGAGCACCACCGCGTCCGGGTCCTCCGCGGTCGCGGCGACGACGGCGGCGTCGCGGGCGACTCGTTCCCCGCGACCTACGCATCGCTGGTCGAGCAGGTCGGCGCCGACGCCGCTGCCGAGCGGCTCCGCGACCTCCGGTTCCACCCGGTCCTCACCGCGCACCCGACCGAGGCCCGCCGTCGCGCGGTGACCACGGCGGTCCGACGGATCACGGACCTCATCGACGAGCGCGACCGCGCCCGCAACGCCACCGCGCGTGCCGAGAACGAGCGCCGGCTGCTCGAGGAGATCACGACCCTCCTCCGCACCTCGCCGCTCCGCACGACCCGGCCGACCCCGCTCGACGAGGTCCGCACCGCGATGAGCGTGTTCGACCAGACGCTGTTCGAGATCGTGCCGCAGGTGTACCGCCTGCTCGACGACCGGCTGCTCGGCGACGACGCCGGTCGCGTGCCGGTGACCGCCCCGGCGTTCGTCCGGTTCGGCACCTGGATCGGCGGCGACCGGGACGGCAACCCGCACGTGACCGCCGACGTCACACGGCAGGCGGCCGAGATCGCCTCCGAGCACATCCTGCTCGGCCTCGCCCGTGCCGCGACCCGGATCGGGTCGGCCCTGACGCTCGACGCCGCCGAGACCCCGGCCGACGCCGGGCTGCAGGCGCTCGTCGCCGCGCAGGAGGCCCTCGACCCGGGCATCGCCGAGCGCATCGGCGTCCGCGCCCCGAACGAGACCCACCGCCGCGCGCTGCTGTTCGTGGCCGCCCGCATCCGTGCCACCCGCCGCGGCCAGGGCCCGCTCGTCTACGACGGCCCCGAGGCGCTCCTCGCCGACCTCCGGGTCATCCAGGCCTCGCTCGTCGCGGCCGGTGCGGCACGGACCGCGAACGGCGACCTGCAGAACCTCGTCTGGCAGGTGGAGACCTTCGGCTTCCACCTGGCCGAGCTCGAGGTCCGCCAGCACTCGCAGGTGCACCGGACCGCCCTCGCCGAGATCCGCGCGGGTGGCCCGCTGAGCGAGACCACGGAGGAGGTCCTCGCGGTCTTCCGGACGATCGCCGAGCTCCAGCAGCGGTACGGCGTCCGCGCCGCGCACCGCTACATCGTCTCCTTCACCCAGTCGCCCGCCGACCTGGCGAACGTGCACGAGCTGGCCGTCGCGGCGCTCGGTTCGCCCGAGGCCGCGCCGGTGCTCGACGTCATCCCGCTGTTCGAGACCTTCGCCGACCTGCACGCCAGCGTCGACATCCTCGACGAGGCCGTGCGCACCGCACCCTTCCAGCGCCGCCTGGCCGCGACCGGGCGTCGACTCGAGGTCATGCTCGGGTACTCGGACTCGTCGAAGGACGTCGGTCCGGTGTCGGCCAACCTGGCGCTGTACGACGCCCAGGCCCGGATCGCCGACTGGGCGCGGGACAACGACGTCGAGCTGACCCTGTTCCACGGCCGTGGCGGCTCGCTCGGCCGCGGCGGCGGACCCGCGAACGAGGCCGTCCTCGCGCAGCCGCCGGGGTCGATCGACGGTCGCCTGAAGCTCACCGAGCAGGGCGAGGTCATCTTCGCCCAGTACGGCGACCAGGACATCGCCGCCCGGCACCTCGAGCAGATGGCCTCGGCCACGCTGTTCGCGTCGTCGCCGTCGAACGAGGACCGCACCGCGGCCGCAGCAGACCGGTTCGCCGACCTCGCGCAGCAGCTCGACGACGTCTCGCGCGCCGCGTTCTACGACCTCGTCAAGGCCGACGGCTTCGCGCCCTGGTTCGCGCGGGTCACGCCGATGGAGGAGATCGGCCTGCTGCCCCTCGGCTCGCGCCCGGCCCGTCGCGGCCTGAGCGTCGAGTCGCTCGAGGACCTCCGGGCCATCCCGTGGGTCTTCTCGTGGACGCAGGCGCGCATCAACCTCGCCGGCTGGTACGGCCTCGGGTCCGCGCTGCAGGCGGTCGGCGACGTCGAGCTCCTGCGCACGGCGTACCGCGAGTGGCCGCTGTTCGGCGCGATGATCAAGAACGTCGAGATGTCGCTCGCGAAGACCGACGAGCAGATCGCGCGCCGGTACCTCGAGCTCGCCGACCGCGACGACCTCGCGGCGCAGGTGCTCGACGAGATGCTCCGCACCCGCGAGTGGGTCCTCCGGGTGTCGGGCGGCAGCGACGTGCTCGAGGACCGTCCCGTCCTCGCCCGCGCCGTGCGCCTCCGCAGCCCGTACGTCGACGCCCTGTCGCACCTGCAGCTCCGTGCGCTCCGGGCGATCCGGACGTCCGGCAGCACCGACCCGACGGACGGCGACCACCGCCTGCTCCTGCTCACCGTGAACGGCATCGCCGCCGGCCTGCAGAACACCGGGTGACCGGGTCGGGTCGCCCCGCGACCCGGTGACGGACGGGAGGCACGTGGCGGGTCCGCCACGTGCCTCCCGTCCGTCCGGGGTCGCCCCGCGCGCCCACCCGCGCCGCCTGCCGCTCTCGTGCGACTCGTCCGACGGCCGCGGTGTCGCACGATGCGCACGCATCCGCCGCCCTGGTCCCGTCGAACCGATTCGATGGCGCGTACCGTGGCGCGCGTGACGACGGAGCGCGCAGGGACCGGGTCGACGGCCACCACCGGGGCCGCCCTGCCCCCGATCGTCCCGCTCGCCCTCATCGTCGGGGTCTCGCCGTTCGCGACCGACATGTACATCCCGGCGCTGCCGGCGATCGCACGCGAACTCGGCACGACACCGGGCGCCGTGCAGCTGTCGCTGACCGCGTTCCTGGTGGCGTTCGCCGTCGGCCAGCTCCTCGCCGGTCCGGTCAGCGACGGCATCGGCCGCCGCCCGCTGCTGCTCGTCGGGACGATCGGGTTCGCGATCGCCTCGGTCGGGTGCGCGGTCGCCCCCGACGTCGGGACGCTGGTCGCCGCGCGCGTGGTCCAGGGCCTGGCAGGGGCCGCGGGTGCCGTCGCCGGGCGGGCGATGGTGTCCGACACGACGACCGGCGCGCGGACCGCCCGCGTGTTCGGCACCCTGGCGGCGATCAACGCCCTCGGCCCGGTCGTCGCACCGCTGGCCGGGGGAGCGGTGCTGACGGTGTCGACCTGGCGGGCGATGTTCGTGGTGCTCGCCGCGCTCGGGGTCGTGTTCGCGGTGGCGGTGGTCCTGCGCTTCCGGGAGACGCTCCCGCGGTCGGCCCGGGGCGGGACGGGGTTCCGCGCGAACGGTCGACGCATCCGTGACCTGCTGGCGATCGGGAGGTTCCGCGCCTCCGTGCTGACGGGGGTGCTGTCCACCGTGGGGTTCTTCGCGTACATCGCCACGAGCTCGTTCGTGTTCCAGCAGCAGTTCGGCTTCAGCGAGCAGCGCTACACGCTCGTGTTCGCCACGAACGCGACGGCGATGGTGGTGACGACCCTGGTGTTCCGCCGCGTCGTCGGCCGGTTCTCCGAGGACGCGCTGCTCACCACCGGCCTGCTCGTCGGCGCGGTCGGCAGCTCGGTCGTGCTCGTCGCGGCGTCGACCGGTGCCGGGCCGGTACCCGTGTGGTGCGGTCTCGCCGTGGTGACCGGCGCCTGGGGGTTCGTGCTGCCCGCCGCGATGACGAGGACCCAGCACGTCGGGGCGGCGCACCCCGGGACCGCGGCGGCGCTCCAGGGCGGGCTGACGTTCGGACTCGGCGGGCTCGGCACCCCGCTCGCGGGCGCGCTCGGCGGGACGGCACTCGCGATGGGCGGCGTGATGGCGGTGCTCATCACGGCCGCGCTCGTCGTCCAGGTCCTCGCCACGCGGAGGACCCGTACCGGCTGACGGCACCGACCCGGTAGGTTGCTGGGTGCACCGACACTGATCAGGAGGGCGGCTGCATGGACATCCAGGTACACGAGGTCTCGTCGGACACGGCGGTGCTGGAGTGCAGCGGCCGGCTCAACATGGTGAGCGCGGGGACGTTCCGCGAGACCGTCGCGACCGTGGTCGACGGTGGACGCGCTCGGCTCGTCGTCGAACTGTCCGGTGTCGAGTTCATGGACTCGTCCGGTCTCGGCGCCCTGGTCGGCTGCCTGAAGACCGCGCGGCAGGCCGGCGGTGACCTGCGCATCGCGGCACCGTCCGAGCAGGTGCAGATGGTGCTCAAGCTCTCGAACATCGACAAGATCCTGCGGACGTACCCGGACGGGGACGCCGCGGTGACGAACTGGGGATGAGCCCCGTCATGGGCGGCCACGTGCTCGACCTCGCCTGCCCGCCGGACGACGTCACGGCGGTGCACACGTTCCTCGAGTCCGTGTGGGACCGCGAGCCCGACGTGTCCGTCGAGGACCGGATGGCCCTCGAGCTCGCGCTGGTCGAACTCGCCTCCAACGTGATCGAGCACGGCGCCGGCGGCCGCCCGGTCTCCTGCTCGCTCCGCCTCGACGTCGGGGCGGACGACGTGCGGGTGCTGCTCACCGACGACGGGGTGCCGGTTCCGGTCGACCCCGCGAAGGCGCACCTGCCCGAGGGGCTCGCCGAGAGCGGCCGCGGGCTCGCGCTCGTGCAGATGGTCGTCGAGGACCTCCGCTACGAGCGTGTCGGCGACGGGAACCGCTGGACCGCGCACCGCGGCCGGCACTGACCCCTGCCCGGTACCGCTCGTCACCCGAGCGGGGGAGGCGGTCATCCACTTCCCGCACGGCGGGAGACGGTCCACGCACGCTGGACGGACACGCCGGACACCGCCCGTGCCGGATGGGACGCTCCCCCTGATGACCATGCAGACCCCCGCCGACCCACGGACGCGCTTCGAGACGGCGGGCACCGACCTCGGTGACGCCCTCGACACGTTCGGACGGGCGTACGACGGCTCCGGGTTCGTCGGGTCGCGCACCGAACGTCCGTTCTCGTACCGGTTCCGGGTGGTCGGCGACCAGACGATGTCGTTCCGCTCGACGCTGTTCGACGCGCGTGCCGCCGGAGAGGCCGGCACCGACGACGAGTACGTCGTGATGTGGACCTCGCAGGGCGGTGGCACGATCACGGCCGGCGGCGAGGAGGTCAGCTACGCGCCGGGCACACCCGTCGTGTTCCCGACCGAGGGGTCCTTCCGCTTCGAGCTCCAGGACGTCCGCGAGAGCCTGGTGCACTTCGACCGGGGCTACCTCGAGGGCATCGCGGCCGAGCTCGGACAGACCGGCCCGGGTCCGCTCGTGTTCGACCACGCGCAGACCCCGCGGGCCGAGGACCTCCGCGCCTGGAACGCCCAGGTGCGTCGGGCCGCGCAGACCGTGCTCGGGTCGGCACCGGTGTCGCCGATCGCGATGGCCGAGACCGCACGCGACACCGCCCTCGCGATGCTCCGCACGTTCCCGCACCGCCAGCTCGCCCCGACGGCACCCGTGCCCGAGGGAGCGAGCAGCCGTGTGCGCGAGGCGATCGAGTTCCTGCACGCCTTCGCGCACACGCCGATCACGACGACCGACGTCGCCGAGCACGTCGGCCTCAGTGTCCGCGGACTCCAGCAGGCGTTCCAGCGGCAGGTCGGCACGGCACCGAACGCGATGCTCCGCGGCGTCCGCATGGACCGCGTCCGCGAGGAACTCCAGCGCGGCACGCCGGGCGAGACCACGGTGGCCGAGGTCGCCGTCCGCTGGGGCTTCGCCCACCTCGGCCGGTTCTCGGCGGCGTACGCCAAGCGCTTCGGCGAGTACCCCCGCGAGACCCTCGGGCACTGAGGCCGACCGGTCCGGCGTCACCCGGTGACGCGGGACGACGCACGAACGGAGCCGACGGCTACGATCCGACCGTGACCGAACTCCCCGTCGACGGCGCTGTGGACCACCCGTGGGTCGTGATCCCGGGCATCTGGGGCTCCGACGCCGAGCACTGGCAGTCCCGGTGGGAGCGGGACCGCGGTCCCGACGCCGTGCGCATCGCCCCCGGGTCGTGGTCCGAACCGGACCCGGAGGACTGGGCACACGCCATCTCGCGTGCCGTGGCCGCGGCGCCCCGCCGGCCCGTCCTCGTGGCGCACAGCCTCGGGGTGCTGGCGGCGGCGCACTGGCTCGTCGACCACGCGGAACAGGTCGCCGGGGCGTTCCTCGTCGCACCGCCCGACCCCGAGACCCCGGCGTTCCCACCGGCTGCGGCGGGGTTCCGCGCCCCGAACCGGGCGGTGCAGGTACCGACCGCCCTCGTGGT
Source organism: Curtobacterium sp. UCD-KPL2560 (assembly GCF_001705035.1). Taxonomy (GTDB): domain Bacteria; phylum Actinomycetota; class Actinomycetes; order Actinomycetales; family Microbacteriaceae; genus Curtobacterium. The sequence continues at coordinate 21,028 of NZ_MCIG01000002.1, read as the reverse complement.
GAGCGACGACGACCCGTACTGCGGCGTCGACCGGGCGCTGGGGTTCGCGGCGACCCTCGGTGCCGAGGTGCTCCGCGTGGGTCCCCGCCAGCACGTCAACGTGGCCAGCGGCGTGGGGGACTGGCCGGAGGGCCGTCGGCTGCTCGAGGCCTTCTCCGCTCGCTGCTGACCGCGCTCCAGAGACGGTGGGACGGGGTGCGACACGCCGCTCACGTCCGGGGTGGCACACCACGCGCCGGACCCCGGGAACCGCGACACACCGCGGATGTGCCGCATCTCGAGGCGCGTGATATCTATCCTGCGTCACATGGAAACGCAGTCCGGTGCACGCGCTCCCCTCGTCGACCCGTTCGGGCGCGAGCTCGAGGAGTGGCTCCGGGACGCCCCGGCCACCCGGACGCCGTACCTGGCCGACCTCGTCGTCCCGCCCGTCACCGGACCGGTGCAGCGCCCCGCGGCCGCCGACCTCGCCGCGGTCGACGGCGCGCAGACCGCCGTGGTCGAGCCGACCACCGCAGCGGACACCGCGGCCGCCGCCGACGCGACCACCTCCCACGACCCGAGTGTCACCACACCCGACGCCGAGCGCACCAGCCCGGACGCCGCGCGCACCGCACCGGACGGAGCATCCGAGGCGGCAGCGCCCAGCGCCTTCCGCCGCCGCGACCGCGCCCGCCACGTCGCCGCCTGCGCCCCGGCCTTCCCGGAGCCGCCGGAGCGCATCGCCCTGCGCATCGAGGACCTCGCCGTCGAGGTCGCCGCGAGCAGCGGACGCACCACCATCGAACGCATCGTCCTGCTCGAGGACGAGGTCCGACGTCGTGACGAGGACCTCGCCCGCCTCGCCGCCTGGGAGGCCACGGTCGCCGGGTACGACGACGCCGAGGTCACCGCCGCCCGCGAGTTCGCACACGCCGTCTTCGCCGACCTGCTCGCCGACGCAGCCGCCGAGTCGGACCGCCGTGACCGCGCCGCCGCCCGCCGGGCCACGGCGTCACGTTCGCTCGCGGACACCGGCCGCGGCACCGCGGACCGCGGTGCTCGGACCGTCGGCCGCGCCGCCGCGCGCCGGGCCGCGATGGCGTCCCCGGTGGTCCCCACGGTCGCCCCCGGCGCCGAGGCGACCGCCCCGGGCCGCGACGAACCGGCCCGACTCGTGCTGTCCCTCCCGGCCGTCAGCCCGGTCTCGGCGAACACGCGCCCCACGCCGCTCGTGCAGCCGGCCACCGGCCCCACGGTCATCGACCGTGCCGCCTTCGCGGCCGTGCTGACCGCGCACACCGGCGCCACCGCGAGCACGCCCGTCGTCCTGCCCGAGACGGTCGCCTCCGGCCTCGGTCCGGACGGTGCCGACGCGACACGGTCCGCCGACACCTCGAGCGCACCCGTCACGGTCGACCAGGACCAGCCGGGCTGGTGGGCACGGCTCGTCGCCCGCCTGCTGCGCCTCGTCGGCCGACGCTGAACCGCCCAGGCCGGGTCCGACCCGCGGCCCGGCGGGACCGGACGGCTCGGTAGACTGACGGGATGCCGACGCTCCGCGAACTCCAGGCCGTCATCGAGGACCTGTGGCCCGCCGCCGGGGCCGAGTCCTGGGACGCCGTCGGGCTCGTCGCCGGACACCCCGACCAGCAGGTCGAGCACGTGCACCTCGCCGTCGACGCCGTCCCGGCCACCGCGAGCGAGGCCGTCGAGCTCGGTGCGGACCTCCTCCTGACGCACCACCCGCTGCTGCTCCGCGGGGTCACCACGATCGACGAGTCCACCTACAAGGGTGCGGTCCTCGCGACCCTCGTCCGCGGCGGTGCCGGGCTCCTCGCCGCGCACACGAACGCCGACGTCGTCACGACCGGCACCTCGGCCGTGCTCGCCGACCGGCTCGGGCTGACCGACCAGCGCCCGCTGGAGTCCGGCTCGGACCCCGAGACCGGCATCGGCCGCGTCGGGACCCTGCCGACGGCCACGACGCTCGGGGCCCTCGCGCGGTCCCTCGTCGACCTGCTCCCGCCCACCGCGACCGGCGTCCGCGTGTCCGGCGACTTCGACCGGCCGGTCCGCACCGTGGCGCTCTGCGCGGGTGCGGGCGACTCGCTCCTCGGCAACCCCGCGGTGCGGGCCGCCGACGTCTACGTCACGAGCGACCTGCGCCACCACCCCGCGTCGGAGTTCCGGGAGCAGGCGATGCTCGGCGACGGCCCCGCACTCGTCGACACGTCGCACTGGGCCACCGAGTGGCTCTGGCTCGACGTCGCGGCCGAGCAGCTCCGCCGGGCAGCCGGCGTCCGCGTCACCGTGAGCGACCTCCGCACCGACCCCTGGGACTTCGCCGTCCTGCCGGCGACCGAGCCCGGCGGGCCCGCCGCGCAGCCCGACCAGCCCGCCGAGTCGGCCGAACGGGCCGACCAGCCCGCCACGCGGGCCGACCAGCCCGCCACCGCCGCGTCCCACCCCGACACCACCACCGTCCCCGAAGGAGACCGACCGTGAAGGCAGCACCCGAGGACCAGGTCGTCCTCCTCGACCTCCAGCGACTCGACAACGACGTGACCCGCCTCACGCACCGCATCACGTCGCTGCAGAAGGGCGACAAGCTCACCGAGCTCGGCAGCACCGCCGCGAAGCTCCGCGCCGAGCTCGTCGCCGCCACCGGCCGTGCCGAGGACGCCGAGCGGGACCTCGCACGCCTGGAGTCCGACACCGCGACCGCTCAGGCACGCATCACCCGCGACACGACGATGCTGCAGAACGTCTCGAACGCGAAGGACGCCGCCGGGCTGCAGAGCGAGATGGAGTCGCTCCAGCGGCGCATCGGCGACCTCGAGACGGCCGAGCTCGAGGTCATGGAGCAGCTCGACGTGCACCGTGCCCGGGTCGGGGACATCGAGGCGCAGCTCGCCGACGTCGAGGCCTCCCGGTCCTCGCTCGTCGCCGAACGCGACGCCGAGATCGCCCGCGTCGAGGCCGACCGCGACGCCGCGGTGCAGAGCCGGGCAGCGGTCGCCGCGAAGGTGCCCGCCGACCTCCTGGCGCTGTACGACCGGCAGCGGGCGCGGTACGGCTTCGGCGCGTCGCTCCTGCAGGGCGGCGTCTCCACGGCGTCCGGGGTGACGCTCACCAACTCGGACCTGCAGACCATCCGTCGCGCCGCACCGGACGACGTGGTGCTCTGCCCGGACAGCGACGCGATCCTGGTGCGGACGGCCGAGTCGGGCCTGTAGCGGACGCGACCAGCAGACGGACGGGAGGCGCGGTGCCAGCTGGCACCGCGCCTCCCGTCCGTCTCGTGGTCGGTGCGCGAACGGGCCGGCCGTACGCCGGGTTCTGTCCCGCCGCTGACGCGGCGGTGACGGCCATCTCTCTCGGACCGACGTTGCCGTCGGCCTCCAGCGGTCTACCCGAGGACTCGGCGAGCAGCCTCGACGTCCTCTGTCTGACCTTGCTCCGGGCGAGGTTTACCGAGCGGATCCGGTCACCCGGACCCCTGGTGGTCTCTTACACCACCGTTTCACCCTTACCGACGTCGCCGCCGGCGGTCTGTTCTCTGTGGCACTGTCTCGCGGATTGCTCCGGGTGGGTGTTACCCACCGCCCTGCTCTGTGGAGCCCGGACGTTCCTCGGCACTCCCGGGGGAGTGACGCGACCGTCTCACCGACCCGTTCGCACCGCTGAGTCTACCGGGGCGCGTGCGACCGTGCGGCCAGCGTCGCCGCACCGATGATGCCGGCGTTGTTGCGGAGCGTCGCGGGGATGATCCCGGCCTGCAGGTCGAGCAGCGGCAGGAACTCCTCGTGGTGCTTCGACACGCCGCCGCCGACGACGAAGAGCTCGGGGGAGAGGAGCGCCTCGAGCGTCGAGTAGTACGTCTGCAGGCGCTTCGCCCAGTGCTTCCAGCTGAGCTCGTCCCGCTCCTTCGCCGCGAACGAGGCCCGCGACTCGGCGTCGTGGCCGTCGATCTCCAGGTGTCCGAGCTCCGAGTTGACGATGAGGACACCGTCGTTGATGAGCGCGGTGCCGATCCCGGTGCCGAGGGTCGTCACGACGACGAGGCCATCCTTGCCCTTCGCGGCGCCGAACTGCTGCTCGGCGAACCCGGCGGCGTCGGCGTCGTTGACGAAGTGGATGGAGCGCCCGAGTTCCTTCTCGAACAGCGCCTCGGCCTCGAAGCCGATCCACTTCTTCGACACGTTCGCGGCTGACATGGTCTTGCCGTCACGGACGATCGCGGGGAAGCAGACCCCGACCGGCACGTCCGCGCCGGGGGCGAGCTCGTCGAGGATCGACTTCGCCACGGCGACGATGTCGTGCGGCTTCCCGCCCTCGGGGGTGGCCTTCTTGATCCGGTCGGTCTGGAGCTCGCCGGTGGTCACGTCGACGATCGCGCCCTTGATGCCCGTACCGCCGATGTCGACGCCGACTGCGAGTGAGGTCATGGGAACTGGGGCCCTTTCAGGAGACGGTGAGGAGTTCCGCGCCGCGCTCGGTGACGACGAGGGTGTGTTCGAACTGTGCGGTCCAGGACTTGTCGCGCGTCGAGACGGTCCAGTCGTCGGACCAGATGTCGGCCTCGATGCCGCCGAGGGTGAGCATCGGCTCGATCGTGAACACCATGCCGGGCTCGATGACGGTGTCGTACTGGGGTGCGTCGTAGTGCGGGATGATCAGCCCGGAGTGGAACGCGCGCCCGACGCCGTGGCCGGTGTAGTCGCGGACGACCCCGTAGCCGAAGCGCTTCGCGTAGGCCTCGATGGCCCGTCCGATGACGTTGACCTGGCGTCCGGGCGCGACGGCCTTGATCCCGCGACGCAGTGCCTCTTCCGTGCGGGTGACCAGGTCGGTGACCTCGGGGGCGGCCTCGCCGACGACGAACGTGCGGTTCGTGTCGCCGTGCATGCCGTCCTTGTACGCGGTCACGTCGATGTTGACGAGGTCGCCTTCCTGCAGCACGGTGTCGTCCGGGATGCCGTGGCAGATCACCTCGTTCAGGCTGGAGCAGAGCGACTTCGGGTAGCCGCGGTAGCCGAGCGTCGAGGGGTAGGCGCCGTGCGACACGACGTACTCGTGCCCGATCCGGTCGAGCTCGTCGGTCGTGACCCCGGGCCGGATCGCGGCACCGACGGCGTCGATGGCCTGCGAGGCGATGCGCCCCGCCGCGCGGATCCGCTCGACCTCGTCGGGCGTGTAGGTGTCGCCGAGGCCGTGCTCGTGCGGCTCGGCCTTCCCGACGTACTCGGGGCGCTCGATGTCCCGGGGGACGGGTCGCTGCGGGGAGATCCGGCCGGCGGTCAGGTGTCCGTGTGCGTCCCGGGGCATGCGGACCACTCTAACCGGGCGTCGCGCTGCGCCGTCGCGCGGCCGCGTTGCGCGGTCGGTCGCCCTTGCGCGGAGCGCGGACGACAGGGACCGCACGCCGGCGCCCCGCCGCCACGGCCCCGGGCCCTGTTGCGAGAGCGACAGATCACGTCTCCGTCGCCCCGTCCACCACGCGAGAGCGACAGATCGCGGCCGATGTTCCGCGCAGATCTGTCGCTTTCACGGAAGCGACAGATCTGCGACGCAGACCCACCCGCTCCGCCCGACCCTCCCACGCACCCACGCCCGTGTCGCGAAAGCGACAGATCACGTCTCCGTCGACCCCTCCACCACGCGAGAGCGACAGATCGCCGTCGATGTTCCGCGCAGATCTGTCGCTTTCACGAAAGCGACAGTTCGGCGACAACGACCCGCCCGCCGAGCCCGACCGCGCCCGGCCGCGCCCGCGTCCGCGTGGGTACGGTGGCGGCATGAGCGACGAACGCATCGAGTCCCAGTGGTGGTTCAACGACAAGACCAAGACGGTCGAGCAGGGCCCGCAGTCCCCGCAGCGCGACCGCATCGGCCCGTTCGAGACGCGCGAGGAAGCGCAACACGCCCTGGACCGCATCAAGGCCAACAACGAGCGTTGGGACGACGAAGACCAATAGGCTGGGGGTCCTGCAGCACCACGGAAAGGGCCTCGAATGGACAAGCAGACGGACTTCGTGCTCCGCACCATCGAGGAGCGGGGCATCAAGTTCATCCGCCTCTGGTTCACGGACGTCATCGGCACCCTGAAGTCGGTGGCGATCGCGCCGGCCGAGGTCGAGGGTGCCTTCGCCGAGGGCATCGGCTTCGACGGCTCCGCCATCGAGGGCCTGACCCGCAGCTACGAGGCCGACGTGCTCGCGCACCCGGACCCCTCGACCTTCCAGATCCTGCCGTGGCGCGGTGAGGTCGACCCCACCGCGCGGATGTTCTGCGACATCACGACGCCCGACGGCCAGCCCGCCGTGGCCGACCCGCGCAACGTGCTCAAGCGCACCCTCGCCAAGGCGAGCGACCGGGGCTTCACGTTCTACACGCACCCCGAGATCGAGTTCTACCTGCTGAAGAGCCGCGACTGGAAGGACGGCGGCCCGCAGCCCGTCGACCAGGCCGGCTACTTCGACAACGTCCCGGGCGGCAGCGCCCACGACTTCCGACGCCGCTCGGTCCGGATGCTCGAGGACCTCGGCATCTCGGTCGAGTTCAGCCACCACGAGGCCGGTCCCGGGCAGAACGAGATCGACCTCCGCTACGCCGACGCGCTGACGATGGCGGACAACATCATGACCTTCCGCACGGTGGTCAAGGAGGTCGCGATCGAGCAGGGCGTCTACGCGACGTTCATGCCGAAGCCGATCTCCGGGCAGCCGGGCTCGGGCATGCACACGCACGTGTCGCTCTTCGAGGGCGACCAGAACGCGTTCTACGAGGCCGGCGGCGAGTACCAGCTCTCGCAGACCGCGCGGCACTTCATCGCGGGCGTGCTCCGCCACGCACCCGAGATCACCGCCGTGACGAACCAGTTCGTCAACTCCTACAAGCGGCTCTGGGGCGGCGACGAGGCACCCTCGTTCGTCACCTGGGGGCACAACAACCGCTCGGCGCTGCTCCGGGTCCCGCTGTACAAGCCGAACAAGGGCCAGTCCGCCCGGGTCGAGTACCGTGGAATCGACTCCGCGGCGAACCCGTACCTGGCGTACTCGTTGCTCCTCGCGGCCGGTCTGAAGGGCATCGACGAGGGCTACGAGCTCCCGCCCGAGGCCGAGGACAACGTCTGGAGCCTGTCCGACGCCGAGCGCCGTGCACTGGGCTACAAGCAGCTCCCGGCGAGCCTCGACCACGCGCTCGGCCTCATGGAGGACTCCGAGCTCGTCGCCGAGACCCTCGGCGAGCAGGTCTTCAACTACGTGCTGCTCAACAAGCGGCAGGAGTGGAAGGCCTACCGCGACCAGGTCACGCCGTTCGAGCTCGACACGAACCTCGGCGCGCTCTAGCAGCCCGCCCGGAGCACCACGTGACCGGTCGGACGAGGACGTCCCGTTCCGAGATGGCCCGGTTGGGCTTCGCGGAGCTGTCGGAGAGCCTGGAACGGATCGCCGGCCTGGAGGCGCAGTTCGGCCCGGACCTGCGGGTGCCGGTCAGCGACGCCCCGGCCCTGTGGGAGGCCACGGCCGATCCCGACGGTGCGCTCCGCCTCGTGGAGCGCCTGCTCGAGCGCGCCCCGGACGAGCTCCGGCCGGTCCTGGCGGACCGGCAGGCGACCGAGCGGCTCGTACGCCTGCTCGGGGCGTCGGTCGGGCTGGGGGAGTTCCTGCACCGGCGCCCGGCCGAGATCGCGCTGCTGCTCGACCCGGTGACCGCGCCCTGGGACCAGGACGCCTACACGGCGTCGCTCCTCGAAGCCGTCGACGGAGCGACGGGTGAGGACGCCCGCCTGCGCCTGCGGGTCCGGTACCGCCGGCACCTCGCGCAGATCGCCCTGTACGACGTGCTCCACCCCGCCCCGACCGAGGTGTTCCCGTCGGTGGCGGCCGGACTCGCCGACCTCGCGGGCGCCGCGCTCGAGGCGGCGGTCGACGTCGCCCGGCGCGAGGTCCCGTTCCCGGCCGCCGACGTCGCGGCCACCCCGCTCGCGGTCATCGGCATGGGCAAGGCCGGCGCGCGCGAGCTCAACTACGTCAGCGACGTCGACGTCATCTTCGTGACCGAGCCGACCCGCGACGACGACGCCGACACCGGGGTCGGGACCGACCGGGCCGTGCTCATCGCGACGCGCCTGGCGATCGCGGCGACCCACGCGATCACCGACCTCGCCGCCGAACCCGCGCTGTGGGAGGTCGACGCGAACCTCCGACCGGAGGGCAAGGACGGGGCGCTCGTCCGGACCCTCGATTCCCACGTCGCGTACTACGAGCGCTGGGCGAAGGGGTGGGAGTTCCAGGCGCTCCTCAAGGCCCGTCCGATCGCGGGGTCCGCCGACCTCGGGGCGCGGTACGCGGCGGCGGTCGCCCCGTTCGTCTGGAGCTCGGCGCAGCGGCCGGGCTTCGTCGAGTCGGTGCAGCGGATGCGCGAGCGGGTCACGGAGCACATCCCGGACGCCGAGGTCGACCGGCAGCTGAAGCTCGGTCCGGGTGGGCTGCGTGACGTCGAGTTCACCGTGCAGCTCCTGCAGCTCGTGCACGGTCGGGACGACGAGTCGGTGCGGGTGCGCTCGACGCTCGAGTCGATGGACGCCCTCGCCAGCGCCGGGTACGTCGGACGCCCCGAGGCCGCGCGCTTCGGGCCGGACTACGCCCTGCTGCGGCTGCTCGAGCACCGCATCCAGCTCCGACGGCTGCAGCGCACGCACCTCATGCCCTCTGACGAGGACGAGCTCCGGGTGCTCGCCCGGTCGACCGGCCTCGCGACCTCCGCCTCCGCGCTCGAACAGCGGTGGCGCGGCGTGAAGCTCGAGGTCCGCGGACTCCACGAGCGCCTGTTCTACCGTCCGCTGCTCTCCGCGGTCGCGGCGACCGACGGCGACATCGTCCTGACGAACGACCAGGCGGCCGACCGCCTCGGCGCGATCGGCTTCGCGGACCCGTCCGGTGCCCTCGGCCACATCCGTGCGCTCACGCAGGGCACGAGCCGGCGCGCGGCGATCCAGCGGAACCTGCTCCCGGTGCTCCTGCGGTGGATGGCGGAGGGGCCGGCACCGGACCGTGCGCTCCTGGCCTTCCGTCGCCTGAGCGACACCCTCGGCGAGTCGAGCTGGTTCCTCCGCATGCTCCGCGACTCGTCCGGTGCCGCGCACTCGCTGACGACGGTGCTGTCCGAGTCGGCCTTCCTCGCCGGCCTGCTCGAACGGTTCCCCGAGGCCGTGGCGTGGCTCGACGAGCCCGAGGCCCTGCTGCGTCCGCGTCCGGCGGAGTCGTTGCTCGCCGAGCACAGCGCGACGACGGCCCGGCACGGCGACGACGTCGAGGGTGCGGCCGCGCTCGTCCGGTCGGCCCGGCGTCGGGAGACCCTGCGGCTCGGGATGGCGGCGGTGCTCGGCCACCTCGACGTCGACCAGCTCGGCCCCGCGCTCACCGACGTCACCGAGGCGACGCTCGCGGGCGTCCTCGCCCTCGCCCGACGGGACGCCCCGGAGGGGCTGGAGTTCGGTGTGGTGGCGATGGGCCGGTTCGGCGGACGCGAGCTCGGCTTCGGGTCGGACGCCGACGTCCTGTACGTGTACCGCGCGGCCGAGGACCTGCCGTCCGAGCAGGCGTCCCGGGCCGCGCAGCGCATCGTGCGCGAGCTGTCCCGGCTCACCGAGGACGCGATCCACCCGTTCGAGCTCGACATCGACCTGCGCCCCGAGGGGAAGAACGGCCCGGTCGTCCGCACGCTCGACTCGTACGGCGCGTACTACGCCCGCTGGTCCCTCACGTGGGAGGCCCAGGCGCTCCTGCGCGCCCGGGGCTCGGTCGGCGACCAGCAGCTGCTCCGCGACTTCGAGCACCTCGCCGACCGCACGCGCTACCCCGAGCACATCGACGAGCGCGAGGTCCGCGAGGTCCGCCGGATCAAGGCACGCGTGGAGTCCGAACGACTCCCGCGCGGCGCCGACCCCGCACGGCACCTCAAGCTCGGACGAGGGTCGCTGAGCGACGTCGAGTGGTTCGTGCAGCTGCTCCAGCTCCAGCACGCGACCGCGGTGCACGGCCTCCGGACCACGTCGACGCTCGAGGCACTGGACGCGGCGACCGCGGCCGGGTTCGTCGCCGCCGAGGACGCCGAGAAGCTCGGCGCCGCCTGGCGCTTCGCGTCCCGCACCCGCAGTGCGCTCGTGCTCTGGTCGGGGAGGACCACGGACGTGCTGCCCGTCGACCGGGTGCAGCTCGAGGGCATCGCGCGGCTGCTGGAGTACCCGCCGGGGTCCGCGTCGCGCCTCGAGGACGACTACCTCGGCGTCACCCGACGGGCGCGGCAGGTGTTCGAGCGGGAGTTCTACGGCGCTTGACCCGGCGCTGACCCCGGCCGCGACACGCCCGGGACGACCTCCGAGACCCGAACTTGAGAAGGTCTCCGGGTCGATTCCTGTGCATCGAACGCTGTCCCCCGATCGCGTTCCCGGCGTACCCCGCCGTCACCCCCGCGCCGACGCGCACCATCGGACGGCTCCGCTCGTCGGCGACCCGCAACCGAGCCGGGCCGGGCGACCCCGCGGATCGGTCGGGACCACCTGCTGACCTGGGGTTCCTGGCGGAAGCGGGTCGCGCCTCCCGGCCGTCGATGCGCCCCGACGGAACGGTGACGCGACACTGACCGGTCCGCATCAGTGCTGTCAGCAGCAGTGCGGACAGCGTTCCTCGAGTCCGTGGGGGACACCGACGTACCCCGCGAGGTGACCCGACCGCCCCCGGACGGGGGACGCGTTGCGCCGACGTTCAGGTTCTGTCTCAATGAGGACACCCGAACCCCCACAGGTTCCTCGATGGAGCGGAATCCCCACCTCGAACGTTGAAGCAGGGATCGATGTTCACCTTCATCCTCCAGATCCGGCAGATGGTCGAAGGGCATCCCGAGTTCTACCTGTTCGCCGTGTACTCCGCGGTGATCTGGTTGCTCTGGATCCTCAAGGTCGTGCTGTCCGCCCGGTACCGCCCCTTCACCGGCACGTACACCGGGACGACGAGTGTCGTCGTCCCCGTGGTGGACGAGCCGCTCGACCTCTTCCGGGACGTCATCGGCCGCATGGTCGAGCAGCGACCGGGCGAGATCATCGTCGTCATCAACGGCGCCCGCAACGAGGCACTCGAGGAGGTCTGCGACGAGTTCGCCCCGCTCGTCCGCTGGACCCACACCCCGATCCCCGGCAAGCGCAACGCCGTCAAGGTCGGCACCGAGCTCTCGAACGGTGACATCACCGTGCTCGTCGACTCCGACACCGTCTGGACGCCCGGCACGCTCGAGGAGCTGCTGAAGCCGTTCGCGGACGAGTCCGTCGGCGGCGTCACCACCCGCCAGCGGATCCTCGAGCCGACCCGGTCCTGGATCACCCGCTGGGCGGACTGGCTCGAGAACTCCCGGGCGCTGTACTCGATGCCCGCGCAGAGCGTGCTCGGCCAGATCGGCTGCCTGCCCGGGCGGACCATCGCGTTCCGCCGCAGCATCCTCACCCGCGTGATGGACAAGTTCATGCACGAGGAGTTCATGGGCGTCTTCCTCGAGGTGTCCGACGACCGGACGCTCACGAACCTGACGCTCAAGGAGGGGTACCGGACCGTCTACCAGTACACGTCGCTCGTCTACACGGACGCACCGCTCCAGGTGAAGAAGCTGTTCAAGCAGCAGCTGCGCTGGGCACGCGGGTCGCAGTACAACACGCTGCGGATGCTGCCGTGGATGCTCGGGCACGCCCCGCTGCTCGCGGTCTTCTTCGTCACCGACATCCTGCTGCCGTTCATGCTGTTCGGCGTCATCGCCGGGTGGATCTACCGGGCGCTCACCGGGCAGGGCGAGAACCTGTACCAGGGCATCCTGCAGCAGTACGGCTTCTCGACCGGCTTCGTCTACGTCGCCGCACTCATGGTCGTTTCGAGCGTGCTGAGCATGGCGATCCGGCAGATCCGACACCTGTCCGAGAAGCCGAGCGACTTCTTCCGGCTCCCGCTCTTCATCATCGTGTCGACCTTCTTCCTCATGCCGATCCGGCTCATCGGCTTCTTCCGCCTGGCGCACGCGTCGGGGTGGGGGACCCGGGCCGGGGCGTACGCCGGTGGACCGATGGAGCAGGAGCCGGTGCAGCCGACGACCGGTCTCGCGCCGGTGAGCCCGGTCGACGCCGCAGGGACCGGCGACGGCCCCGCGACCGGTGCCGCGGACCGCGCGCTGCCGGCCGAACAGGCCGCCGCCGACCGCGCCTTCGACGAGCTGTTCGGCGCGGACGCGACCACCACCTCGACCACGACGGTCCTCGCGACCCGCCGCTCGACGGCCACCGCCGCGGCCCCGGCCGGGCGCCCCGCGCCGCGCCGCGGTCGCCGGCTCAACCCGTACGCGGCGATCCCGTACTGCATCGGGATCGCGATCTTCGCTCTGGAGGCGTTCCTCATTGTCTGACCTCATCCGCTCCACCGGTACCTGGTGGGCACAGTCCAGCAAGCACGCCCGTCGCACCGCGATCGGGACCACCGCGATCGTCCTCGTCCTCGGACTCATCACCTGGATGGTCTGGGTGTCGCCCGGCGGTCCGGTGTCGACGGCGGTCGGTGAGGCCCTCGGGGTCCGCCCACCGGCGTCCGCGTCGAAGAAGGTGTCCGCCGCCGAGCTCCAGACGAAGCTCACCGCCGCGCAGAAGCAGATCTGGGCGCTCGAGGGCAAGCTCGACGCCTCCGGGGCCCAGGCCGGCTCGCGGGCCGAGGAGATCACGAAGCTCAAGGCGCAGATCGCGTCGCTGCAGTCCGACCTCGGCGCCGCGAAGAGCGCCGCGGCCGGGGCCGCGAGCGCGGCCGGCGCGGCCAAGGCCGCCGGTGCCGGCGGTGCGGCGAAGGGTGGTTCCGGGGCGCACGGCGGCAGCGCTGGCTCGCCGAACGCCGGCCCCTCGAAGGACCCAGCGACCGAACCGATCAGCACGCCGTCGAAGGCCGAGATCCTCGGGCAGCAGTCCCGCTGGTTCGGGCTCTACACGGCGCAGGCACCGTTCAACTGGGCTGAGTACGACAGCGTCTCGCAGGAGGTCGGCAAGGCCACGAACATGGTCGGCTTCTTCCAGGGCTTCGACCAGGACTTCAACCAGACCGCCGTCCAGCGGTCCTGGGCGAACGGACGACTGCCGATGATGACGTGGGAGACCGTGCCCGCGAAGACCGGGAACGACGAGGCCTACGTCGCCGGCTACACGAACCAGGACATCGTCTCCGGCAGGTTCGACGACTACCTGACGCGGTACGCGCAGGCGCTGAAGGCGAACGGCATGCCCCTCGTCATCCGCCTCGACCACGAGATGAACGGCTCCTGGTACAACTGGTCCGAGGGCGCCAAGCAGCAGAACGCGAAGGGTTCCTACACGGCCATGTGGCAGCACGTGTGGAACGTCTTCCAGGCGAACGGCGCGAACGACTACGTCATCTGGAACTGGTCGCCGTCGCGCATCGACAAGCTCGGCAACCCGGACTACCAGACGCTCGCGTACATGCAGCAGTACTACCCGGGCGCGCAGTACGTCGACTGGGTGGGCATGTCCGGCTACTACCGCACGCCGACCGAGCAGCCGACCTTCCAGAACACGTTCGGCGCGACCCTCGCCCAGATCCGCAAGGTCGCCCCGGGCAAGAACATCGTCCTCAACGAGATCGGCGCGACCGAGACCGGGGGCACGGTCTCCGACAGCCAGAAGTCGCAGTGGCTCGACTCGCTGTTCGACGCCCTGGCCGACCCGGCGAACCGTGACGTCATCGGCTTCGCGTACTTCAGCCAGGTGGCGACCACCATCGTCGACGGCACGCGCACCACGAACGACTGGCGCATCGACTCCCGCGCCGACAGCCTCGCGACCTTCGCGAAGGGCATCGCCCGCACCGACATCGACTACGACCTGCAGGAGGTCTCGAAGTGACCGCTCCGAAGAAGGCATCCACGTCCCCCGACACCCGCCCCGCGCCGGTGATCAGCGTCATCGGCACCGGCTACCTCGGTGCGACCCACGCGGCCGCCATGGCCGAGATGGGCTTCGACACCATCGGCGTCGACGTCGACCCGGCGAAGCTCGCGGCGCTCTCCGCCGGCGAGGTCCCGTTCTACGAGCCCGGGCTGCCGGAGCTCATCACGAAGCACGTCGCGACCGGCAAGCTCCGCTTCACCGACTCGATGGCCGACGCGGTCGCCGCGGCCGACGTGCACTTCATCTGCGTCGGGACCCCGCAGAAGGCCGGGTCGCACGCGGCGAACCTCGCGTACGTCGAGAGCGCAACCCGCGGGGTCGCCGAGCACCTCACCCACCCGGGCCTCATCGTCGGGAAGTCGACCGTGCCGGTCGGCACCGCCGAGCGGCTGCGCGGCATCGTCCGGGAGTTCACCCCGAGCGGGATCGACGCCGAGCTCATCTGGAACCCCGAGTTCCTGCGCGAGGGCAAGGCCGTCGCGGACACGCTGCACCCGGACCGCCTGGTGTGGGGCGGTGCCTCGGCCGCTGCGGACGCCGTCATCCGCGAGGTCTACGCCGCCCCGATCGCCGAGGGCACCCCGGTGGTCTCGACGGACCTCGCGACCGCCGAGCTCGTCAAGGTCAGCGCGAACGCGTTCCTCGCGACGAAGATCTCCTTCATCAACGCGATCTCGGAGATGTGCGCCATCACCGGTGCCGACGTCACCACCCTCGCCGACGCCCTCGGGCACGACGAGCGAATCGGCCGGAAGTTCCTCAACGCCGGCCTCGGCTTCGGCGGCGGCTGCCTGCCGAAGGACATCCGTGCCCTCATGCACCGTGCGGGGGAGCTCGGCGCCGGGCGGGTCGTCGGACTCATGCAGCAGGTCGACGAGATCAACATGGGGCAGCGGGAACGCGTCATCGACATGTCCATCGAGTCCCTGGGTGGCTCGGTGCTCAACCGTCGCATCGCGGTCATCGGGGCGGCCTTCAAGCCGCTCACCGACGACGTGCGGGACTCGCCGGCGCTCAACGTCGCCGCCGCCCTGCACCTGCGCGGCGCGCAGGTCTCGCTGTGGGACCCGGAGGCGAACGACACCGCCCGTCGGTCCTTCCCGACGCTGACGTACGCCACGTCGATGACCGACGCGGTCGAGGGCGCCGACCTGGTGCTCGTGCTCACCGAGTGGGACGAGGTCGTCGGTGCCGACCCGGCCGCCCTCGGAGCGCTCGTCGGACGCCGTTCGGTGATCGACGCGCGCAACTGCCTCCCGGTCGCGAACTGGGTCGAGGCGGGGTGGTCCGTCCGTTCCCTGGGACGTCCCACGCCGGTCACGGGTGCACCCGTGAGCGTGGCGGCGGGTGCCGCCGACGTGCTGGCGACGGCGCGGTAGGCACTCGTCACCTCGAGGACGGGGCCCGCGCCGGGGCGGTGTGGGCCCCGTCCGTGCGTGTGCGCGTGTCCGGCACCCGGGTGCTGCGTCGTCCGTGGGCCCCGGGGGCGGGTCACGGCGCGGCACTGCGTGCCGCCGTCTGCTCCGGCAGCGAGGTGGCGCGGCACGGTGACGCGGTGCGGCGACCACGAGCGTGCGTCGCGACCAGCCTGGAGGCGCGGCGCCCGTCCGCCAGGCCGCCCCGCGCCTCCAGGCTGGTCACCACCGCACCACCTGCCGGGCAGACCTGTTGCTCCCGGGCGTAGCTGGTCCTTCCGGGTGTACCAGGTCCGTTGATCCGCCCAGGTACGCCCGATCCCACTCGGGACGCCGTCCTGACCGGTGCCGCGAACGCAGGAGAGCCCCGCACCGGGACAGTGCGGGGCTCTCCTGCGTTCAGCGAAGGTCAGACGCCGAAGTACAGCTCGTACTCGAACGGGTGCGGACGCTGCGCGAGCGGGAGGATCTCGTTCTCACGCTTGTAGTCGATCCACGTCTGGATGAGGTCCTCGGTGAAGACGTTGCCCTTCGTGAGGAACTCGTGGTCCGCCTCGAGCGCCTCGAGTGCCTCGTCGAGGGAGCCCGGCACCTGCGGGATGCCCTTGGCCTCCTCCGGGGGGAGCTCGTAGAGGTCCTTGTCGACCGGCTCGTGCGGCTCGATGCGGTTCTGGATGCCGTCCAGGCCCGCCATCAGCTGCGCGGCGAAGGCGAGGTACGGGTTGCCCGAGGCGTCCGGCGCGCGGAACTCGATGCGCTTCGCCTTCGGGTTCGTGCCCGTGATCGGAATGCGGATCGCTGCCGAGCGGTTGCCGGCCGAGTAGACCAGGTTGACCGGTGCCTCGAAGCCCTTGACCAGGCGGTGGTACGAGTTGATCGACGGGTTCGTGAACGCGAGGAGCGCCGGGGCGTGCTTCAGCAGGCCGCCGATGTACCAGCGGGCGACGTCGGACAGGCCGCCGTAGCCGTTCTCGTCGTAGAACAGCGGCTTGCCGTCGTTCCAGAGCGACTGGTGGGTGTGCATGCCCGAACCGTTGTCACCGAAGAGCGGCTTCGGCATGAACGTGGCGACCTTGCCCCACTGGTCGGCCGTGTTCTTGACGATGTACTTGAACTTCAGGATGTCGTCCGCGGCGTGGACCATCGTGTCGAAGCGGTAGTTGATCTCCTGCTGGCCGCCCGTGCCCACCTCGTGGTGCGAGCGCTCGAGCACGAAGCCCGCCTCGATCAGCTTGAGGGTGATGTCGTCGCGGAGGTCAGCCGTCTTGTCGACGGGGGAGACGGGGAAGTAGCCGCCCTTGTAGGGGGTCTTGTTCGCGAGGTTGCCGCCCTCTTCCTCGCGGCCCGTGTTCCACGCGCCCTCCTCGGAGTCGACCGCGTAGAACGACTGGTTCTGGGTCACCGAGTAGCGGACGTCGTCGAAGATGTAGAACTCGGCCTCGGGGGCGAAGAACGCGGTGTCCGCGATGCCGGTCGAGGCGAGGTACTTCTCCGCCTTCTTGGCGACCTGGCGCGGGTCGCGACCGTAGATCTCGCCGTTCCGCGGGTTGTAGATGTCGAAGATCATGATCAGCGTGCGCTCGGCACGGAACTGGTCGATGTAGGCCGTCGTCACGTCGGGGATGAGCTGCATGTCCGACTCGTGGATCGACGCGAAGCCGCGGATCGACGAACCGTCGAAGAGCTGACCGACCGAGAAGAAGTCCTCGTCGACCGTCGACGCCGGGATGTTGAAGTGCTGCTGGACCCCGGGGAGGTCCGTGAACCGGATGTCGAGGAACTTGACGTCCGTGTCCTTGATGAAGGCGAGCACCTCGGAGGAATCGCTGAACATGTGTGTCGATCTCCTGGGGGGTAGGTGATGTCGGAGGTGCCGCGGGTGCACCCTCCGACGAGGCTATTGACCAAGAGTTTCCCGGACATGACTGCGTTGTTTCGCGCGTGTTACGTCGAGGTGGTCGCCTACGCTGGAGGCATGGCCCGCAGCACCACCCCGCCCTCCGACGCATCCGCACACGCCGCTGGCGGACACCCGGACGGCTGGCCGGGCAAGGAGCTCGGTCTTCCCGAGGAGGGCCCCCGCAGCGTCGGGCGCATCAGACGGCGGGTCGTCGCGCTCCTGATCGACGGGGTCCTGGCCGACCTCGTGGCCTTCCTGCTCGGCGTCTGGTCGCCCGTGAACGGCTCCGGCGACATCGCGCACACGTGGATCCAGCTGGCGATCTTCGCCGTGCTGCAGGTCCTGTTCATCTGCACGTTCTCGGGGTCGTTCGGCCACCTGTGCGTCGGGCTGCGCGTCGTGCCGATGCGCGGCGGCTACGTCGGGGTGTGGCGGCCGGTGGTCCGGACCCTGCTGCTGTGCATCGTCGTGCCGGCGCTCATCATCGACCGCGACAGCCGCGGCGCCCACGACCGGATCGCCGGGACGGTGCTCGTCCGACGCTGACCGGCGGGCGCGCGGGCGCGCGGGCGCGGGCGTGGGCGTGGCCGGGCGTCCTAGCGCGACGCGGCCTGGTGTGACGTGCTCCCGAACAASCGAAAGCACGTCGCGCCACGGCGWWCCGTGGCGCGACGTGCCTYCGGTTGTGCGAGCGGCAGCCCGGGCCCCGGGCCCCGAGACGGGTGACGCCGGTGCGCCCCAGGCCTGCCGCACCCGTACCCCGCACACGACGGAGGCCCCCGACCTGGCACGGTCGGGGGCCTCCGTTCGGTCAGCCGTCGGGGAGGCTGCGCCGGGAACGGCGCTGGCTCAGCGTGGACGCCCGGCACGCACCCGCATCGGGTCCATGCCCTTCGGGATCGCCGACGCCGGGCTGTGCGTCAGGGATTCGAGCCGGTTCGCGACCGCGAGGACCTCGTTGCGGTTCAGCGACTTCTTGTACTTGTTCATCGCACGCGGCAGCTTGTGCAGCGTCACACCGTCCTGCTCGTCGTCGACGTGGACGACGTGCACCGGGACGTTCGGCACGATGCGCTGGACCTTGCGGCGCTCCTCGTCGAGCTGGCGCTTGAGGGTGCCACGCTGACCCTCGGTGATGAGGACGACGCCCGGAGCGCCCACCGCACGGTAGACGGCGGCCTGGGAGCGACCGTGCACCGCGACGGGCATCTCGCTGGAACGCCACTGCCGACGCAGGGAGTTCGACAGCACGGCACCGACGGCACCGGGCTGGCCGGCGATCTGCGAGTAGGCCGCACGCTCGGCGAGACGACCGAGGACGATCAGGAACAGCAGGACTCCGAGCAGCACGCCGGCGACGATCCAGAGCGTGATCGCGAGCCAGTTCTGACCCGGGAGGAGGAACGCGAGCAGCACGCCCGCGACGACCGGTCCGAGGAAGGCGAGGAGGAACCACCACACCGACTTCGGGTCTGCCCGGCGGGTCATGGTGAAGACCTGGTACATCTGCTTGAGACGACCCGGCTCCTTCGCCGTCGTACCTTCTGGAGTGCTGCGTGCCATGCCAACAGGATACGGCCTGCGCCGTGTCACGAGGACCGCTCGCGGTCAGGCTGTGGGCGAACGTCGCTGTCCACAGGTGGTCGCCACCGGACGGGAGGCCCGCCCGCCCTCCGCCACGCTGGTCACCATGACGACGGGGGAGCGGACCGAGCTGTGGTGCGGCGCCGAGGACGCGGCCGCCTTCACGCGCTGGGTGGCAGACCGCGCCGCCGGCTGCGGACCGCACCTCGTCCCGATCACCCGCGTCGGCCGGTGCCCCCGGGGTCACCTCGCCGCCGAGGTGCTCCGACCGGCCGTGCGATCGCTCGACGCGGCACTCGACGTCCTCGGTGTCCCGACGAGCGGCGTCGCCGTCACGCTCTCGGTCCCCCTGCTCGAACTCGCCCACCGAGGCCGTGCGGGTGCGCTCGAACTCGGCGCCGTCGCTGCCGAGGGCATCGGCGTCGACGAGGCCGGCGCGGTCGTGGTGGCCGACCGGCCGCCGGGCGGAGCGCCGTGCTGTCCGGACCCGCACGACGCGAGGACCGACCCGTCACCGTCACCGTCACCGGGCGCGCGGACGACGTTCGAGGACCGCGACGGGGCCCGGGGCCTCCTCACCGCCGCACGAACGGTCTGGGATCGCACGGACCCTCGGGAACCGGCTCGTGCGGCCCTGGACCCCCTGCTCGACGCCGCGCGTGCCGGCGACGCCGACGCCGTCCGCACGGCGCTCGACGCCGTGCTGGCCGCGGCACCGCCGAGACCCGTGCGCTGGGTCCGGCCGGCCTGGGAGTCGTTGGGCACGCCGGTCGATCCCTCGGCCGAGCCGACCGGTGGGACCAGCCCGTCGGGGGGACTCGACCGTGCCCTGGTCGTGCTCCGCGAGGTGGTCGAACAGGGTGTGCCGATCGGGGCCTCTCGCCGGGTGCCGCTCCGGATGGTGCTCGTGGGACTCGTCGTCGTGGTCGGCGTCCTCGTGCTCGCGTCGGCCGCCTGACGCCGCGACGCACCCCCGAGCCGTGACGCCGTGGAGCCCTCGGCGACCCCGTGACGGCCGACCCCCGCACCCGCATGACCGGCACCCCCGGGTCGCACGGGAACGGCCCCGGTCCCACGAGGGGACCGGGGCCGTTCCGGTGGCAGGGCTCGAGCGCCGGGATCAGTACCCGAGGTTCGGGCCGAAGTTGCCCTCCTCGAGGCGGTTCTTCACCGCGACGAGGTAGCGCGATGCGTCGGCACCGTCGATGATCCGGTGGTCGTACGACAGCGCGAGGTAGACGAACGAGCGGATCGCGATCGCCTCCTGCCCGTCGACCTTGACGACCGCCGGACGCTTCGTGACGATGCCCGTACCGAGGATCGCCGACTGCGGCAGGAACACGACGGGGGTGTCGAACAGCGCGCCGCGCGACCCGGTGTTCGTCAGCGTGAACGTTCCGCCGGCCAGCTCGTCGGGCTTGAGCTGGTTGTTCCGGGTGCGCTCGGCGAGGTCCGCGATGGCCTTCGCGAACTGCGCCAGGTCGAGCGACGACGCGTCCTTGATGACCGGGGTGAGCAGACCGCGCTCGGTGTCGACCGCGATCGACACGTTCTCGTGCTCGGGGTAGACGATCTCGTCGCCCTCGACCGTCGAGTTGATCTTCGGGTGCGCCTTGAGCGCCTCCGAGGCGGCCAGCGCGAAGAACGGCATGAAGCTGAGCTTCGAGCCGGTCTTCTCGAGGAACTGCGCCTTGTTCGCGTCGCGGAACTGCGCGACCTTGGTGACGTCCACCTCGACGACGCTGGTGAGCTGCGCGGTCGAGGTCATCGACTGCACGGCACGCTCGGCGACGACCTTGCGGAGGCGCGACATCTTCTCGCGGGTGCCGCGGAGCGGCGAGGTCTCGGCGACGAACGGTCCGGCCGGGGCAGCTGCCGCGGTCGAGGACGACCCGGCTGCGGACTTGGCCTGCTCGGCGGCGGCGAGGACGTCCTCCTTGCGGATGCGTCCCCCCACACCCGAACCGGTCACGGTCGACAGGTCGACACCCTGCTCGTTCGCGAGCTTGCGCACGAGCGGGGTGACGTAGCCGGATGCGGCGGCGTCCTGGTTCGGCTGCGGGACCGACGCGCTGGCGGCGGAGCCCGATGCGGCCGGAGCGGCGGCCGGGGCGGGCGCCGGGACCGCTGCCGGGACGGCGGCGGGCGGCGGCACCGGAG
>NZ_MCIG01000001.1 GCF_001705035.1 Curtobacterium sp. UCD-KPL2560 | reverse complement strand
CGCCCCGCGCCGGCCCGCACCCCTCCCACCGGACCCGCACCGCGCCTCCAGGCTGTCTGCCGGAGGTCCCTGGCAGGGTGGGACGCATGTCCGTCGCACCCGCCCCCTCCCGCAGGCGCCGCCGCTGGCCGATCGTCCTCGTCGTCGTGCTGCTCGTGCTCGCCGCCCTGGTCGTCGTCGCCGAGTTCGTCCTCCGCGGCGTGGTCGACCGGGTGATCGCCGACCAGGTCGAGCAGTCCCTCCCCGAGGGCGCGACCGGCGAGGTGACCGCACACGCCGAGGGCGTCGTCCTCCCGCAGCTCGTCACGGGCACCCTGGACCGCGTCGACATCCGCTCCGACCGCCTCACGGTCGACGGGGTCCCGCTCGCGGCCGACGTCACGGTGCACGACGTCCCGGTCGACGGGAAGGGCGACGTGCGGGACGTCGACGGCACGGTCACGCTGGCGTCGTCGAGCGTCAAGGACCTCGCGAAGTACAGCCCGCTGTTCGACCGTCTCACGCTCGTCGACGGCGGGGTCGAGCTCTCCGGGTCCACCGCGGTGCTCGGCTACGACATCACCTACGCGGCGACGGGCGACGTCGCCGCCGAACGGGACGGCCGCGGCGTCACGATCACCCCGAAGGGCGTCCGGATCACGAACTCCGACCTCGGCCTCAAGGTGAACTCGATCCCGGGCGTCACGGACGTGCCCGTGCAGGTCTGCACCGCGCAGTTCCTGCCCGAGCAGCTGCGCGTGCGTGCGCTCGACGTCACGGCCCGACAGGCGACGGTCCGGGTCACCGCCGACCGTCTGCCGCTCACCGAGCAGGGGCTCCGCACCGTCGGGTCCTGCTCCGGCTGACCCGCCCCGCGGGGTCGCGTGGCGCGGACGGTGGCGTAACACCGGACGGGAGGCGCGCCCCGCCTCGCTAGGATCGGGTCCCGTGAGCGAGAACCCACTGGCCCCGCCGCGGCTGCGGTTCCCCGAGGACGCCTCCGCGCTGACCGCGCGGATCTGGCCCGCGTCGGCGACGCGGACCGACGACGGCGAGCTGGCCGTGGGCGGCGTGGCCGCCGCCGACCTCGTCGCGCAGTACGGGTCCCCGCTGTACGTGGTGGACGAGCGTGACGTGCAGTCCCGCGCCGCCCGGGTCCGCACGGCGTTCACCGACGCGTTCGCCCGGATCGGCACCCGCGCCCACGTGTACTACGCCGCGAAGGCCTTCCTCACGACGCAGGTCGCGGCGTGGATGGCCGAGGCGGACCTCCGGCTCGACGTCTGCTCCGCGGGCGAGATGGCGGTCGGGCTCGCCGCCGGGGTCGACCCGGCGCGCATGGGCCTGCACGGCAACGACAAGTCCGACGCCGAGATCGCCCGGGCGGTCGAGCTCGGCCTCGGCACGATCGTGCTCGACAGCCACGAGGAGATCGGCCGCGTCGCGCGTGCCGCCACCGCGGCCGGGACGGTCCAGCGCGTGCGCATCCGGATCAACAGCGGCGTGCACGCGTCGACGCACGACTACCTCGCGACCGCGCGCGAGGACCAGAAGTTCGGCATCCCGCTGACCGAGGCGGTCGCCGCGGCCGAGGCCGTCCGCGCGGAGCCGTCGCTCGCGTTCGTCGGGCTGCACTCGCACATCGGCTCGCAGATCTTCGAGGAGTCCGGATTTCGTGAGGCCGCCCGTCGCCTGATGGACGTGCACGCCGAGCTCGTCGCGACCGGACCCGTCCCCGAGCTGAACCTCGGCGGCGGCTGGGGCATCGACTACACCGAGGCGGACAGCGCCTTCGACCCCGAGGACGTCGCGGAGGCCCTGGCGACGATCGTGGCCGAGGCATGCGCAGAACGGGACATCCCGGTGCCCGAGGTCGCGGTCGAGCCCGGTCGGTACATCGTCGGACCGGCCGGTCTCACGCTCTACCGCGTCGGGACGATCAAGCCGGTCGTGCTCGAGGACGAGCACGGCACCGCGGCCACCCGGACGTACGTGTCGGTCGACGGCGGCATGAGCGACAACGTCCGACCGGCGCTGTACGGGGCGGACTACACGGCCCGGCTCGTGCGCACCTCGGACGTCCCCGCGGTGCTCACCCGGGTCGTCGGCAAGCACTGCGAGTCCGGCGACGTCGTGGTGAACGACGAGTACCTGCCCGGCGACGTGCGGCGCGGGGACCTCCTCGCGGTCGCCGCGACCGGTGCCTACTGCTGGTCGCTCGCGAGCAACTACAACCACGTCGGCCGCCCGCCGGTCGTCGCGGTGGCGGACGGCGCAGCCCGTATCCTCGTGCGGGGCGAGTCGATCGACGACCTGCTCGCCCGCGACACGGGGGTCGTCGTCGGCCCCGGCCGCTGACACCCCCCGGGAAGATCCCCGACCCGACAGGAATGCGCACCAGATGATCGAATACCGCAACGTCCGCGTCGCGCTGCTCGGAGCCGGCTCGGTCGGCTCCCAGGTGGCCCGGCTGCTCCTCGAGCACGGCGACGAACTGGCATCCCGTGCCGGCGCCGGCCTCGAGCTCGTCGGGATCGCCGTCCGCGACGTCGACGCCACGCGCGACGTCGAGCTGCCGGCGGAGCTGTACACGACGGACGCGGAGTCGCTCATCCTCGGAGCCGACATCGTCGTCGAGCTCATCGGCGGCATCGAGCCCGCGCGTTCCCTCGTCCTGCAGGCGCTGCAATCGGGCGCGGACGTCGTCACGGGCAACAAGGCGCTGCTCGCGACGCACGGCCCGGAGCTGTTCGCGGCCGCGGAGCAGGTCGGCGCCCAGCTGTACTACGAGGCCGCCGTGGCCGGGGCGATCCCGATCATCCGTCCGCTGCACGACTCCCTCGCCGGTGACCGCATCGAGCGGATCATGGGCATCGTCAACGGCACGACGAACTTCATCCTCGACCTCATGGACCGCGAGGGATCGACGTTCGAGGACGCCCTCGCGACCGCGACCGCGCTCGGGTACGCCGAGGCCGACCCGACGGCCGACGTCGAGGGCTACGACGCCGCGCAGAAGGCCGCGATCCTGGCCTCGCTCGCGTTCCACACCTCGGTGCCCCTCGCCGCCGTGCACCGCGAGGGCATCACCTCGGTCACGATCGAGCAGGTCCGCGCGGCGCGCAAGGCCGGCTACGTCGTGAAGATCCTGGCGACCGCCGAGCGTCTGACCGACGAGAACGGCGTCGAGGGCGTCAGCGCACGCGTCTACCCTGCCCTCGTGCCCGAGGCGCACCCGCTCGCGAGCGTGCACGGTGCGAAGAACGCGGTGTTCGTCGAGGCCGAGGCCGCCGGCGACCTCATGTTCTACGGCGCCGGTGCCGGCGGGGTCGAGACCGCGTCGGCCGTGCTCGGGGACCTCGTCTCCGCGGCGCGACGGCACGTCATCGGCGGCCCCGGCGTGGCGGAGTCGACGCAGTCCGCGCTGCCGGTGTTCCCGATCGGTTCGGTGAGCACCCGCTACCAGATCACGCTGCACGTGGCGGACGCCCCCGGCGTGCTGTCCACGGTCGCCGGCGTCCTCGCCGACCACGGCGTGAGCGTCGAGACCGTCGAGCAGACCGCGGCGACCGACCCGGGCGACGGTTCGGCCGGCACCGCGAACCTCGTGATCGGCACCCACCTCGCCCGTGAGTCCGCCCTGGCCGCGACCGTCCGGGCCCTCCGCGGCGAGGACGTCGTCGTCGAGGTGACGAGCGTGCTGCGCGTCGTCGGCGCCTAGCCCACGGACGACCCGGTCCGCCGTCGTCGGCGTCGGACCCCCGAACCCCCGAACTGCAACACACCGAACAAGGAGAGCCTGATGGCCCACCAGTGGCAGGGAGTCCTGCGCGAGTACGCCGACCGTCTCGACGTCACCGAGGCGACGCCGGTCGTCACCCTCGGCGAGGGCGGCACCCCGCTCATCCCGGCCCGACGGCTGTCCGAGCGGACCGGCGCCGACGTGTACGTCAAGTTCGAGGGGATGAACCCGACCGGCTCCTTCAAGGACCGCGGCATGACGATGGCGATCTCGAAGGCCGTCGAGCACGGCGCGAAGGCCGTCATCTGCGCCTCGACCGGCAACACGAGCGCATCGGCCGCCGCGTACGCCACGCACGCCGGCATCACCGCGGCGGTGCTCGTGCCCGAGGGCAAGATCGCGATGGGCAAGCTCAGCCAGGCCGTCGCGCACGACGCGCAGCTGCTCCAGGTGCAGGGCAACTTCGACGACTGCCTCGACATCGCGCGCGACCTCGCCGCGAACTACCCGGTGCACCTGGTCAACTCGGTGAACAACGACCGCATCGAGGGCCAGAAGACCGCGGCCTTCGAGGTCGTCGACGTGCTCGGCGACGCGCCGGACTTCCACTTCCTGCCGGTCGGCAACGCGGGCAACTACACGGCGTACTCCCGCGGCTACCGCGAGGACGTCGCGGCCGGTCGCTCGACCAAGATGCCCCGCATGTTCGGGTTCCAGGCCGCCGGTTCCGCGCCGATCGTGCGCGGCGAGGTCGTCCGCCAGCCCGACACCATCGCCTCGGCCATCCGCATCGGCAACCCCGCGTCGTGGCAGTTCGCCCTCGAGGCACGCGACGAGACCGACGGGTACTTCGGTGCGATCACCGACGAGGGCATCCTCGCGGCGCACCGCATCCTGTCCGCCGAGGTCGGCGTGTTCGTCGAGCCCGCGTCCGCGATCGGCGTCGCCGGCCTGCTCGAGCGCGCCGACGCCGGTGTCGTGCCGCAGGGCGCGACGGTCGTCATCACGGTGACCGGCCACGGCCTGAAGGACCCGCAGTGGGCGCTCCGCAGCCCGGACGGCGGCGAGGTCACCCCGACGAGCGTGCCGGTGGACACGAAGTCGGTCGCCGAGGTGCTCGGACTGGTCGGCCCCGCGTGAGCATCGACCGCTCGTCCGGACCGGGGGAGGCCACGACCGCCCACACCGCCGCACCCGCCCGCGGTGCTGTACCGGCCGGACGGGCGGTCCGCGTGCGCGTGCCGGCCACGTCGGCGAACCTCGGGCCGGGCTTCGACTCGCTCGGGCTCGCCCTGGCGCTGTACGACGAGGTCGTCGTGCGCGTCCGTCCGGAGCCCGGCGCGACCGTGACGGTCGAGGGCGTCGGCGCCGGCGAGGTCGCCACCGACGACACGAACCTCGTCGTGCAGGCGGTCCGCCGCGGCCTCGCGCACGCCGGGGTCGAGCAACCCGGCCTCGAGCTGCACGCGGTCAACGCGATCGCGCACGGCCGCGGCATGGGGTCCTCGGCGGCGGCGATCGTCGCCGGGCTGATGGCCGCGAGGGGACTCCTCGAGGGCATCGTCGACCTCGACGCCGCGACGCTCCTCGCCCTGGCCACCGAGATGGAGGGGCACCCGGACAACGTGGCCCCGGCACTGTTCGGCGGCCTGACCATCGCGTGGATGACCCCGGACGGACCGGCCCACAAGCGGCTGCTCGTGCACCGCGGCGTCTCGCCCGTGGTGTTCGTGCCGACGTCGACGCTCTCCACCAAGCTCGCGCGGTCGCTGCAGCCCGCGAGCGTGCCCCACGAGGACGCCGCGTTCAACGTGTCCCGCTCGGCACTGCTCGTGGCGGCGCTCATCCAGAGCCCGGAGCTCCTGCTCGCCGCGACCGAGGACCGCCTGCACCAGTCGTACCGGGCGAGCGCGATGCCCGAGACCGACGCGCTCATCGGCCTGCTCCGGCAGCACGGACTCGCGGCCGTCGTGTCGGGCGCCGGGCCGAGCCTGCTCGTGCTCGGCAGCGACCCGTCGCAGCGCCTCACGGCAGCCGACCTCGTGGCGCGACACGCGGAGTCCGACTGGCGGGCGCTCATGCTGGCCGTCGACCTCGGTGGTGCTACAGTGGTGCCGCACTCGGCGCTCGAAGCCGATCCCGCGTAGGCGTCAGGACGCTCCTCACCAGGACCCCTCTCCGCCAGCGCAGGGTCTGGTGCGCGGGGGCATTCTCTTCCTGATCACCGAATCCCGGACCGTCGTCTGAACGACGGTCGACGCCCAACCTGTGCGCGCCGGGACGGTGGAAACTCTCCGCGTTCTGCGGTTCGAAAGGAAACACCCACCTTGACGAACGTCAACGACTCCACCCCGGTGGAGATCCCCAGCGACCTGCGCGCCCTCCGACTCCCGGAGCTCCAGCGGATCGCTTCCTCGCTCGGCATCACCGGGCTCTCCAAGCTCCGCAAGGGCGACCTCATCGCCTCGATCGAGGACAAGCGCCCGGTCGACGCCGAGCAGGTCGCCGCTGCGGCACCGGTCGAGCAGCCCGTCGCCGACGAGCCGGCCACCGAGCAGCCCGCCGCGCAGCAGGCTCCCGAGCAGCCGGTCGCCCAGCAGGCCGCGCCCGAGCAGGTCGCCCCCGAGCAGCCCGCCGCGCAGCAGTCCGCCCCGGAGCAGGCCGCCACCGAGCAGTCCGCGCCCGAGCAGGCCGCGCCCGAGCAGGGTGGCCCGCGTGGCCGCCGCTCGCGCCGCGTCACCTCCGGTGGCACCGTCACCGCCGCGCCGACCTCGGCAGCGGAGCACACCAACCACGGTCACACCGGCACCGAGGACCTCCTCGCCGGGCTCGACCAGGTCCGCGCCGAGAAGGACGCCCAGGAAGCCGCCCAGTCCGGGCAGCGCCGTGGGCGCGGGAACCGCGCCGGCCGCCAGGACGCCGCGCAGCGCGACGACGTCCAGCAGGACGCCGGCCAGGAGGCTCGTGGTGCGGCCGCCGACGTCGTCGCCGACGCCGACACCACCGAGCAGTCCGACCAGGGCCAGTCGGGTCAGTCCGGGCAGGGCCAGTCCGGTCAGGGCCAGTCGGGCCAGGACGACCAGTCCCAGGGCGACCAGGACGGCGGCTCGCGCCGCGGGCGTCGCAGCCGTGGTCGTGGTCGCGGTCGCGGGCAGAACGGTGACGCCGGCGAGCAGCAGGGCACCGAGCAGCAGAACGGTCAGCAGCAGGGCGGCCAGAAGAACGGCAAGCAGCAGGACGAGCAGAAGTCGACCGACGAGCGCGCCCAGCAGAAGCAGAACGGCCAGCAGCAGAACGGTCAGCAGCAGAACGGCCAGCAGAACGGTCAGCAGCAGGCCGCGCAGCAGAAGCAGCAGGCCGAGGCCGAGGCGGAGAACGGCCGCGGCCGTCGTCAGCGCGACCGCAAGCGCGGCCGCGGCGCCCAGAACGACGACTTCGAGCCCGAGGTCACCGAGGACGACGTCCTGATCCCGATCGCAGGCATCCTCGACGTCCTCGACAACTACGCGTTCGTCCGCACGACCGGCTACCTGCCGGGTCCGAGCGACGTCTACGTCTCCCTCGGCCAGGTGAAGAAGTACCACCTGCGCAAGGGCGACGCGATCGTCGGCTCGATCAAGCAGCCGCGGAACGACGACCAGCAGAGCCGCCAGAAGTACAACGCGCTCGTCAAGGTCGACTCCGTCAACGGTCAGACCGCCGACGAGGCCGCCGCGCGCGTCGACTTCCAGGACCTCACCCCGCTGTACCCGAACGAGCGTCTGCGCCTCGAGACCGAGCCGCAGAAGCTGTCGACGCGGATCATCGACCTCGTGTCGCCGATCGGCAAGGGCCAGCGCGGCCTCATCGTGTCGCCGCCGAAGGCCGGCAAGACCGTCGTGCTCCAGGCGATCGCGAACGCCATCGCCAAGAACAACCCCGAGGCGCACCTCATGGTCGTGCTCGTGGACGAGCGGCCCGAAGAGGTCACCGACATGCAGCGCACGGTGAAGGGCGAGGTCATCGCCTCGACCTTCGACCGTCCCGCCGAGGACCACACCACGGTCGCCGAGCTGGCGATCGAGCGTGCGAAGCGTCTCGTCGAGCTCGGCCACGACGTGGTCGTCCTGCTCGACTCGATCACCCGTCTGGGCCGCGCGTACAACCTGTCCACCCCGCCGTCGGGCCGCGTGCTCTCCGGTGGCGTCGACTCGGCCGCGCTGTACCCGGCCAAGCGCTTCTTCGGCGCCGCGCGCAACATCGAGGACGGCGGCTCGCTCACCATCCTCGCGACCGCGCTCGTCGAGACCGGTTCGAAGATGGACGAGGTGATCTTCGAGGAGTTCAAGGGCACCGGCAACATGGAGCTCCGCCTCAACCGTCACCTCGCCGACAAGCGGATCTTCCCCGCCGTCGACGTGAACGCCTCGGGCACCCGTCGCGAGGAGCAGCTGCTCTCCGCCGACGAGGTCACGATCACCTGGCGGCTGCGTCGGGCCCTCGCCGGCCTCGACACCCAGCAGGCGCTCGAGATCGTGCTGCGCAACCTCAAGGAGACGCAGTCGAACGTCGAGTTCCTGGTCCAGGTGCAGAAGTCGGTCCCGTCGACCGGCGGGCGCCACGACGGCCACCAGGAGTAACCGGTGTTCGAGTCGGTGGCAGGGCTGCTGGCGGAACACGAGGACCTGACGCAGCAGCTGTCGGACCCCGCGCTCCACGCCGACGCAGCCCGTGCGAAGAAGGTGAACCGGCGCTACGCCGAGCTCAACCAGATCAAGGCCGCGTACGAGGCCTGGCAGGCGGCGGGGGAGGACCTCGCCGCCGCCAGGGAGCTCGCCCGTGAGGACGACGCCTTCGCGGACGAGGTCCCCTCGCTCGAGGAGCAGCTGGCCGAGCGGCAGGAGCGCCTGCGCCGACTGCTCATCCCGCGCGACCCGGACGACGGCCGCGACGTGATCATGGAGATCAAGGGCGGCGAGGGCGGCGAGGAGTCGGCACTGTTCGCCGCGGACCTGCTGCGCATGTACACGCACTACGCGGAGACGAAGGGCTGGAAGGTCGAGCTCCTCGAGCGCACCGAGTCCGACCTCGGCGGCTACAAGGACGTCCAGGTCGCGATCAAGTCGAACACGACGGACCCGTCGCAGGGCGTCTGGGCACACCTCAAGTACGAGGGCGGGGTGCACCGCGTGCAGCGGGTGCCGGCGACCGAGTCCCAGGGGCGCATCCACACGTCGACCACCGGCGTGCTGGTGTTCCCCGAGGTGGACGAGCCCGAAGAGGTCCAGATCAACCAGAACGACCTCAAGATCGACGTCTACCGGTCCTCCGGTCCCGGCGGCCAGTCCGTGAACACGACGGACTCCGCGGTCCGCATCACGCACCTGCCCACGGGCATCACGGTCGCGATGCAGAACGAGAAGTCGCAGCTGCAGAACCGCGAGGCCGGCATGCGCGTCCTGCGGGCGCGCATCCTCGCGCGCCAGCAGGAGGAACTCGACGCCATCGCGTCGGACGCGCGCAAGTCGCAGATCCGGGGCATGGACCGCTCGGAGCGCATCCGCACGTACAACTTCCCGGAGAACCGCATCGCGGACCACCGCACCGGGTACAAGGCGTACGACCTGGACCGTGTGATGAACGGTGCGCTGGAGCCCGTGGTCCAGTCCGCCATCAGCGCGGACGAGGAGGCCCGCCTGGCCGCCATCGGCGACCAGGACGCGTGACCGGACCGACGGAGGACGGACGGGAGGCGCGACCCGCCCCCGCCACGTCCGTCCCGTTCGCGGCCGACCGCCTGCTCGACGAGGCGGTCGCCGCGCTCGTCGCGCACGGCGTGCCGTCGGCACGGGTCGACGCCGAGCTGCTGCTCGCCTGGGCGACCGGGACCTCGCGCGGGGCCGTGCAGGTGCGCGCACTCACCGGCGGCGCCATCGCGGGGGAGCACGTCGAGCGCTTCCGGCACGCGGTGGCACGCCGGGTCACGCGCGAGCCGCTGCAGCACATCACGGGCGAGGCGCACTTCCGCGCCCTGACCCTGGCGGTCGGCCCCGGCGTCTTCGTGCCGCGGCCGGAGACCGAGGGCGTCGTGCAGTTCGGCATCGACGCGCTCCGGGCGACCGCGGTCGCCGAGCCGGTCGCCGTCGACCTGGGATCCGGCAGCGGGGCGATCGCCATCGCGATGGACACCGAGGTGCCGAACGCGGTCGTGTACGCGGTCGAACGCTCACCCGAGGCGCTGCCGTGGACCCGCCGGAACATCGAGGCCCACGGCGGGACGGTCCGGCTCGTCGAGGGCGACCTCGGCGACGCGCTGCCCGAGCTCGACGGCACCGTGTCGGTCGTCGTGTCGAACCCGCCGTACGTCCCGGACGACATGGTGCCGGTCGATCCGGAGGTCCGCGACCACGACCCGGCCCTCGCGTTGTACGGCGGCCCGGACGGCCTCGACGCCGTCCGCGCGCTGACCGAGACGGCGTGGCGGCTCCTCGTGCCGGGCGGCCTGGTGGTCGTCGAGCACGCCGAGCAGCAGGGCGCCGGCGTCCGCGAGGTGCTGGCGCGCCGCGGGTTCCGCTCGCCGGAGACGCACGTCGACCTCACCGGTCGCGACCGCACGACCACGGCGACCCGCTAGCCGGGGCGAGCAGCGCCTCCCGGCCGTGACCACGCGATCAGCGTGACCCGACCGGCGGAGGTGTGTCGCGCCTCCCGGCCGTGACCACGCGGTCCGCGTGACGCGACCGGCGGAGGTGTGTTGCGCCTCCCGGCCGGTGCTCGGGGCGACCCCGCGGGTCAGGCGACCGTGACCTGCTCGCGGGCGGCGACGAAGGCGCGCACGGCCTCGCGCAGGTCGGTGTGCTCCTCGACGAGCACGGCGTGGATGCCGACGCTCGCAGCCGCCTCGACGTTGACCGGCATGTCGTCGGCGAAGAACGCGCGCTCGGCGGGCACCCCGTGGTGTGCCAGCGCCCGCTCGAACACGGCGCGGTCGGGCTTCCGGGCGCCGAACGCGCTCGTCGTGTCCAGGTGCTCACCGAACAGCGGCGGCAGCGACGGCGCCCAGCGCGGGATCCAGCGTCCGGCGAGCGGCCCGTTGTTCGTGAGCAGGCCGACGCGGCCGTGCTCGGCGGCGATCCGGACCGCCTCGACCCGCTCGGGGAGCTCGGTCATCGCGGCACCGCGGATCCGTGCCCACTCGTCCTCCGGGACGTCGCAGCCCATCGCCTCGGCGAAGGCCGCCAGGTAGGCGTCGGCGTCGGGGTAGTGGCCGGCCTCGGCGCGGGCCTCGTTGCCGCAGTCCCACCAGCGGCGACGCAGCTCCTCGAAGGAGTGTCCGGTGAGCTCGGCGAGGGCTGCCATGCGGACCCGCCAGTCGTAGTGGACCAGGACCTCGTCCATGTCGAACAGGAACAGGAGTCGGGGCGCGGGCGTCTCGTTCACGATGCCACCATTGTGTCGCACTATCATCGTCGAGTCATGGCCTCCCGATACGACTGCACCGACCCCGACGGGCTCCTGACCGGGATGCGGCTCGCACGTGCCGCGCTCGGACGCGGAGAGCTCGTCGTCGTCCCCACCGACACCGTGTACGGCCTGGCGGCGGACGCGTTCAGCGCGAGTGCCGTCCAGCGGCTGCTCGACGCCAAGGGGCGGACGCGCCAGTCCCCGCCGCCCGTGCTGATCCCCGGCCCGGCGACGCTCGAGGCGCTGGCGACCGACATCCCGCAGCAGGTCCGCGACCTCGTCGACGCCTTCTGGCCCGGCGGGCTCACGGTGATCCTGCGCGCGCAGCCGTCGCTCGACTGGGACCTGGGGGAGACCCGGGGCACCGTGGCGCTCCGCATGCCCGACTCGCGCATCGCGCTCGAGCTCCTGCAGGAGGTCGGCCCGCTCGCGGTCTCCTCGGCGAACAGCACGGGGGACCCGGCCGCGATGGACGTGGACCGTGCCGAGGCGATGCTCGGCGACAGCGTGTCGGTCTACCTCGACGGCGGACCGCTCCCCGAGCACGAGGGCTTCGCCGCGTCCACCGGGTCGACGATCGTCGACGCGACGGGCCTCTCGTCCGGCGGCACGCTGACGATCGTCCGGCACGGGGTGATCCCCGACGACGAGATCGTCCGGGTCGTCGGAGCCGACCACGTCTCGTGAAGTACTACCTGCTCGCGGGGGCGATCGCCGCGGTCGTGAGCTTCTGCATGAGCTGGATCGTGTGGAAGGCCGGGCTGCGGTACGGCTGGTACCCGAAGGTCCGCGAGCGTGACGTGCACCGCACGCCGACGCCGCGGCTCGGCGGCATCGCGATGTACATCGGCGTCATCGTCGCGATGCTCGCGGCGTGGTTCCTGTTCCCGTCGATCGCGGGCACCGACTACTTCCGGCTGGTGTTCAGCGAACCGGGCCGCGTGCTCGCCGTGCTCGGCGGGGCGACCATCATCGTGGTCCTCGGCGTCGCGGACGACATCTGGGACCTCGACTGGATGACGAAGCTCGCGGGGCAGATCATCGCCGCGGGCATCCTCGCGTGGCAGGGCGTCGCGATCGTGTCGCTGCCCATCGGCAACACGCTCGGGGTCGGGTCCTCGTACATGAGCC
Organism: Curtobacterium sp. UCD-KPL2560; assembly: GCF_001705035.1. Taxonomy (GTDB): domain Bacteria; phylum Actinomycetota; class Actinomycetes; order Actinomycetales; family Microbacteriaceae; genus Curtobacterium. Next base: position 203,559 of record NZ_MCIG01000001.1, on the reverse strand, counting down.
TGATCTTCACCGTGCTCGCCGTGGTGCTCGTGATGAACGCGGTCAACTTCATCGACGGGCTCGACGGCCTGGTCGCCGGAGTCGCGATCATCGCGGGAGGGGTGTTCTTCCTCTACACGTTCTTCATCAACCGCGTGGTCGTGCAGACCGAGTTCTTCTTCAACCTGCCGTCGCTGCTCACCGCGGTGCTCGTCGGCGCGTGCGCCGGCTTCCTCGTGCTGAACTGGCACCCCGCGAAGCTCTTCATGGGCGACGCGGGTGCGCTCCTCGTCGGCTTCCTGATGGCCACGAGCGCGGTGTCGGTCACGGGCAACATCGACCCCGCCGCGGTGCAGACACGCCAGGCGCTCCTGCCGGCGTTCATCCCGATCCTGCTGCCGTTCGCGATCCTCATCGTGCCGATCCTCGACTTCGGGCTGGCGGTCACCCGGCGGCTCAGCGCGGGGAAGTCGCCGTTCTCGGCCGATCGCAAGCACCTGCACCACCGCCTGCTCGACATGGGCCACTCGCACTTCCACGCCGTCCTCGTGTTCTACGCCTGGACCGCCACCGTCGCGGTCGGCTGCCTGCTGTTCCTGTTCGTGGACTGGTACTGGGTCGTGGCCGTCGTCGCGGTCGGCTTCACCGTCTGCGCCGTCGCCACCTTCGCCCCGCTGGGCCGCAAGCGTGCCGAGTTCGCCGCGCAGGTCGCCACCCGGTCGTCGTCCGTCGTCGACGCCCGACTCGACCCGCTGGACCGCGCCGCCAACGACCGATCGATCCCTGGAGACCCCTCGTGACCACACCGAACGCGCTCGACCACGTCCGTCCGGTGTTCCGCCGGATCCTCGTCTGGGCGGCCGTCCTCGCCGTCGCCCTCGCCGTCGTCGGGGGAGTCGTGGGTCTCGTGGTCAGCGGCACGCCCGGTCTCGTCGGCGGCCTGCTCGGCGCCGTGCTCAGCGTCGTGTTCCTCGGCCTGACGGCGGTCTCGGTGCTCGTGGCGCTGCGCGTCTCCAAGGGGCAGATGATCTCCGGCGCCTTCTTCGGCATCGTGATGGGGACCTGGTTCCTGAAGTTCGTGCTCTTCCTCGTCGTGCTCATCGCCCTGCGCGACCGGAGCTGGGTCGACTTCCCGGTCCTGGCCGTCGTCATCATCGCCGGCGTCGTGGGCTCCCTGGTGATCGACGTGGTCGTCGTCGCGAAGGCCCGCATCCCGATCGGCGTTGCCCTGCCCGGTGACGGCGCGGACCGACCGGCAGAGCCTGGGAAGCCCGACCCGCGCGTCTGAGAGCCCGAGCAGGCTCTCTCACCTGATAGGGTTTGTTGCGTCCGCGTCCGGAGCAATGCTCGGAGCGGACAGCCTCCACACAGTCCACCATCGCGTGCCATGACGTGCGCGCGCCGACACAGGAGACAGCGCTGCTATCCCACGCTCTTCCCCTGTCCCTCACCGCTGCGGCCAACACCGTTGCGGCGGGGAGCAGTAAGGCCGCCGAATTCCATGGTCCGTCGATCGGGGAGTTCTTCCCGGACCCGATCTTCTTCGCGGGCACGCCCTTCGAGATCGATCGCGTCGTCATCATCCGCTTCATCGCGGTCGCCGTGCTGCTCGTCTTCGCGTTCGCGGGCACCCGTGCACTGAAGCTCGTCCCCAACCGGGGTCAGGCGTTCATCGAGTACGCGTTCGACGTCGTCCGCCGCAACACCTTCGACAACCTCGGTGAGAAGGACGGCAAGCGGTTCCTGCCGCTGCTGGCGACGATCTTCTTCGGCGTCCTCTTCATGAACCTCACCGGCCTCATCCCGGCGCTGAACCTCGGTGGCACCAGCCGCATCGCGATGCCGATGATCCTCGCGATCGTCGCCTACGTCGCGTTCATCTACGCCGGCCTCCGCAAGCACCCGGGTGCGTTCCTCCGCAACGCGCTCTTCCCGCCCGGGGTGCCGTGGCCGCTCTACATCATCGTGACGCCGATCGAGCTGGTCTCGACCTTCGTGCTCCGTCCCGTCACGCTGACGCTGCGACTCCTGATGAACATGGTCGTCGGGCACCTGCTCCTCGTCCTGTTCTTCTCGGCCACGTGGTTCTTCTTCTTCGACGCCGAGGGCCTCTTCAAGTTCTTCGGCATCGGGACCCTGGCGTTCGGCATCGCCTTCAGCTTCTTCGAGATCCTCGTCGCGCTGCTCCAGGCCTACGTCTTCATGCTCCTCACCGCCGTCTACATCCAGCTGGCGCTGGCCGACGAGCACTGATTCCTCACTGACCCCCTACGGGACCGGCGACCGTCGGACCCGCACCTCGAAAGGAAAACACGTGGACGCAACGACCGTTCTCGCGGAGATCAACGGCAACATCGCGACGGTTGGCTACGGCCTCGCTGCGATCGGCCCGGCCATCGGCGTCGGCATCGTCGTCGGCAAGACGATCGAGTCCGTCGCTCGCCAGCCCGAGCTCCAGGGCCGCCTGACGACCCTCATGTACATCGGTATCGCCTTCACCGAGGCCCTCGCGTTCATCGGTATCGCGACGTACTTCATCTTCACCAACTAAGGTTCCTCGATGCAGCACGCACTCATCATCGCGGCGGAGGAGAACATCAATCCGCTGATCCCCCCGGTGTACGACATCGTGTGGTCCGCGGTGGCCTTCGTCATCATCTTCCTGGTGTTCTGGCGTGTCGTCACGCCGCGCATCACGAAGATGCTCGATGAGCGCACCGAGGCCATCGAGGGTGGCATCAAGAAGGCCGAAGCTGCCCAGGAGCAGGCCGCGGCCGCGCTCGACGAGTACAACAAGCAGCTCGCCGACGCCCGTGCCGAGGCCTCGCGGATCCGTGAGCAGGCCCGTGCCGACGCGACCGCGATCGGCAACGAGGTGCGCGAGCAGGCCTCGGCCGACGCCGCGCGCATCACCGCCAACGCCCAGGCCCAGATCGAGGCCGAGCGCCAGTCCGCTCTGCAGTCGCTGCGGAGCGAGGTGGGCACCCTCGCCCTCGACCTCGCCTCCGGCGTGATCGGGGAGTCGCTCAAGGACGACGCGAAGTCGGCAGCGGTCGTGGACCGCTTCCTCGCCGACCTCGAGGCGTCCCAGGGCCAGACGGCCGGGGAGCGCTGAGCATGCGCAGCGCCACCAGGGAAGCACTCGGGTCGACGAGGGCGGTGCTCGCCGACCTCGGCGGTGCCGTCACGCTCGACACGGGTGTCCAGATCCTCGCCGCAGGGCGGGCGATCGCCGGTGCGCCGCAGCTCCTGGGCCTGCTGTCCGACCCGACCGCCGACGCCGTCGGCAAGAAGGTGCTGATCGACCGCGTCTTCGCCGGGCAGTCGACCGAGACGCGCGCGGTCCTGACCGCCGTGGCCGGGTCGCGCTGGTCCTCGCAGGAGGACCTGCTCGCCGGCATCGAGGACGCGGGCATCCGCGCCGTCGCCGCCACCGCGTCGTCGGACACCTCGATCGAGGCCGAGCTGTTCGCGTTCGAGACCGCGGTGCGGTCCGACGCGAAGCTCGAACTCGCGCTCGGCACGAAGCTCGGCAGTGCGTCCGAGAAGGCGTCGCTCGTCGAGCGGCTCCTCGCGGACAAGACGTCGGCGCAGACGACCGCGATCCTGTCGCACCTCGTGCAGCAGCCCCGTGGCCGCCGCATCGGTGAACTGGTCCGCGACGCCTCGCGCATCGTGGCCGACCAGGCGGGCAAGCTCGTCGCGACGGTCGTCACCGCGTCCCCGCTCTCGGACGGCCAGGCGGCTCGCGTCGCCCGGGGTCTCGCCGAGCGGTACGGCAAGGACATCAGCGTGAACCGCGTCGTCGACCCCGCGGTCGTCGGCGGGGTGCGCGTGCAGGTCGGTGGCGACGTCATCGACGGCACGGTGTCCACGCGCCTGTCGGAGCTCCGGCTCCAGCTCGCCGGCTGAGCGTACGGTCGAAGCCGCCCCACCCAAGTCCACAACGGGAACTGCCGGTCAGGCAGCATCACCCTCTCGGAGCCGCAGGGCCCCGGAAACCAACAAGGAAAATCCCATGGCAGACATCACCATCAGCCCCGATGAGATCCGTGATGCCCTGAAGGACTTCGTCTCGAACTACGAGCCGACGAAGGCCTCCACGGCCGAGGTCGGGCACGTCACCGACGCGGGCGACGGCATCGCGCACGTCGAGGGCCTCCCCGGCGTCATGGCGAACGAGCTCATCCGCTTCGAGGACGGGACCCTCGGTCTCGCGCAGAACCTCGACGAGGACGAGATCGGCGCCATCGTGCTCGGCGAGTTCGCCGGCATCGAGGAAGGCCAGGAGGTCACCCGCACGGGTGAGGTCCTCTCGGCTCCCGTCGGCGACGGCTTCCTCGGTCGCGTCGTCGACCCGCTCGGCGCCCCGATCGACGGCCTCGGCGAGATCCAGGCCGAGGGCCGTCGTGCCCTCGAGCTGCAGGCGCCCGGCGTCATGTCCCGCAAGTCGGTGCACGAGCCGCTCCAGACCGGCATCAAGGCGATCGACGCGATGATCCCCGTCGGCCGTGGCCAGCGTCAGCTGATCATCGGCGACCGCCAGACCGGCAAGACGGCCATCGCGATCGACACGATCATCAACCAGAAGGCCAACTGGGAGTCGGGCGACGAGAACAAGCAGGTCCGCTGCATCTACGTCGCCATCGGCCAGAAGGGCTCCACGATCGCCTCCGTCAAGGGCGCGCTCGAGGACGCCGGTGCGATGGAGTACACGACCATCGTCGCGGCCCCCGCCTCCGACCCGGCCGGCTTCAAGTACCTCGCCCCGTACACCGGTTCGGCCATCGGCCAGCACTGGATGTACCAGGGCAAGCACGTCCTCATCATCTTCGACGACCTGTCGAAGCAGGCCGAGGCCTACCGTGCGGTGTCGCTCCTCCTGCGTCGTCCGCCGGGGCGTGAGGCCTACCCGGGTGACGTCTTCTACCTGCACTCCCGTCTGCTGGAGCGTTGCGCGAAGCTGTCCGACGAGCTCGGCGCCGGGTCGATGACGGGTCTGCCCATCATCGAGACCAAGGCGAACGACGTCTCGGCGTACATCCCGACCAACGTGATCTCGATCACCGACGGCCAGATCTTCCTGCAGTCGGACCTGTTCAACGCGAACCAGCGTCCGGCCGTCGACGTGGGCATCTCGGTGTCCCGCGTCGGTGGTGACGCACAGGTCAAGTCGATCAAGAAGGTCTCCGGCACGCTCAAGCTCGAGCTCGCGCAGTACCGCTCGCTTGAGGCGTTCGCGATGTTCGCATCCGACCTCGACCAGGCGTCGCGTCGTCAGCTCGACCGTGGTGCGCGTCTGACCGAGCTCCTCAAGCAGCCGCAGTACTCGCCGTACCCGGTCGAGGAGCAGGTCGTCTCGATCTGGGCCGGCACGAACGGCAAGCTCGACGAGGTGCCCGTCTCCGACGTGCTCCGCTTCGAGTCCGAGCTGCTCGAGCACCTGCGTCGCAACTCCGACGTCCTGACCACCCTGCGCGAGACCAACCAGCTCAGCGACGACACCGTTGCTGCGATGGAGCGCGAGATCGACGCCTTCACGAAGGGCTTCCAGACGAGCGACGGCAAGACGCTCGGCTCGGAGCAGTTCGACGCGGCCCAGGCCGAGGATGTCGACCAGGAGCAGATCGTCAAGGGTCGTCGCTAGATGGCGGCACAGGTCCGGGTCTACCGACAGCGCATCAAGTCGGCGAAGACCACGAAGAAGGTCACTCGCGCGATGGAGCTGATCTCGGCGTCGCGGATCCAGAAGGCGCAGGCTCGCATGGCCGCGTCCGGCCCGTACTCGCGGGCCGTGACGCGGGCCGTGTCGGCCGTGGCGACGTTCTCGAACGTCGACCACGTCCTCACCACCGAGCCCGAGACGTCGACGCGCGCCGCGGTCGTCCTCTTCACCTCGGACCGCGGCCTCAACGGCGCGTTCAGCACCAACGTCCTCAAGCAGGGCGAGGAACTGGCGTCGTTGCTCCGCAGCGAGGGCAAGGACGTCGTGTTCTACCTGGTCGGGCGCAAGTCCGTCGGGTACTTCGCGTTCCGTGAGCGCCCGTCCGAGCGCCAGTGGATCGGCGGCACCGACCAGCCCGAGTTCGCCACGGCGAAGGAGATCGGCGACGCGGTCGTGTCGAAGTTCCTCCAGGACACGACCGAGGGCGGCGTGGACGAGATCCACATCGTCTTCAACCGGTTCATCAGCCTAGCGACCCAGGAGCCGCAGGTCGTGCGCCTGCTCCCGCTCGAGGTCGTCGAGGGTGTCGAGGAGCCGACGTCCGGCGAGTCGCTGCCGCTGTACGAGTTCGAGCCGGACGCCGACGCGGTGCTCGACGCGCTGCTCCCGGTGTACATCGAGAGCCGGATCTTCAACGCCATGCTGCAGTCGGCTGCCTCCGAGCACGCCGCCCGCCAGAAGGCGATGAAGTCCGCCAGCGACAACGCCGACTCGCTCATCAGCGAGTACACCCGTCTCGCGAACAACGCGCGTCAGGCCGAGATCACCCAGCAGATCTCCGAGATCGTCGGCGGCGCCGACGCCCTCTCGTCGAAGAAGAAGTAGTCCGCGTCGTTCGCGGACACACCACCCCCTCAGGAAGGCACCAGCCATGACCGACACCGCTACCACCGCGGTCGAGACGTCGTCGGCGCCCGGTGTCGGCCGGATCGCCCGTGTCACGGGCCCCGTCGTCGACATCGAGTTCCCGCACGACGCAATCCCGGAGATGTACAACCTCCTGTTCACGACGATCACCATCGGTGACTCGTCGCAGGAGATCGGCCTCGAGGTCGCGCAGCACCTGGGCGACGACCTCGTCCGTGCCATCTCCCTGAAGCCGACCGACGGTCTGGTCCGTGGCCAGGAGGTCCGTGACTCGGGCGCCCCGATCTCGGTCCCCGTCGGTGACGTCACCAAGGGCAAGGTCTTCGACGTGCTGGGCAACGTGCTCAACACCGACGAGAAGCTCGAGATCACCGAGCGCTGGCCGATCCACCGCAAGGCCCCGGCCTTCGACCAGCTCGAGTCCAAGACCTCGATGTTCGAGACCGGCATCAAGTCGATCGACCTCCTCACGCCCTACGTGCAGGGTGGCAAGATCGGCCTCTTCGGTGGTGCGGGCGTCGGCAAGACCGTCCTCATCCAGGAGATGATCCAGCGCGTCGCGCAGGACCACGGCGGTGTGTCGGTGTTCGCCGGTGTCGGTGAGCGCACCCGTGAGGGCAACGACCTCATCGGTGAGATGGAAGAGGCGGGGGTCTTCGACAAGACCGCCCTCGTGTTCGGCCAGATGGACGAGCCGCCGGGAACGCGTCTGCGCGTGGCCCTGTCGGCGCTGACGATGGCGGAGTACTTCCGCGACGTCCAGAAGCAGGACGTGCTCCTCTTCATCGACAACATCTTCCGCTTCACGCAGGCCGGTTCCGAGGTCTCGACGCTGCTCGGTCGCATGCCGTCCGCGGTGGGCTACCAGCCGAACCTCGCCGACGAGATGGGTGTGCTCCAGGAGCGCATCACCTCGACGCGTGGTCACTCGATCACCTCGCTGCAGGCGATCTACGTCCCCGCCGACGACTACACCGACCCGGCGCCGGCGACCACGTTCGCGCACCTCGACGCCACGACCGAGCTCTCCCGTGAGATCGCGTCGCAGGGCCTGTACCCGGCCATCGACCCGCTGACCTCCACGTCGCGGATCATGGACCCCCGGTACCTGGGTGCCGACCACTACGAGACCGCGACGCGCGTCAAGCAGATCCTCCAGAAGAACAAGGAGCTGCAGGAGATCATCGCCATCCTCGGTGTCGACGAGCTCTCCGAAGAGGACAAGATCACGGTGGAGCGCGCACGCCGCATCCAGCAGTTCCTGTCCCAGAACACCTACATGGCGAAGAAGTTCACGGGTGTCGAGGGCTCCACGGTGCCGCTCAAGGACACCATCGAGTCCTTCCGCGCCATCGCCGACGGCGAGTTCGACCACGTTGCGACGCAGGCGTTCTTCAACGTCGGTGGCATCAACGACGTGGAAGAGAAGTGGGCGCAGATCCAGAAGGAGAACCGCTGACATGGCGGCACTCACCGTGAGCGTCGTCTCGGCGGACCGTGAGGTCTGGACGGGCGAGGCCACCATGGTCGTGGCACGCACGACGGAGGGCCAGATCGGCATCCTCGCGGGACACGAGCCGCTGCTCGCGACCCTCGCGCAGGGCCAGGTCCGCATCACCCGGGCCGACGGTTCGACGGTGGCTGCGGACGCCGAGGACGGCTTCCTGTCGGTCGAGCACGACACGGTCACGATCGTGGCGCGGCAGGCCGCGCTGGCGTCCTGACCGGACTGACCGTCCTCCTCCCGCCGTCCGAGACGAAGCGGGAGGGCGGGGACCCGGAGCGCACCCTCGACCTGGGTGCACTCTCCTTCCCGGAACTGTCCGACGAACGGGCCGCGGTGATCACCGCGGCCCGTTCCGTCAGTTCCGAGGAGTCCACCGCGCGGACGGCCCTCAAGCTGGGACCGCGGTCGATCGCCGAACGGTTCCGGAACCTGACGCTCGACACGTCGCCGACCATGTCGGCGATCGAGCGCTACACCGGCGTCCTCTACGACCCCCTCGACGTGGCGTCCGCCGACGACGCGACGCGGCGGTGGTGGGCGGAGCACGTCGTCGTGCAGTCGGCGATGTTCGGGCCCGTGGGCGCGGGCGACCCGATCCCGGCGTACCGGCTCTCGCACGACGCGCGGCTCGGTGCGCTCAAGCTCGCGCGGCACTGGCCCGGGCCCTCGAGCGCGGCGATCGCGCAGCGGCGTGCTGGGTTGGTCCTGGACCTGCGGTCGGAGGGCTACCGTGCCCTCGGCCCGGTCGACGACGCGGTGACGCTGCGGGTGGTGAGCGTCGACGGCGGAGGTCGTCGGAAGGCGCTCAACCACTGGAACAAGACGGCGAAGGGCCGCATGGTCGGCCTGCTGGGTCGCACGGGTGCGGATGTGAGGTCGATGGAGGACCTGCTCGCGTGGGCCGCCGCGAACGGGGTCGCGATCGAGCGCACGTCCGACGGGTGGGACCTGGTCGCGGAGAGCCTGGAACCGCGCGCAGGCTGATCCTCCACAGGTCGGGTGGCGCGGCCCTCCCTCCACAGGTGGTCGGCTCCGACCGGTCTGGAGGCGCGGCGCACGTCACGATCTCGTGCATGACCTCGACTCCAGGACGAACCCCGGCTGCCCAGACCCGCTACCCCCGCGAGATCGCGGCGGCGGTGACCCTCCGCGCCGCGTGCGCGGCGCTGGTCGCGCCGACCTCGCCGGCCGACGTGCCCCACACGGACCGGTTGCGGTCCGCGACCGTGCGGACGGCGTGCGGGGCCCTCGCGACCCGCTTCGCCATCCTGCGCTTCCTGACCGCGGTCGACCGACCCGATCCGCGCACGGTCGTGCCGTTCGACCCGTTCCGCGAGCCGACGCCACCGGCCCTGCGGGGCGAAGGACCGGCACCCGACGGTGCCGTCGTGCGGAGCGCGGGGGACCGGCTGACGGCAGCATGGCAGGCGTGGCGGCGTGACGGCCCCTCGTCGGTCGACGACGCGATCGCCGCCGCCGGAGCGCTGGCCGTCGGTGCGTGGTGTGCGTGGGCACTCGGTTCGTCCGCGCGGGCCGAGGTCCGGGCCCGCCACGCGCTCGACACGTGGTCGGACGACCCGCTCGCGGCGCTCGTGCTGCGGTCGGTGCGCCTGGGCGTCGGGCCGTCCTGGGACCGCACACCGAGCAGGGGCGCGACGGGGCGGACAGGATCGTCTACGGTGGAGTGACCATGCAGCGAGACACCAACGACGGCGAGGTGCCCGTCAGCGACGTCGGAGCACGGGCGGGCGTCGAGCAGGCGCGGCCCCAGCGGGCGCTCGTCGAAGCGGCGGACGCTGATCGGCGTTGCAGCGGCGGTGCGGCGGACGACACGGTGCTGCGGGCGGCCCGCCCGTCGGTCGTCACGGGGCCGGACCGCGACGACCTCGGGGACACGGTCATCGTCGCGCGGTCGTTCGGCGCAGCGGGCTCGCCCGGCGCCGGGGGCTCGCCGGACGACACGATCGTGCGGAGCCGACACGACGACACCGTCCTCGTGAGCCGACCGCCGCACCCGCTCGGAACCGACCAGACGACCACGGGGGGACGTCCTGACCACCGTGTGTCGGGCCTCCAGACCGGCGTGCCCGGGACGGGACCGACGGCGACCCGGACGCGCGTCCCGTCCGTCCGCGTCGGCGGTCGGACGGTCCGGCTCGACCGTCCCGTCGTCGTCGGCCGCAGGCCGTCGCCGCCCCGCGTCCTGACCGGACCCGGACCCGAGCTGGTGACCGTGCCCTCGCCGAGCGGTCAGGTCTCGTCGTCGCACGTCGCCCTGCACGCCGAGGGCGAGGCCGTCGTCGTCGAGGACCTGCGCTCGACGAACGGCACCGTGATCCGACCCGCCGGGGCGGCCGCGTCGCGCATGCCCGCGGGTGCCTCGATCGTCGTCCTGACCGGTACGCTCGTCGAGATCGGTGACGGCAACGTCATCGAGGTCCTGTCGCCGCACCTGCGTGTCGGTTCCTCCGACCGTCTCCCGCCCGTCCCCTCGGCACCGGTGACCGGCTGACCGGCCGGCACGCCCCGAACCCCCAGAGAGCGACCCTGAAACCGTGACCGAACTCGGCCGAGCAGCCACCGAGCACGCCATCGACGTCCCCGGGGCCGACGGCTCCGTCCTCACGCTCTCCTGGGGAGCCGCGACGGACGTCGGACGCCGACGGGACCACAACGAGGACAGCTACCTCGTCGGGGCGCCGTTCTTCGTCGTCGCCGACGGCATGGGTGGGCACCTCGCCGGCGACCGTGCGAGCGACGCGGTGGTCCGCCGGCTCGAGCAGTCGGTCGACGGTGCGTTCTCGTCGCGGAAGCAGATCCAGCAGGCACTCCTCCTGGCGACCGCCGACATCGAACGTGCTGCGGGCGGCAACGCGCTCGGCGCCGGGACGACGGTGACCGGGCTCGCGCTCGTGTCCTCCGACGGTCAGCCCGCGGCGCTCGTGTTCAACGTCGGGGACTCCCGCACCTACCGCATCGAGGACGGCACGCTCCGCCGCGTCACGGTCGACCACTCGGTCGTGCAGGAGATGGTGGACGCCGGTCTGCTCCGTGCCGAGGACGCCGAGCAACACCCCGACAGCAACGTGATCACGCGGGCGGTCGGGTTCGGCGAACCGCCGGTCCCGGACTGGTGGACGCTGCCGCTCCGGGCCGGCGACCGCTACCTCATCTGCTCCGACGGCCTGACCAAGGAGCTCGGCGACGTCGGCATCAGCCGCATCGCCGCACGCGTCCCCGGCGCCCAGGAGCTGGCCGAGCGCCTCGTCGGTGACGCCGTCGTGGCCGGTGGCCGCGACAACGTCACGGTCGTCGTGCTCCAGGTCGACGGCGCCCCGGCGGAGAGCGACCTCGAGGACACCCTCCCGCGCCACTGAGCACCGGTGCCCCTCGAAGAGGGGGCGATGCCGGGGGAGTCCGCGGCACCGGGCCGTCGGTGGGCCCTTCGTAGAATGGCACCACCGCGACGACACCACCGACCGTCCGCCGGGACCGGTCGCCACGAGAGGGGACGACGACGATGGCGCGACGCCTGCCGTCCGACCCACCCGTCATCCCGGGCTCCAGTCCGGTGCACGTCCTCGGCTCCGGCGGGTTCGCCGACGTCTTCCTCTACGAGCAGGACATGCCGCGACGCCAGGTCGCGGTCAAGGTGTTGCTCGACGAGGTCGTCGACGACCGCGTGCGCCAGATGTTCCAGGCCGAGGCGAACCTGATGGCGCGCCTGAGCACGCACCCGTCGATCCTCACGGTGTTCCAGGCGAGCGTGGCGGCCGACGGACGGCCCTACCTCGTGATGGAGCTGTGCTCGTCGTCGCTCAGCGAGCGGTACCGCCGGGAACCCCTGCCGGTGTCCGAGGTCCTGTCCATCGGCGTGCGGATCGGCTCGGCGCTCGAGACCGCGCACCGCGAGGGCGTGCTCCACCGCGACGTGAAGCCCTCGAACATCCTGCGGACCGCGTACGGCAACCCCGTGCTGTCCGACTTCGGCATCGCGGCGACGATCGGCGGGGCAGACCCGAACGAGCCCGTCGGGATGTCGATCCCGTGGTCCGCTCCCGAGGTGCTGGCCGACGAGTCCACCGGCAGCGTGCAGTCCGAGGTCTACTCCCTCGCCGCGACGGTCTACTCCCTGCTCGCCGGGCGGAGTCCGTTCGAGGTCCGGGGCGGGAAGAACGGCGCTGCCGACCTCATGGCGCGCATCGACAAGGGCGGGGTCCCGCCGATCGGCCGACCGGACGTGCCGCCGTCCCTCGACCGTCTGCTCGCGACCGCGATGTCCCGCCGGGTCGCCGCGCGGCCGTCGACCGTGCTCGAGCTCGTCCGCGGCCTCCAGCAGGTCGAGGCCGAGCTCGGGCTGCCACAGACCGCCGCCGAGGTCGCGGTCGAGGCCTGGGCCACGTCGATGCCCGGCGCCGACCGGGACCGCACCGTCGTGCGCGAACTCCTGCCGCAGGCCCGGGCCGGCCGACGCCGGCGCACGCGACGCCCGCTGCAGGGCGGTGCGTCCGTCGGTGCCCAGAGCGTCGGCACCGTCCACCGGACCGGCTCCGCGACCCGGACGCGCTCGACCGTCGTCTGGGTCGCGTCGGCCGCGGCGCTCGTGGTCGTCGCCCTCGCCGTCGCGACCGTCCTCGTCGTGACGCGGCTCGGGACGGCGTCGATCCCGGTCGTGGCGGACGTCCGTGCGGAGTCCGCCCAGGGAGCGGTGTCGTTCTCGTGGGACGACCCCGGTGTGCGCCCCGGCGACACCTACGTCATCACCTCGGACGGCGCGACGAGCCAGCAGACGGGGACGACCTTCGTCGTCTCGGGGACCCCGGGTGACGAGGAGTGCATCACCGTCGCCGTGAACCGTGACGGCAAGACCGGGACCGCGAGCCCGGAGCGGTGCGGGACGAGCGGTGGCGCACGGTGATCCGGGCCTTCCTCGCGAAGCGGCGGTCCGCGGTCGTGACGCTCGGCGCCTCCGTGGTGGTCGGCGCGGTCGTGGCGACCGCCGCCGTGGTCTCCACGGGGTACCACACGCAGCGCATCGACCTCGGGGACGGCACCGTGTGGGTGCCCTCGGCCGAGTACGGCGCGGTCGGCCGGGCGAACACCGGGGTGCTCGAGCTCAACACGGCCGTCGAGAGCCCGAGCGACGACCTCGGCGTCCTGCAGCGCGGCAGCGAGGTCTACAGCGTCGACCGCACGAAGGGCACCGTGGCGAAGGTGGACGTCGCGGACGCCACCCTGGGCGACCCGGTCACGCTGCCGGCGGGGACGCCGCAGGTCTTCTTCGCCGGCGACACCGCGGTCGTCGGCAACACGTACACCGGCGAGCTCTGGTCGACCCCGGCCGCGGAGCTCGCGCGGTTCGACGCCGCCACCAAGGCCGACCTGACGCTCGGCGCCGACGCGGTCTTCGACGCCTCCGACGACCACGTCGCGGTCTACTCGCCGCGGACCGGCCGCGCGTCGCTCGTCGACGTGGGGACACAGCTCCGGGTCGACCGCAGCTGGCAGGTGCGCGCCGACCGCGACCACGACTTCCAGGTGGCATCCTCCGGCGAGCACGTCGCGGTGCTCGACCGCACCGCGGGCACCCTGTCGGTCGACGGCACCCCCGTCGACCTCGGTGACCGCATCGGGAGCGCCCCGGCACTGCAACGGTCGTCGGACCGTACCGCTGCGTTCGTCGTGGCGGGCACCGCCGGGCTGGTCCGTGTCAGCCCGTCGGGGCAGGTCGAGGCGACCGCCCTCGGTGTCGCCGGCCGCCCGGCCCGGCCCGTCGTCGTCGGGTCCTGCACCTACGCGGCGTGGGCTGGCGGACAGGCCGTCGACTCCTGCCGTGGTCGAGCGGTGCAGCGGCTCGCGAGCACCGACGGAGTCGCCGACCTGCAGATCCTGCGGAACGGCGACACCGTCGTCGCGAACGACCCGCGGAGCGGCCGGTCCTGGGCCATCGACCGCAGCGGCCAGCTGATCGACAACTGGGCCGACCTGGTGCGACGCGACGACGAGCAGCAGCGCGAGCAGGTCTCCGCGGACGACCCCCAGGTCGACAAGGACCAGAAACCGCCCGTCGCCGTCGACGACGACCTCGGAGCCCGCCCTGGGCGCACCACCAGCCTGCCGGTGCTGCTGAACGACCACGACCCGAACGGCGACCCGCTGGTGATCGCCGACGTCGGCGCGGTCGACGCGCGCACCGGCACCGTGGCCGTCGTCGGCGACGGGCAGCGTCTCCAGATCACGCTGCCCGCGGACGCCACGGGGACGATCTCGTTCCCGTACACGATCACCGACGGCAACGGCGGCTCGGCCTCGGCCACCGTCCGGGTCTCCGTCCGGCCCGAGTCCGAGAACGAGCCCCCGCAGCAGGTCCGCTCGACGTCGGCGGACGTCGTGCGCAACGGCCACGTCGTCACGAACGTGCTGTCCGACTGGGTCGACCCCGACGGGGACCCGGTGTACCTGCGGTCGGCGACCGCGGACGGCGACACCGTGTCGACCACGCCGGACGGACTCGTCGACTTCCGCAACCAGAGCGGACGCACGGGGGACCGACCGGTGCAGCTCGTCGTGAGCGACGGCCGCGACGACGGCCGCGGCACCATGACCGTGCGGGTCGCCGACCCCGGACAGGTGCCACTGCGCGCCGACGCCTTCGCGGTCCAGGGCTACGCAGGGAAGCCCTTCGAGGTCCGTCCGCTCGACCACGTGCGCGGCGGCAACGGCACGGTGACCCTGACGAGCGTGTCCTCGTCCTCCGGCCTCACCGTCACGCCGGCCTACGACGCGGGGACCTTCCGCGTCGAGGGCACGGCGGCCGGCGACCACCAGCTCGAGTACACCGTCACCGACGGCACGAAGACGACGAGCGGCGTCGTGCGCGTCGGCGTGCTCGCGCCGCCCGACGCCTCGACGCCGCCGGTCACCACACCGAAGACCGTGTTCGTCCCGACGTTGTCGACGAAGGACACCGACGTCACCGCCACCGACACCGACCCCGCCGGCGGCGTGCTCATGGTCACCGCGCTCGACGGGCCCGACCGCGGCTCCGGCGTGCAGGCCACCGTGCTCGACCAGCACACGGTCCGCGTCACCCTGACGGCCCCGCTCGACGGCCCGGTGACCTTCCGCTACACGGAGTCGAACGGGCTCGCGACGGCGACCGGCACCGTGACGGTCGTCGAGATCCCACGGCCCGAGCGGATCCAGCCGCCCGTCGCCCAGGCCGACACCGCCACGGTGCGCGTCGGGGACGTGGCCGAGATCGACGTCCTCGCGAACGACACCCAGCCCGAGGGCGAGCCGCTCACCCTCGTGCCCGAGCTCGTCCAGAACGTGCCGGGCGACGGCGGGCTGCTGTTCGTCTCGGGCGACCGGCTCCGCTACCTCGCGCCGAAGACGCCCGGAAGCCACACGGCGGTGTACCGCGTGGCCGGGCCCGACGGGCAGTACGCCGACGCCACCGTGACGATCTCCGTCCGGGAACGCGAGGCGGCGACGAACAACCCACCGGTCCCGAAGACGGTCACCGCCCGGGCGGTCGCCGGCCAGTCGGTGCGGGTCACCGTCCCGCTGAACGGCATCGACCCGGACGGCGACTCCGTCCAGCTCGTCGGCGTGGCGGACAACCCCGAGAAGGGGTCGGTCAGCGACGTCACGACGGACGCCTTCACCTACGAGGCGGGCGACTACTCCGCCGGGACCGACGAGTTCACCTACACCGTCGTCGACGCCCTCGGTGCGCGTGCGACCGGGACCGTCCGCGTCGGCATCGCGCCGCGCGCCGAGCAGGCCTCCGACCCGGTCGCGCAGCCCGACCGCGTCACGATCCGACCGGGCGGCAGCGTCGCCGTCCGGGTGTTGCAGAACGACTCGGACCCCGAGGGCGGCCAGCTGCGCGTCACGGCGGCGACCCCGACTGCTGACGGCGTGGTGGCGAAGGTCGTGCGCGGGAGCCAGGTCCGCGTGACCCCGCCACGGACCGCGACGAGCGGGGACTTCGCCGTGCTGTACACGGTGGAGAACCCGACCGGTGGGTCGAGCACGGCGTTCCTGACCGTGACCGTCGACCCCGACGCCCGGCCCCTCCGCCCCGAGGTCGACGACACCGTGCTCGACCTGCAGGACATCCTGCGACGGCAGAGCGTCACGGTCGACGTCCTCCGCAACGTCTTCTTCGCCGAGGGGTCGACGTCCCGCCTCCGGGTCGGCGTCGTCGACGGGTACGGCGACACCGCCCAGGTCACGCCGGACCGTCGCATCGCGGTGCGTCTGACCGACGCGTCGCAGGTGATCCCGTTCTCGGTGACCCGCGAGGACCATCCCGACGTCACCTCGTACGGGTTCATCCACGTCCCCGGCTTCGACGACGCCCTGCCCCAGGTCGACCGGAGCGCGGGCGCGATCACGGTGACGAGCGAGTCGACGGTGCGCATCCCGCTCGACCGGTACGTCGTCACCGCGAACGGCCGGACCGCGCAGATCACCGACCGGGGCACGGTCAAGGCGACCCACGCCGACGGCGGCGACCTCGTCGTCGACCGCTCCACCCTGCAGTTCACCTCGGCGAAGCTCTACTACGGCAGCGCCTCGATCTCGTTCGAGGTGACCGACGGTTCGAGTGCGAACGGCGGCAAGGGGCGTGTGGCGACCCTCGTCCTGCCGATCAAGGTGACGCCCCGGTCGAACCAGCCGCCGGCGTTCACCGGCTCGACGCTCGACCTGCAGCCCGGTGACACGCGCACGATCGACCTGACCAAGCTCACCGACTACCCGTACCCGGACGACCTCGACGAGCTCCGCTGGTCCGTGGTCAGCCGGCCCGGGTCCGGCACCACCGCGACCGTCGACGGCCGCCAGCTGCGCATCGACGTCGCCGACTCGGCGCAGAAGGGCACGTCGGCATCGATCGGGATCGGCGTGGCCGACGCCGCTGCGGCCGGACGGTCGGGCGTCGTCACGGTCGACGTCGTCGGGTCCACCCGGCCGCTCGTGCAGCCCGGCGCGGACCGGGCGGTCACGAAGCGCGGCACGTCGACCACCGTCGACGTGCTCGACAACGACCAGCCGACCAACCCGTTCCCGGCGCAGCGGCTCCGCGTGGTCGCCATCCGCGGCCTGGACGGTGGGCTGCCCGCAGGGGTGTCGGTGACCCCGAGCGCGGACCGGTCCCGGCTCCAGGTCGCGGTCGCCGCGGGCGCACAGCCGGTCGACGCGCACCTGCAGTACCAGGTCGCCGACGCGACGGACGACCCGGACCGCTTCGTGTGGGGCGACGTGACCGTCTCGGTGCAGGACGTCCCGGACGCACCGGGTGCCCCCACCCGCACGGGGTCGTACCAGGGCGGGCAGGCGACGGTGTCGTGGTCGGCGCCGCAGGCCAACAACTCGCCGATCACCGGGTACCGGCTGCTGGGCACGGGCGGGCTGTCGAAGGACTGCGGCACGTCGACCGTGTGCACGGTCACGGGCCTCGACCCCTCGGCGTCGTACCGGTTCTCGGTCGTCGCGAGGAACGCCGTCGGCGACTCCGAGCCCTCGGCCACCTCGGTCCCGATCAGCGCCGACTTCGTGCCGGCCGCACCGAAGGGCCTGACCGTGACGCCGGACACGAGCACGCCGAACCAGCTCGACGTGCGCTGGGACGCGGTGGGCGCACCGAACGGCGGCACGCCGGTGACGGACCACGTCGTCACCGTCACCGGTCCTGGGCTCTCCACGACCCGGAGCGTCGGCACCGCCACGAGCACCTCGTTCACCGGCGTGCAGGGCGGACAGTCCTACCAGGTACGGGTGTCGGCGCGGAACGCGGCCGACCGTGACGGTTCGGTCGTGCAGTGGAACGAGGCGTCGGCCTCGGGCACGGCGGTCGGCAGCCCGGCCACGCCGCTGTTGCGCGCGACCGGTCAGCGCAGCGGGTCGACCACGGCGGTCGACCTGCAAGCGACCGAGTCGGACTGGGGCGGTGGCGGCCAGGGCTGGCGCATCGCGAAGTACCCGGCGGGAGCATCGATCCCGGGCGGCTGCTCGACGGCGGGTGCGGAGCGCGTCTGGAACGCTGCCAGCGCGACCGACCAGATCTCGAGCGGCTACCGGTACGTCGCGCTGGCCGACAACGGGCTCTTCTGCACGGCATCGGCACCCGCGGACGTCGAGGGCTTCGAGACGCCGTCGGCTCCTTCCGGCACCGTCTCGGTCGTCCAGGACGCGGGGGACCGGTCGACGTGGACCCTCACCGTGCGCGCGACGTCCACGTCCCCGTTCCTGTACTACTCGGTCGGTGGCGGCCCGCTCGTGCGCTTCGACGGGACGGCGTCGGCGGGAGCCGGTGCGGGCTTCGGCCTGGAGAGCAGCATCGTGTTCACGTCGTGTGCGACGGACGGCGACTACTGCGCCGCGAGCGGACCGGTCACGGGGACGGCCTTCACGACGCGTGCGACCATCGCCGGGGCAACGGTCGGCCAGTCTCCGGTCATCAACGCCCCGGACAACAACGGCAAGCTCACGCCGAGCGGGTACCGGATCAGCTACTGCACGAACGGACTGTTCGGGTCGTGCTCGACGACGAACCCGGCGACCGGGAGACCCTGGGCCACCACGGACGCCGTCCCCGCCGGCTTCGACACCATCCGGGTGCAGGCGACGGTGTCCGGTCAGCAGGACCCCGACGCTGCGACGCGCGCGATCCAAGCCGCCCCCGCCGGGACACCGCCGTCCACAGGCACCGGCGGGTGACCCACGGCGGCACCGCCGCCCCGTACGCTGCCCCTACCGCACCACGAGCACCACGAGGACCCACCGCATGAGCATGACCCCCGAGCAGGCCGCCTGGTTCGCCGACGTCGCCGGCCGCATCGTCACGAACGTCGAGCAGGTGCTCCTCGGCAAGACGTTCGTGATCCGACTCGCCGTGACCGCGATGCTCAGCGAGGGGCACCTCCTGCTCGAGGACGTCCCGGGCACCGGCAAGACGAGCCTCGCGCGCGCGCTCGCCCAGAGCGTGCAGGGCTCCACGAACCGGATCCAGTTCACGCCCGACCTGCTGCCCGGGGACATCACCGGCATCAGCGTCTACGACCAGCGCACGCAGGAGTTCGACTTCCACCGCGGCCCCGTCTTCTCGAACATCGTCCTCGCCGACGAGATCAACCGCGCGAGCCCGAAGACGCAGTCGGCCCTGCTCGAGGCGATGGAGGAGTCTGCGGTCACGGTCGACGGGGTGACGCACCGCCTCGGCGCCCCGTTCATGGTGATCGCGACGCAGAACCCCGTCGAGCAGGCCGGCACCTACCGTCTGCCCGAGGCGCAGCTCGACCGGTTCCTCATGAAGACCTCGATCGGCTACCCCGACCACGCGGCGACGGTGCGCATCCTCGAGACGGCCTCGTCGCCGTCGGTGTCGATCCCGCTCGCCGCCGTCGTGCCCGCCGCGACCATCACCGAGATGGCGGCGCTCGCGCGCACCGTGCACGTCGACCCGAGCATCGCGGACTACGTCGCACGGCTCGTCGAGGGCACCCGTTCGGCGAGCGAGGTCCGGCTCGGCGTGAGCGTCCGCGGCGCCATGGGACTCGTGCGGTCCGCACGCGTGCTCGCCGCGGTGAACGGTCGCCACTACGTGACGCCCGACGACGTCAAGGCCCTCGCGGTCCCGGTGCTCGCCCACCGTCTGGTGCTCGACGCGGAGGCCGAGTTCGACGGCGTCAGCACCACGAGCGTGGTCGGGCAGCTGCTCGTCGAGACGCCGCCGCCCGCCGACCGCGCGGCGTCGTGACGGACCACCGCCCCACCGCCACCAGGTCGCGCCGTGCCGGCGACGCGGCGGACCGCACCGGGACCGTCGCGGGCCTCACCAACGTGCGGACCCGGCTCGTCGGTGAGCGGGACGGCGTCGTGGCCGACGCGGTCGTCGGCCTCGCCAAGGCCTGGTCGACGGTCTGGAGGCTCGTCGGACGTGGGTGGACGGCGGTCACATCCGTGGTCACCGGGTTGGGTTGGGCGGTCGCCCTGGTCACGTTCGTCGCGTTCGTCGCGGGGTACCGGTTCGGGCTGCGCGAGGTCGTCGTGGTCGGCTTCGCGGGTGCCGTGCTCGCGGTCGTCGCGGCCGTCGCGCTCGTCGGGCGTTCGCGCCTCGTCGTGCGGATGGACCTGCCACAGCACCGCGTCGCGGTCGACGACCAGGCCACCGTGGTGGTGACGGCCGAGAACCCTGCGCGCCTGCCGTCGGTGCCGACGACCGTCGAGGTCCCGGTCGGCACCGGGCTCATCGACGTCGCCCTCCCGGCGATCGCACCGCGCGGCACGTCCGAACAGCACGTCCCCGTGTCGACGGTGCGCCGAGGCGTCCTCGACGTCGGGCCGGTCACCGGGGTCCGCGCCGACCCGGTCGGGCTGGTCCGCCGCGAGGTCGTCTGGACGCGCCGCGAACAGGTGATCGTGCACCCGCGGACGATCGCCGTCCCGTCGACGAGCACCGGTCTCGTGCGTGACCTCGAGGGGCAGGCGACGAGCGACCTCTCGCCGTCGGACATCGCGTTCCACGCCGTCCGCGAGTACGTCCCCGGTGACGACCCCCGGACGATCCACTGGCGGTCGACCGCGAAGTCGGGTGCCCTCATGGTGCGGCAGTTCGAGGACACCCGGCGATCGCACCTCGTGGTCGCACTCGGCGTCTCGCGGAGCGAGTACGCGGACGACGACGAGTTCGAGCTCGCGGTCAGTGCGGCGGCCTCGCTCGGCGCGCGCGCGGTGCGTGACGGCCGCGACGTGTCGGTCGTCGTCTCGGCACCGACACCCGCGTACGCCAAGCGCGCGGTCTACGCGGTGCAGCAGCTGCCGACGGTCACGCCGACCCGGCTCCTCGACGCGTTCGCCACCGTCGGGCTCTCCGACTCCTGCCTGCCCGTCGCCGAGGTCGCCCGGATCGTCGGCGCGGACACGGCCGGGATCTCGGTCGCGTTCCTCGTGGTGGGGTCGACCGTCGGACTCGCCGCGCTCCGCCTCGCGGCCACGCGCTTCCCCGTCGGCGTCGAGGTCGTCGCGGTCGTCTGCGAACCCGAGGCGCGACCCGGTCTCCTCCGCATCGCGGGCCTGACGGTCGTCACCGTCGGGTACCTCGACGACCTCCGGCACGCACTGCACCGGCAGGGCGCGGCATGAGCGTCGCGACGCAGACACGAGCCGGTGCGCGCCGGTCGGCCCGACGGACCGCGGCCCGCTGGGAGCCGCTGCGGGTCGTCATCAGCACCGCGGTCGTCTGGCTCCTCCTCGCCCTCGCGAGCACGTCCTGGTGGCCCGTGTACCAGGACGGTGCGATGACCACCGCGGCCGTGACCGCGGTCGTCGCCGGTTCCGTGGTCGCGCTCGGCGGTGCGCTCGCCAGGCTCCCCGCCGTCGTCGTCGGCGCAGCCACGGTCGCGGCCTTCGCCCTCACGGGTGTGCCGGCAGCGGTGCCCGGCGAAGCCGTGGGGATCCTGCCGAGCGGCGCCGGACTGCTGCACCTGTTCGCCGGGGTCGCCCTCGACTGGAAGCGGCTGGTGACCATCTCGCTGCCGGTGGGGTCCTACGAGTCGCTGCTCGTGCCGTTCTTCGTGACGCTCCTCGTCGCGACGGTGACGTCCGTGAGCGTGGCGACCCGCGCCTCCCGTCCGGAACTGGCGAGCATCCCGGCGTTCGTCGTGTTCGGGGCCGGTGTCGTCGTCGGCCCCGCCCGCCTCGACGTGTCGATCGCGACCGCCGTCGCCCTGGCCGGGATCGCGCTCGTCTGGGCGCTGACGGTGCGGCACGTCCGACGCGCCGCGGCCGTCGCGGCGACGGTCGGCGCTCGGGTGCCCGTGTGGCGATCGGTGTTGCGGCCCGCACTCGTCGGGACGGGGACCATCGTCGCCGCGGCCGTCGTCGCGACGGGCCTCGGGCTCGTCGCACCGCCCGCGGCGCCCCGCACCGTCGCCCGCACCGACGTCGTGAAGCCCTTCGACCCCCGGGACGAGGTCAGTCCGCTGAGCGGGTTCCGGGCGTACGAGGAGCGCGGCACGTCCGACGCGCCGCAGCTGCGCGTCACCGGTCTGCCCCGCGGCGGGTTCGTCCGGATCGCGACCCTCGACACCTACGACGGCGTCGTCTACCGCGTGGGCGGCAGCGACGACGCCTCGCCGTCGGGCACGTTCGAGCGCGTCCCCACGTCGGTGGACACGAGCGGCACCACCGGGACGGACGTCCGGGTCGGTGTGCGCGTCGAGGGCTACCGCGGTGTCTGGCTCCCGACCGTCGGCGACCTGTCGTCCGTCACCTTCACCGGCCGCGAGGCCGAGGCGGACCGCGGGGCCTTCTTCTACGACCGGACGACGAGCACGGGCGCGGTCGTCGGCGGGGTCGACGACGGGACGACCTACGAACTGCGCGCCGTCCTGCCCGACCAGCCGTCGGAGGACGAGCTCGCGTCCGCGCGACCGGGCACGGCCTCCGTCCCCACCCCCACCGGTGTCCCCGACGCCGTCCGGGAGCGGGCCGGTGCGCCCGGCTCCGGGGCGCCCGGTTCGGCGCTCCTCGACGCGATCCGCGAGCTGCAGCGGACCGGCTACGTCAGCCACGGTGTCGGCGACGACCGCACGAGCCGGTCCGGACACG
Organism: Curtobacterium sp. UCD-KPL2560; assembly: GCF_001705035.1. GTDB lineage: Bacteria > Actinomycetota > Actinomycetes > Actinomycetales > Microbacteriaceae > Curtobacterium. Next base: position 180,859 of record NZ_MCIG01000001.1, on the reverse strand, counting down.
GCGCCGACCGGATCCAGGAGCTCCTCACGGCGCCCGTGATGATCGGCGACCAGGAGCAGTACGCGGTCGCGGCGGCCCTGCTCGCGCGGCAGCTCGGGTTCCCTGCGCGGGTCGTGATGGGCTTCACCGCCGGCGGCGACTCCGGCGGCGACTCCGGTGGCGGCGCCGGCCCCGGCGCCGCGACGAGCGGAGGGACGGACACGACGACGACGTTCCGCGGGTCCGACGTCACCGCACGCCTCGAGGTCGACACCGCACAGTGGGGCTGGGTGATGCTCAACCCGAACCCCGTCGTGCGCGAGATCCCCGACGAACAGGACCAGACGCCGGAGCCCGTCACCCGGCCCGAGACGGTCGTGCCGCCGCCGCCCGTCGAGCAGCAGGACCAGGACCAGCAGGCACCGCCGCAGAGCGACCGGACCACGCCACCCGTGCAACCGCTCTGGCTGCAGATCCTCCTCGCCGCGCTGCCGTGGGTCCTCGCGGTGCTCGGCCTCGCGGCCCTCGTGTTGCTCCCGTCGGCGGTGGTCGTGTCGATCAAGCGGCTCCGTCGTCGTCGCCGTCGCCGCGCACCGAGTGCCCGCGCACGAATCGTCGGTGCGTGGGACGAGTACCGCGACGCGTTGCTCGACCGTGGTCACGACGTCTCGCGTGCGGCCACGCGCCGGGAGGCCGTCGTCGGAGCTCCGGGCGAGGGTGGCAGCGGACTCGCGGCGTTGGCGGACCGCTCGGTGTTCGGACCGGACGACACGGACGACGGCACCGCCGACCGGATGTGGAGTGCTGCGACCGAGGCAGTGCGGTCCCTCCGCGACGGACGGACGCGACGCCAGCGGTGGCGGGCAGCGGTCTCACTGCGCTCGCTGACGGGAGAGTCGGGCTGGCTCGGACGGGGACTCCTGGGCCACCGGGGGCGTCCGGGGCGGCGCGACTACCATGGTCCGGAGGCCGGCGAGCGTCGTGGACGGCCGAGTGAGGACGACACACCGTGATCAGATGCGAACACTGCGGATCGATGCTCCCCGACGGGGCGATCTTCTGTGGTGAGTGCGGCCGATCGGTCACCGTCTCGGCGAACCGCCGACCGGCACCCGTGACCCTCGACGACCACGCCACCCCGCCGCCCCTGCAGCAACCCGGCCGCGACGGTACCCGGACCGACCCCGCGTCCGACGCCTGGCTGCCCGAGGCCACCCTCGACCCGGCCACGCGCGCGTGGCTCACCGGTGCAGACCGCGCGGCGGACCGGCCCCGACCGACGGACCGCGGGTACGCGGACGAGGCCCCGCGCGCGGCCCGTCCCGCACCCCCTGCCGTGGTGCCGACGAGCGGGCAGCGGCACGACGCCGTTGCAGGCGGCGACGGCTTCCGAGACGAGCCGTCGGCCGAACCGGACGAGCCGGCCCTCGACCCGGACGCCTACCCTGCCGGACCCGCCGCGGCGACCGACGTCGACGAGCTGACCGCCCGTCCGGACGTCGACCGACCGGCCGCCGCCCGACCGGACCTCGACCGGGCCACGTCCTCCGGCGCTTCCACCGACCCGACAGCAGGCCAGCAGCGCCACGAGCGGTCCTCCACCGACGCGTCCGGAGCGGGCGGGGACGACCTGCGGTCGCCGGCCGCCGCACCGGCGTGGAGCGCACCGGCACCAGCCGCACCGGTGGCGCCGTCCCGGCCGTCGTGGTGGATCGGTCGCGAACCCGTGACCCCTGCCGCGGTCGACGAGGACGTGGCCACCACGTCCTCGACGAGCGCGGGGACCGACCATGGAGCCCAGCCGGGGGACACCGCGGTCGTGGAGCCCCTCGTCGACCGTCGACCACCGCGCCCCACGCCGCTCGTGACCCCGGGCAGTGGTCCGACGACGTGTCACGTCTGCGGACACACCCTGGAGCCGGACGACATCTTCTGCGCGGAGTGCGGTGCGGTCCGCCCCGCGGTGACCGCTGCGTTCACCGGGCCGGTCGTCCCGCTGCCGATCGCACGGCCGGACTGGGCCGCCACCGACCGCGACGAGCTGGACACCGACACGCACGCCGGCGCAGCGGGTGACACCGACGACGCGGCGGACGCCGGTGCGGCCGGTGACGCCGCCGTCGCGCCCGGTGTCGCGGGGGACACCGATCACCACCTCGTCGGCGACGACCGGGTCGACCTCGACGTTCCAGGTGCCGCCCGCGAGCACGAGGTGGCTGCACGTCCGTCCGGACGGGACGACGGTCGTGACCTCGACGCGTCGGGTGCCCTCGACGCGTCCGATGACCTCGATGCGTCAGGCGACCTCGACACCTCGGCTGACCTCGACGGGACGGACGACATCGGCGCGGACGTCGACGAGACCCCGCGGGTGGTCCTGCCGCCGCTGCCGCCGGTCCCGGGTGCCCCGGCCGCGCCGCCCTCGGCTCCGCAGGCGTCGGCCACCTGGTCGTCCCGTCCGCCCACCGCTGCACCGCTGCCGCCCCTGCCCGGTTCGACCGGTCCGGTCCTCCCGCCGATCGGCTCCGTCACCGCTCCGACGAGCGGCGACGCCGACGAGGTGGACGACGACGAGGTCGACGACGACGAGGACGTCGAGGAGACGCGCATCGTCGCGAAGCACACCTCGACCGCGCCGTTCGTCCTGCACTTCAGCACCGGTGAGCGGATCGACGTGCACGGCTCCGGCCTGCTCGGACGGCTCCCACGTCCGCAGCCGGCGGAGCGGTTCGACGAGCTGCTGACGATCCACGACCCGGGCAAGTCCGTGTCGAAGACGCACCTCGAGTTCGGGCGAGACGGCGACGACCTGTGGGTCTCGGACCGGGCGTCGGGCAACGGCACCGTCATCCGGCACATCGACGGGTCGATCCGCCGTTGTGAGCCGGGACGTCGCTACCGCGTCGAGCGCGGTGCCCGGGTCGACATCGGGGAGCAGTTCTTCCTGGTGCAGTGACCGGGCGGTTCCTCCACACGTTCGTGGTGGGGGAACCGTCTCCACAGTTCTGGCGTGACGACCGCGCGACGGTGGGGGCTGTGATGCCCTGGTGCGGTGTCCCCGTCCCTCGCCCGTTGGCTCCTCGTCCCCGCTGCCGTGCTCCTCGTGGTGGCGGGGTTCGCGGCGTCGCTGGGGGGTCCGCAGCGCGCCGTCCTGCTCGCGACGGCCGCGTGCTGTGCGTTGCTGGACGCAGCGGTGCGTCGATCCCCGGAGAGCGGGCCACCCCGTGCTCCTGCAGAGCCGCCCTCCCGCCGTGCGCGCCGGATCACCGCCCCCGCCGGTCCGGATCCGTTCGGTGGCGCCGCTCGGTCCGACGTCGCACCGGAGCCGTCCGGGTCCGGAGCGGGGTGGTCGTCGTCCGCGTCCGCGTCGGGTGGGCTCGTGCTGGGCACCCTGCCCGACGGCACCGGAGTGACGCTGCCGGTCGGGCCTCCCGGGCGGAGCACGCACGTGGTCGTCCTCGGACGGGGCGCACTGGCCGAGGCGGTCCATCGCGGGCTCGCCGGTCAGCTCGCGCGTGTCTGCGCGGGAGGTCCGCCCGGTGCCGACCAGCTCGCCAGCGACCGAGCCGCCGGATCGGCCGACCCCGACGAGCTCCTGAGCGCCCGTGACGGCGGGTCGCCCGCGCCCGTCCTGCCCGGGGAGGACCAGGCCACGGGACCGGGCGGCGACGAGCGTGTCCGGTGGTGCTCGTCCGACGACGTGCACCGCGACGTGAGCACTTCGGTGGTCGCTGTCCCGCCGCCGATCGCGGTCGATCCGACGGACGGATCGTGCACGCCGTCCCTGTCGTCCACCGGGACCCCGCTGCCCGCGGGCAACAGCGTCGCCGTGGGCTTCGTCGACGAGGGGCCGGCGATCGTGGCGACCGTCGTCCTGGTCCCCGGACTCCAGCAGCTGCCGCGGGCGTGGGACGCCCTCGTCGAGGTCAGCCGCTACGGGTGCACCCTGCGGACCCGTGACGGCACCGTCGCGCGGGCCGTCGAGCCGGTGCTGCCGCTCCTCGAGCCGGACCACGTTCCCCGTGTGCCCGCCCGGAGCGGGGGAGCGCCGTGAGACACCGCACAGGTCTGCGGAGCCGTCCCGCAGCACCGCAGGTGCAGTGCGGGGGTCGCCCGGCTCGATCGGTGCTCTGGCGCGCTCAGCGCAGCCCGGACCCCGCGCGCAGGGCACCGACGGGGACGCCGCCGCCGAGCACCTGCTCGCCGGTCGCAGCCATGACGTCGGCGACCCCTGCCTCGTCCACCAGACCGTTGCGCTGGAGCAGGGTCAACGCTGCGAGGGTCCCCGCCCGGTGCGAGCCGTCGAGTGTCTTCACCGCGACGGCCGGACCACCGGGCAGACCCATCACCATGACGCCCTCGGCCCCGAACTTCGCGAGCACACCGAGCCGCTCGATGGCGACCGTGTTCGCCCGGCCCACGCCGTCGATCGCCCACGGGTGGTCGAGCACTGCGTCCACGAGGGCGGCGCTGTCCGAGTCGCTCCGGGCCGTCACGCCCGCGATGCCGCGCGCCAGGCCGGTCAGCGTCAACGGGAAGACCGGTGCACCGCAGCCGTCTGTCCCGACCACGTCGACGACCTCGCCGGTGTACGCCTCGACGATGTCACGGACCCGTTGCTGCAGGGAGTGCGACGGGTCCAGGTACGACGCCTCGTCCCAGCCGTTGACCCGGCACGCGGCGAGCATGCCCGCGTGCTTCCCCGAGCAGTTCATCGCGAGACGACGCGGTTCGGTCATGGTCCGCCCGGTCGCGCGGTCGAAGGGCATGTCCGGCGGGCAGCCGAGGTCGGCCTCGACGTGGTCGAACGACTCGAGCATGTGGAGGGCGAGTGCCTGGTGCGCCGCGGTGCCGGCGTGGCTCGCCGTGGTCAGCACGAGTTCCTCGTCACTGAAGTCCGCGCCGGCCGCCCGGATCGCGAGCGCCTGGAAGGGCTTCATCGTGGACCGCGGCCAGATGCTCGCCGACGGGTCCCCGACGCGGTCGAGCACCGTGCCGTCGGCGGCCACGACGACGCCGGCACCGAGGTGTCGGCTCTCGTCGAAGCCGTTTCGATCGAGCACCGCGAGCTCGACCGAGCCCTCCGCGGTGAGAGGATGGCGATCAGTGCGGACGTCGTGGCTCACCGGCATGGCGCAAGCGTACCGACGACCGCGCCGCCAGCACCGCCACCACCGCACCGCCACCACCGCACCGCCACCGCCACCGCCGCCACCGGCACCGGCACCGACAGCACCGCACCACCGACGAAGGGCCACCGTGAGCGACCACTCCTACGAGGTCTCCGTCCGCTGGACCGGCGACCGCGGCACCGGGACGAGCGGCTACCGCGACTACGGCCGTGAGCACCTCGTCTCCGCGCCGGGCAAGCCCGACGTCCCCGGCTCCGCCGACCCCACGTTCCGCGGCGACGCCGACCGGTGGAACCCCGAGGAGATGCTCCTCGGGGCCCTCGCGCAGTGCCACATGATGAGCTACCTGTACGTCGCGGTCCAGCAGGGCTTCACGGTCGTCGAGTACACCGACACCGCGACCGCCGCGCTCGACGTCCACCGCGACGGCACCGGCGAGCTGACCGCCGCGGAGCTGCACCCCGTCGTGACGATCCTCGAGGCGGACCGCGTCGCCGACGCCGAGGCAGCCCACGTCCGGGCGAACGAACTGTGCTTCATCGCCCGCTCCGTGGCGTTCCCCGTCCACCACGCGTCGGTCACCAAGGTCCGTGCGGCAGACTAGGTCCCCGTGATGCGTCTCCGTCTGCTCCCGATCGCCCTCGTCCCCGCCGTCGTGCTCGGACTCGCCGCCTGCTCCGGTTCGGGGTCGGGTGACGCATCCGCCTCGCCGAGCGCGTCCTCGAGCGCGTCCGCCGCCCCGATCTCCACGTGCCCGAAGCCCGGGTCGGCGTCGAAGAGCATCAAGGTGACCGGGGCCGTCGGCGGCAAGGAAGCGCCGACCGTCACGTTCGACAAGGGACTCAGCGCGAAGACGCCCCAGGCCTCCACGGTGGCCCAGGGCGACGGCGCGAAGCTGCAGAAGGGCGAGTTCGCCCAGGTCTCCTACGCCGTCTACCAGGCGAAGGACGCCTCGAAGCTCGGCGCGGTCGGCTTCGACCAGGGCAACCCCCAGGTGCTCTCGGTCGGCGGGACCGGCTTCGGGGCCCTCCTCGCGTGCACGAAGGTCGGCGACCGCGTCGCGGCGATCGGCGCGTCGTCGGCGCTCGGCTTCACCACCAGCGGCGACATCGTCGTCGTGGCGGACGTGATCGCGAAGACCCCGACCAAGGCGACCGGTACGCCGCAGCAGCAGGACCCGGCGCTCCCGACGGTGAAGGACAAGGCCGACGGCGAGCCGGAGATCACGATCCCGTCCGGGTACAGGGCGCCCGCTACGACCCAGGTCGAGGTCCTGAAGCAGGGCGACGGACCAGAGGTGCAGAACGGGGACAGCGCCCTCGTGCAGTACAAGGGCGTTCTGCTCGACGGCGGCAAGGAGTTCGACTCGTCGTGGTCGAAGGGCGCCCCGACGACGTTCACCGTCTCCGAGCAGGGCCTGATCAAGGGCTTCGTCACCGGCCTCGTCGGGCAGAAGGTCGGTTCGCAGGTCCTCATCGTCGCCACGGCCGAGGACGCGTACGGCGCGAACCCGCGCGAGGGCTCGGGGATCCCGGCGAACGCTCCGCTCGTCTTCGTCGTGGACATCCTCGCGCTCGGCTGAGGCCGTCCCGGCGGGTTGCCCACCCGCACGGCAGAGGGCGGCGAGCAACTGCTCGCCGCCCTCTGCCGTGTCGGGAAGGCGTCAGCGCTGGACCTTGGTCATGGTGACCGTGACGTTCAAGGTGACGGTCGCGTTCGCTCGGTAGGTGTACGCCATACCGTTCGAAGCCCAGAAACTGGTCCGACGGTCACCGGTCGAGTAGCTGATGATCTTCTTCCACGAGCCGGTGCGCGTACCACTCCCGGCCAGGCCGTACGGGGTGCCGGTGATGCTCCGCATGCAGACGCTCGTGGACGTGCATCCCGGTCCGATCGGGTTGAGCGCTCGGTCGGCGACGGCCTCGGCGGCGAGGACCTCCCCAGTACGTGCGTCGACGTAGAGGGAGACCGGGTCGTCACCGTCGAGGAGCGCGTCGATCGCTTCACGAGACTGCGCGTTGCTCAGCGCGCGGAGTCGGGTCAGCTCGTCGGTCTCCGATGCCGGGCCAGCCGCGTGAGCGGCGGCGGGGACGGCTCCGACCAGCGCGAGCGCCGTGAGCGTGGTCGTGATGAGCGCGGGGAGGAATCGCTTGGTCGCTTTCATTATGCCAACATTCCAAACATCACGCCCCGCCGACAAGGGGTGCCTGGATAGGGTGACGTCATGGACCTCCCGAAGCGCCGCATCGTCGTCCTCGGCAGCACCGGCTCGATCGGCACGCAGGCCCTGGACGTCGTCGCCCGCAACCCCGACCGCTTCGAGGTCGTCGGTCTCACCGCCGGCAGCAACCGTGACCTCGTCGCCGAGCAGGCCGCGCGCTTCGGGGTCACGGACACCGCGTTCGGCGCCGCCGACGCCGAGCGCCTGGTCCGCAGCGTCGAGGCCGACGTCGTCCTGAACGGCATCACCGGCTCGGTCGGTCTCGGTCCGACGCTCGCGGCGCTCGGCACGGGCGCGACGCTCGCCCTCGCGAACAAGGAGAGCCTCATCGTGGGCGGCCCGCTCGTGCAGGCAGCGGCGGCACCCGGGCAGATCGTGCCGGTCGACAGCGAGCACTCCGCGATCGCCCAGGCGCTGCGGTCGGGGTCGGACGCGGAGGTCCGCCGGCTCGTCCTCACCGCGAGCGGCGGCCCCTTCCGCGGCCGTTCCCGCGCCGAGCTCGTGGACGTCACCCCGGCGCAGGCGCTCGCGCACCCCACCTGGGACATGGGGCTCGTCGTCACGACGAACTCGGCGACGCTCGTGAACAAGGGCCTCGAGGTCATCGAGGCGCACCTGCTCTTCGGGGTGCCCTACGACCGCATCGACGTCACGGTGCACGCGCAGTCGATCGTGCACTCCATGGTCGAGTTCGTCGACGGCTCGACGATCGCGCAGGCGTCGCCGCCGGACATGCGCCTCCCGATCGCCCTCGGCCTGGCGTGGCCGGACCGCGTCCGGGGCGTCGGCGTCCCGCTCGACTGGACGACCGCGAGCACCTGGACGTTCGAGCCGCTGGACACGCAGGCGTTCGGGGCCGTCGACCTCGCGAAGCACGTCGGGGTCCTCGGCGGCACGTTCCCCGCGGTGTTCAACGCGGCCAACGAGCAGGCCGTCGCCGCCTTCCACGCGGGGGCCATCGGGTTCCTCGACATCGTCGACACGGTGCGCCGGGTCGTCGACGCGCACACGGCGGGGGAGCCGTCGCTCGACGGGGTGCTCGCCGCCGAGCGGTGGGCCCGCGACACGGCCGACCGCGTCCTGTCGCGCTGACGCGCCGACGCGGTCGGCGCCACGCGACCGCCTCCTCGACGACCCGTCGACGTGCGCGGGGCACGCGACCCGGCCGCGTGGCGACGCGACGGGTGCGCGTCACGTGCACCGCGCCTCCAGACCGGACGGGAGGCGCGGCAGACCTCTCAGGGTGCGCTCGGCTCCGTCATGGCCAGGGTCCCGTACCCTCTCCTGGTGACCGTCGAAACCGTGCTCCTCTTCGTCCTCGGCGTGGTCGTCTTCATCGTCGGCCTGCTGGTCTCGATCGGACTCCACGAGCTCGGACACCTGTCCTTCGCGAAGCTCTTCGGGGTGAAGGTCACGCAGTACTCGCTCGGCTTCGGGAAGCCCCTCTGGTCCTTCCGCCGCGGTGAGACCGAGTACGGGATCCGACCGATCCTGCTCGGCGGGTACATCTCGATGGTGGGCATGCTCAAGCCGCGTGCCTCCGGCAAGCCGAGCGCGATCACGAACACCGGCATGTACGGCGCGTTCGTGCAGGACGCCCGCGAGGCGAGTGCGGCCCAGATCGCCGACTCCGGCGGCGACGACTCCCGTGCCTTCTACCGCCTGACGCCGTGGAAGCGCATCATCGTCATGGTCGCCGGTCCCGCGATGAACCTCGTCATCGGTGTCGTGCTGTTCGGCGTGCTGCTCTGCGGGTTCGGCGCCCCGACGACGACCTTCACGTCGAGCGTCGACTGCGTCCTCCCGTCGAGCAATGCAACGGCGTGTGCGCCCGGAGACGCCGAGTCGCCCGCGAAGCAGGCCGGCATCCGGGACGGCGACGTCGTGCTCGCGGTGGACGGGCGGCAGGACCCGACGATCGCCGAGGTCTCGAAGGTCTTCCAGCGGTCCGCGGGCGAGCGTGTCACGGTCGTGGTCGAACGCCACGGCGAGCGGAAGACCCTCGAGGTCACGCCGCAGCTCGCCACGCGTGACGTGGTGAAGGCGGACGGCACGGTCGCGAAGCAGGCCGACGGGTCGACGAGGACGCAGGAGGTCGGCGTCGTCGGCGTCAGCATCGGGCAGTCGCTCGTCCGCCAGTCCCCGGCGGCGGTGCTCCCGGCGACCGGTGCGCAGATCGCGGCGTCGGCGCACCTCATCATCGACCTGCCGCAGCGGCTCGTCGCGGTGTGGAACGCGGCGTTCGGCTCGCAGGCGCGGTCGCAGGACAGCCCGGTGTCGGTCGTCGGCGTCGGCCGCGCGATCGGCGAGGTGTCCTCGATGAGCGGGGTGCCGGTCGTCGACAAGGCGTACACGATCCTCGGGCTGCTCGCGTCGCTCAACATCGGTCTGTTCGTCCTCAACATGGTCCCGCTGCTGCCGCTCGACGGCGGGCACATCGCCGGGGCGCTGTGGGAGGCGGTGAAGCGTCGGGCCTACGTGCTCGCCGGCAGGCCGGACCCGGGTGCGATCGACCTCGCGAAGACGATGCCGCTGACGATGGTCGTCGTCGTGCTCCTCGCCGGGATGAGCGCGCTGCTCATCTACGCCGACCTCGTCCGCCCGGTCGACCTGTTCGGCTGACCCGGTTCCTCCACACGGCCCCGGCAGTCGGGGTGCGTCCACAGGACGCGCCTGACGGCCGGCTGCCCGTCGCGTCCGCCGCTACGCTCGCCCCATGAGCACAGTCCCCGAGGTCCGCGCCGTCGAGCGCCAGGGCATCGACGTCATCGCCGAGTCCGACCGCAAGGGCCGACCGCGGGGGCTGTTCTGGCCGTGGTTCGCCGCGAACGTCTCGGTCCTCGGCCTGAGCTACGGTTCGTTCGTCCTCGGCTTCGGGATCTCCCTCGTGCAGGCGACGGTCGTGTCCGTCGTGGGCGTGGCGTTCTCGTTCCTGCTGTGCGGCATCGTGGCGATCGCCGGCAAGCGCGGTTCGGCACCGACCATGGTGCTCAGCCGGGCGGCCTTCGGGGTGCGCGGGAACCGGCTGCCGTCGTTCCTCAGCTGGGTGTTGACGGTCGGGTGGGAGACCGCGCTGGCCTCGCTCGCCGTGCTCGCCACGTCGACGGTGTTCCGCGAGCTCGGCTGGGACGACGGCGTCCTGACGAAGCTCGTCGCCCTGGTGGTGGTGGCGGCGCTCGTCGTCGGGGCCGGCATCGCGGGCTTCGACGTCATCATGCGGCTGCAGACCGTGATCACCGTCGTGACCGCGGTGCTGACCGTGGTCTACGTCGTGCTCGCGGTGCCCTCGATCGACCTCGGCACCCTCGGGGCCCTGCCTGCGGGCAGCGCGCAGAACGTCCTCGGTGCGCTCGTGCTCGTGATGACCGGCTTCGGCCTCGGCTGGGTCAACGCGGCGGCCGACTACTCGCGGTACCTGCCGCGCACGGCGTCGACCGGCGGAGTGGTCTGGTGGACGACGTTCGGCGGTGCCCTCGCCCCCGCGGTGCTGGTCGTGGTCGGGGTCCTGCTCGCCGGCTCGTCGAAGGGGCTGAACGACGCGATCGGCGCCGACCCGATCGGTGCGCTCACGACGATCCTGCCGGTGTGGTTCCTCATCCCGTTCGCCCTCGTCGCGATCCTCGGGCTGGTCGGTGGTGCCGTGCTCGACATCTACTCGTCGGGTCTGGCGCTCCTCAGCGCCGGGGTGCGCATCCCGCGGCCGGTGGCGGCCGGGGTCGACGGCGTCGTCATGGTCGCCGGCGCGGTGTACGTGGTGTTCTTCGCCCGCGACTTCATCTCGCCGTTCCAGGCCTTCCTCGTCACGCTCGGTGTCCCGGTCGCCGCGTGGGCGGGCGTGTTCGTCGCCGACGTCCTGCTCCGCCGTCGGGCCTACGCCGACACCGAGCTCGACGACCGCCGTGGTCGCTACGGCGACGTCCGGTGGGCGGCGATCGGCCTCGTGGTGCTCGGCACCGTCCTCGGTTGGGGGCTCGTGACGAACACGTACGGTGTGCCCGCCTGGCTCAACTGGCAGGGCTACCTGCTCGGCCCGTTCGGCCTCGGCGGCCGCGACGGTGCCTGGGCGTCCGCGAACCTCGGCGTCCTCGTGGCCCTGGTCGTCGGCTTCGTCGGCACGCTGCTCACCGCGCGCGGCACGGTCCGGCGGCAGGAGCGGGCGTGAGCGTCGCCGTGTCGGACGACGCCTGGCTCGTCGCGATCGACCTGCAGCGGATCTTCACCGGGGACAGCCCGTGGGCGGCGCCGCGCTACGACGACGCGGCCGCCGGCACGGAACGGCTGCTGCCGCGCTTCGCCGGCCGCACGGTCGTCACCAGGTTCGTCGCCCCGTCCCGGCCCGCCGGTGCCTGGGTGCCGTACTACCGCGACTGGTCCTTCGCGCTCGTCCCGGACACCGACCCGCTGTACGCGCTGACCGAGCCGTTCGCAGCGGCAGCGGCAGTGGCAGCGGCGGCATCGGCAGCGGCCTCGTCACCGGGGTCGTCGGCCGGACGGCTCCCCGTCGTCACCGAACCCACCTTCGGCAAGTGGGGGAGCACCCTCCGCGCGGTCGTCGGCGAGCACCCGCACCTCGTGCTCACCGGCGTCTCGACCGACTGCTGCGTGCTCAGCACCGCCCTGGCCGCCGCGGACGCGGGCGCGACGGTGACGGTCGTGGCCGACGCCTGCGCCGGCGCGACCGACGCCGACCACGAACGAGCCCTCGACGCGATGCGGCTCTACGCCCCGCTCATCACCGTCGTCGAGCGCGGGACGGACCTGGTGACGGGCAGCGAGTGACGTCACCCGGACCGCGTAGAGTGACGCGCGTGCCAGCAGTGAACCTCGGTCTGCCGAAAGTCCCCGAAACCCTCGCCCCGCGCCGGAAGTCCCGGCAGATCCGGGTCGGCAAGGTGCTCGTGGGCGGTGACGCCCCGGTGTCGGTGCAGTCGATGACGACCACCCCGACGACGAACATCAACGCGACGCTGCAGCAGATCGCCGAGCTCACCGCCTCGGGCTGCGACATCGTCCGGGTGGCGGTCCCGAGCCAGGACGACGCCGACGCACTGCCGATCATCGCGAAGAAGTCGCAGATCCCGGTCATCGCCGACATCCACTTCCAGCCGAAGTACGTCTTCCAGGCGATCGACGCCGGCTGTGCAGCGGTCCGCGTGAACCCCGGCAACATCCGCAAGTTCGACGACCAGGTCGGCGCCATCGCCCGTGCCGCCAAGGACGCCGGCGTGTCGCTCCGCATCGGCGTGAACGCGGGGTCGCTCGAGCCGAGTCTGCTGCAGAAGTACGGCAAGGCGACGCCCGAGGCGCTCGTCGAGTCGGCGGTGTGGGAGGCGAGCCTGTTCGAGGAGCACGACTTCCACGACTTCAAGATCTCGGTCAAGCACAACGACCCGATCGTCATGGTCAAGGCCTACCGGCAGCTCGCCGCGGCGGGGGACTGGCCGCTGCACCTCGGCGTGACCGAGGCCGGCCCGGAGTTCCAGGGCACGATCAAGAGCGCGACCGCGTTCGGCATCCTGCTCGCCGAGGGCATCGGCGACACCATCCGCGTCTCGCTGTCGGCACCGCCCGCGCAGGAGGTCAAGGTCGGTCTGCAGATCCTGCAGTCGCTGAACCTGCGGGAGCGCAAGATCGAGATCGTCTCCTGCCCGAGCTGCGGCCGTGCGCAGGTCGACGTCTACCAGCTCGCGAACGACGTCACCAAGGGGCTCGAGGGCATGACCGTGCCCCTGCGCGTCGCCGTCATGGGCTGCGTCGTGAACGGTCCGGGCGAGGCCCGTGAGGCCGACCTCGGTGTCGCGTCGGGCAACGGCAAGGGCCAGATCTTCGTCAAGGGCGAGGTCGTCAAGACCGTGCCGGAGCGCGAGATCGTGCAGACGCTCATCGCCGAGGCGAACCGCATCGCCGACGAGATGGGGCCGGACGCGGCTCCCGGCACCGTGCAGGTCGTCACCGCGCCGTAGCACGCCGCTAGGCTTGCGTCCGTGGTCACACGGCTCTCGCATCTGTTCCTCCGTACGCTCCGCGACGACCCCTCCGACGCCGAGGTGACGAGCCACAAGCTGCTCGTCCGCGCCGGGTACGTCCGTCGCCAGTCGCCCGGTGTCTTCGCCTGGCTGCCGCTCGGACTGCGTGTCCGGCGGCGCATCGAGGAGATCGTCCGCGCCGAGATGATCGCCGCCGGTGCGCAGGAGGTCCTGCTCCCCGCGCTCCTGCCGCGCGAGCCGTACGAGGCCACGGGTCGCTGGACCGAGTACGGCGACGGCATGTTCCGCCTGCAGGACCGCAAGGGCGCGGACCACCTGCTCGCGCCGACCCACGAGGAGATGTTCGCGCTCCTCGTCAAGGACCTGTACGGCTCGTACAAGGACCTCCCGGTGACGCTGTTCCAGATCCAGGACAAGTACCGCGACGAGGCCCGCCCCCGTGCCGGTCTGCTCCGTGGCCGCGAGTTCACGATGAAGGACGCCTACTCGTTCGACCTCACCGACGAGGGGCTCGAGCGCAGCTACCAGGTGATGCGCGACGCGTACGAGCGCATCTTCACCCGTCTCGGCCTCGAGTACGTCGTCGTCAAGGCGGACGCCGGTGCGATGGGCGGCTCGAAGTCGGAGGAGTTCCTGCACCCCATCGGCGTCGGCGAGGACACCTTCGTCCGCAGTGCCGGCGGCTACGCGGCGAACGTCGAGGCGTACGTCACCCCGGTGCCCGACGCCCTGCCGATCGAGGGCCAGCCGGAGCCCGTGACGCTGCCGTCCGCGGACACCCCGACGATCGACACGCTCGTCGCCCACGCGAACGCCGTCGCGCCGCGCGAGGGGGCACCGTGGACCGCGGCCGACACCCTCAAGAACGTCGTGCTCGCCCTCACGCACCTCGACGGCGCCCGCGAGGTCGTGGTCGTCGGCCTGCCCGGTGACCGCGACGTCGACCTCAAGCGCGCCGAGGTCGCCTTCGCGCCCGCGGACGTCGAGCCGGCCGGCGACGACGACTTCCGGAAGCACCCGGGCGTCTTCGTGAAGGGCTACATCGGACCGCAGGTCCTCGGCGCGGACAGCCCCTCCGGCATCCGGTACTTCGTCGACCCCCGTGTCGTCGACGGCACCGCGTGGATCACGGGTGCGAACGAGCGCGGCGTGCACGTCTCGGGCCTCGTGATGGGCCGCGACTTCACCGCGGACGGCGTCGCCGAGGTGTCCGACGTCCGGGCCGGCGACCCGGCCCCGGACGGCTCCGGACCGCTCGAGACCGCGCGCGGCATGGAGATCGGCCACGTGTTCCAGCTCGGTCGCAAGTACGCCGAGGCGCTCGACCTCAAGGTCCAGGACGAGAACGGCAAGCTCGCGACGGTCACGATGGGCTCGTACGGCATCGGCGTGACCCGCATCATGGCGATCCTGGCCGAGGCGCACAACGACGAGAAGGGGCTGGCCTGGCCCAAGGAGGTCGCCCCGTTCGACGTCCACGTCGTCGCCACGGGCAAGGACCAGACGGCGTACGACCTGGCGACGTCGCTCATCACGTCGCTCGAGGCCGAGCGTTACGACGTCGTGTACGACGACCGTCCGAAGGTGTCGCCCGGCGTGAAGCTCCGCGACGCCGAGCTGCTCGGCGTCCCCGTCGTGGTCGTCGCCGGTCGGAACGCCGCCGACGGCGTCGTCGAGCTCTGGGACCGCCGGTCCGGCGAGCGTCGCGACGTCCCGGTCGCGGACCTCCTCGAGGCGGTCCGCGCGATCCAGTAGCACCCGTCGCCGGTCACGGACGACGCGACCAGGGCGGCTGCCCGCAGCGGGATCCCGCTGCCGGGCAGCCGCCCTCGTCACGTTGCGTGGGTGGGCGCGGACCGCGGGGCGGACGGGAGGCCCGTGGCGGGCCCGCCACGGGCCTCCCGTCCGGAACTGGGGTACGCTGATCGCCGACTTCCGCGCAGATCCACCCCGCGGAGGCGACTCAGCTGAACACGGAGGCACCTCGGTGAAGATCGACCTCGCAGTCCTGCGACTCATGGAACGCGAGCGGGAGATCCCGTTCGACGAACTCGTCCAGATCATCGAATCCGCCATCCTGACGGCGTACCAGAAGCACTCCGCCGAGAACGGCGAGCCCGCGGATGCGCAGTCGCGCGTCGAGCTCGACCGCAAGAGCGGCGAGGTCTCGGTCTACGTGCCGGAGCGCGACGAGGAGGGCACCGTCGTCGGCGAGGCCGTCGACCAGCCCAGCGACTTCGGGCGCATCGCCGCCTTCGCCGCGAAGCAGGTCATCAACCAGCGGCTCCGCGACATCGGTGACGACAAGATCCTCGGCCAGTTCCGCGGCAAGGAGGGCGACATCGTCGCCGGCATCATCCAGCAGGGACCGAACCCGAAGATGGTGCACGTCGACCTCGGCACGGTCGAGGCGATCCTGCCGCCCGAAGAGCAGGTCCCGGGCGAGGAGTACAAGCACGGGCAGCGCATCCGCGTGTACGTGACGAGCGTCGGTCGCGGCCCCAAGGGTCCGCAGATCATCGTGTCGCGCACCCACCCCGGTCTCGTCCGCAAGCTGTTCGCCCTCGAGGTCCCGGAGATCGCGTCCGGCGTCGTCGAGATCACCTCGATCGCCCGCGAGGCCGGCCACCGCACCAAGCTCGCGGTGAAGGCGAACGAGCAGGGCGTCAACGCCAAGGGTGCCTGCATCGGTGAGCTCGGTGCCCGCGTGCGGGCCGTCACGACGGAGCTCGGCGCCGAGAAGATCGACATCGTCGACTGGTCGTCCGACCTGTCGTCGTTCGTCGCGAGCGCACTGTCGCCGGCCAAGGTGACCAGTGCCTTCGTGCTCGACGCCTCGACGAAGGCCGTCCGTGCGCTCGTCCCGGACTACCAGCTGTCGCTCGCGATCGGCAAGGAGGGGCAGAACGCCCGTCTCGCCGCGAAGCTCACGGGTGCCCGCATCGACATCCAGCCGGACAGCATCCTGGACGGCGAGGACTAGGGACCAGCACGGTGGACCGGCTGCCCGACCCCCGGTCGGCGGCCGGTCTTCGCTCGTGGCGTGACCGGATCGGGCGCGCCGGATCGCGGTCGTCCGAGGCAAGGAGTAAGGTGGTACCCGTCAGAACGTGCATCGGCAGTCGTCGCCGTGCTCCCCGATCCTCCCTCCTCCGTGTCGTCGCCCTGCGTGACGGTCGCGTCGTGGCGGATCCGAAGGCAGTCATGCCGGGCAGGGGAGCGTGGCTCACCCCGACCGTCGATGCCTACGAGCTGGCCGTCAAGCGCCGGGCCTTCCGCCGGGCGCTCCGGCTGGATCGCGAACCCGACACGTCCGCAGTGCTCGACCATCTGCTCAGCCTCACAGCTGCGCGGTCGGACGGACACGAGGACACGACAGAACAGGCTGAACGGCTTATGGACAACTGATGAGCGGCTCGAAATGAGACCCGTCATCCAGTGAGTCCTGCCCCCTTCGCGGGGTGGGACCCGTGAAGGAGAACAGTGGCGAAACCACGCGTACACGAGATCGCATCCGAACTCGGTGTCGACAGCAAGACCGCAATGGAGAAGCTCAAGGAACTCGGCGAGTTCGTCAAGGGCCCGAGCTCCAGCGTTGAACCCCCCGTCGCGCGCAAGCTCCGTGCTGCGCTGCAGGCTGCTGGCGCCTCGGCGTCCGCCCCGGCAGCGTCCGCATCGACGAGCGCGCCCGCCAAGAGCGCCGCGCCGAAGTCGAGCGCGCCGAAGCCCGGCGGTCCCCGCCCGGGTCCGGCACGTCCGGCCGCCGCCGAGCCCGAGCCCGAGGCCCAGACGCCGGCTCCCGCCTCGGACGCTCCGGTGCCCGCTGCGCCGAAGTCCGTCGCCCAGCGACAGGCCGAGGCCGAGGCTGCCCGCAAGGCCGCTGCCGCCGAGAAGGCCGCAGCAGCCGAGCAGTCGACCGAGCAGGGCTCCGCCGACTCCGGCGAGCCGAAGAGCGACGCCGTCAAGCCCGGTGGCGCCCCGAAGCCCGGGTCGGCCGCCGGCCCGAAGCCGGGTGGCCCGAAGCCGGGCGCACGTCCCGGCAACAACCCGTACGCGTCGAGCCAGGGCATGGGCTCGCGCCCGCCGCGTCCGGGCAACAACCCGTACTCGTCCAACCAGGGCATGGGGCAGCGTCCCGCTGCCGGTGCCGGTGGTGGGAACGGCATCCCGCGTCCGGCCCCGCCGCGTCCGGGCGTGCCCCGTCCGGGTGCTCCGCGTCCGGGTGGCCCCGGTCAGGCGAACCGTCCCAACGGCTTCGGGCAGCGCCCGGGCCAGGGTGGCGGCCGTGGTGGCCCCGGCGGTCGTCCGGGTGCACCGGGTGCCGGTGGCGGCTTCCCGCGTCCGGCCTTCAGCGGCCCGCGTCCCGCCGGTGGCGGTGGCCGTGGTCGTGGCCCCGGCGGTGGTACCGCAGGTGCGTTCGGTCGCGGTGGCGGCAAGAGCCGTGCCCGCAAGTCGAAGCGGACGAAGCGCGCCGAGTACGAGATGCGGCAGGCGCCGTCGCTCGGCGGTGTGCAGGTCCCTCGTGGCGACGGCAACACGGTCGTCCGTCTGCGTCGCGGTGCGAGCATCTCGGACTTCGCGGACAAGATCGACGCCATGCCCGGCAACCTCGTGACGGTGCTGTTCCACCTCGGTGAGATGGCGACCGCCACGGAGTCGCTCGACGAGGCGACGTTCGAGGTCCTCGGCGAGGAGCTGGGCTACAAGATCCAGATCGTCTCGCCCGAGGACGAGGACCGCGAGCTCCTCGAGGGCTTCGACATCGACCTCGATGCCGAGCTCGAGGACGAGGACGACGACGTGCTGCAGCAGCGCCCGCCGGTCGTCACCGTCATGGGTCACGTCGACCACGGCAAGACCCGCCTCCTCGACGCGATCCGCAACTCGAAGGTCGTCGAGGGCGAGGCCGGTGGCATCACCCAGCACATCGGTGCGTACCAGATCACGACCGAGCACGAGGGCATCGAGCGCCCGATCACCTTCATCGACACCCCGGGTCACGAGGCGTTCACCGCCATGCGTGCCCGTGGTGCGCAGGTGACGGACATCGCGATCCTCGTGGTCGCGGCGGACGACGGCATCATGCCCCAGACGATCGAGGCACTGAACCACGCGCAGTCGGCCGGTGTGCCGATCGTGGTCGCGGTGAACAAGATCGACAAGGAGGGTGCGAACCCCGCCAAGGTGCGTCAGCAGCTCACCGAGTACAACCTGGTGGCCGAGGAGTACGGCGGCGACGTCATGTTCGTCGACGTGTCGGCGCGCAACAACGTCGGCATCCAGGACCTCCTGGACGCCGTGCTGCTCACCGCCGACGCCGGGCTCGACCTGCGTGCGAACCCCGACAAGGACGCCCGCGGTGTGGCGATCGAGGCGCGACTCGACAAGGGTCGTGGTTCGGTTGCGACCGTGCTCATCCAGTCCGGAACGCTGCACGTCGGCGACGCGATCGTCGCGGGTACGGCCTACGGCCGCGTCCGTGCGATGACGGACGAGAACGGCGACCCGGTCAAGGCCGCGACGCCGAGCCGCCCGGTCCAGGTGCAGGGTCTGTCGTCGGTGCCCCGCGCCGGTGACACGTTCCTCGTCACCGAGGAGGACCGTACGGCCCGTCAGATCGCCGAGAAGCGTGAAGCCGCCGAGCGCAACGCCCAGCTGGCCAAGGCCCGCAAGCGCATCTCGCTCGAGGACTTCACCCGTGCGCTCGAAGAGGGCAAGGTCGACTCGCTCAACCTCATCATCAAGGGTGACGTCTCCGGTGCCGTCGAGGCACTCGAGCAGTCGCTCCTGGACATCGAGGTCGACGACAGCGTCCAGCTCCGGATCCTGCACCGCGGCGTCGGTGCGATCACGGAGTCGGACATCGACCTGGCCACGATCGACAACGCGATCGTCGTCGGCTTCAACGTCCGTCCGGACGTCAAGGCCCGCGAGCGTGCAGCCCGCGAGGGCATCGACGTGCGCTTCTACTCGGTCATCTACAACGCACTCGAGGACATCGAGCAGTCCCTCAAGGGCATGCTCAAGCCCGAGTACGAAGAGGTCCAGTCGGGTGTCGCCGAGATCCGCGAGGTGTTCCGCTCCTCGAAGTTCGGCAACATCGCCGGTGTCATCGTCCGCTCCGGCACGATCACGCGCAACGCCAAGGCGCGCGTCATCCGTGACGGTGTGGTGCTCGCCGACGGCCTCGCGATCGAGTCGCTGCGTCGCTTCAAGGACGACGTCACCGAGGTCCGCACGGACTTCGAGGCCGGTATCGGTCTGGGCAAGTACAACGACATCCAGATCGGTGACGAGATCGAGACCACCGAGCTCGTCGAGAAGCCGCGCGACTGATCGTGTGACTACTCTGGGCCCCGGCCTCCTTCACGGGAGGCCGGGGCCCGACCCCGTTCCGGGGCCATCCGCCCCGGGACACGAACCAGGAACACCGTGCGGGACGCGTCCCGCCACTGCCCCAGGAGGCACCCATGGCCGATCCGCAGCGCGCACGCAAGATGGCGGACCGCATCAAGGAAGTCGTCGCCCGACGACTCGACAAGGGGCTGCGCGACCCGCGCCTCGGATTCGTGACGATCACGGACGTCCGGGTGACGGGCGACCTGCAGCACGCCTCGATCTTCTACACCGTGTACGGCTCCGACGAGGAGCGCGCCGACTCGGCCGCGGCGCTCAAGGCGGCGACCGGCATGCTCCGCTCGGAGGTCGGCAAGAACATCACCGCGCGGCTGACCCCGTCGCTCGAGTTCATCGCCGACGCCCTGCCGGAGACCTCCGCGCACATGGAGGACCTGCTCGTGCAGGCGCAGGTCCGCGATGCGCAGGTCAAGGCTGCGGCCGCCGGCGCGCAGTACGCCGGCGACGCCGACCCGTACAAGCACGACGAGGACGACGACGAGGACGAGACCGACCGGGCGTAGTCCTCACGCAGACGGGAGCGTGTACCCGCGTGCATCGTCACCGACGGCCAGACCGTCGCGGACGAGCGAGGCGAGGGCACGCTCCCGTTGTGCGTCGTCGGGCCACACCAGGTCGATCTCCGACCGGGTCACGGGGACGTCGCTCGACCGCAGCTCGGCCATGAGCAGCCCGCGCACCTGACGGTCGCTGCCGGCGAACCTCGCCTGCTTCGGCGCCCGCGGGCCGTCGTGCTCCGGGTACCCGGCGGCACGCCACGCGCAGCGGTCCGCGATCGGGCAGGCGTCGCACGCGGGGGAGCGGGCCACGCACACGAGCGCGCCGAGCTCCATCACGGCGGCGTTGGTCGCGGCGGCGGCGTCCCGGTCGGCGGGCAGCACGGACTCCATGAGCGGCAGGTCCTGCTTCGCCTTCGCGGGCCCCGGTTCGCCCTGTCCGAGCAGGGCACGTGCGAGCACGCGTCGCACGTTGACGTCGACCACCGGGTGCCGGTCGCCGTACGCGAACACCGCGACCGCCCGGGCCGTGTAGTCGCCGATGCCCGGCAGCGCGAGCAGCGCGTCGACGTCGCGCGGGACGACGTTGTCGTGCTGCTCGGCGATCGCGGTCGCCGCCGCGTGCAGCGCGAGCGCGCGTCTCGGGTAGCCGAGCCGGTCCCAGGCACGCACCGCCTCCGCCGGAGGCGACGCCGCGAGGTCCGCAGGGGTCGGCCACCGGGTGAGCCACGCCTCCAGTCGGGGGACCACGCGCGCGACCTGCGTCTGCTGCAGCATGACCTCGCTCACCAGCGTGCCCCACGCGGGGAAGCCGGGGTGGCGCCAGGGCAGGTCCCGCGCCTCGGCGCGGAACCAGGCGACCAGCGGGGTCGCGATGTCGGGGTGGATCGCGGCCGACGGGTCGTCCACGGGTGAGCGGGTGACGTCCGGTGGGCCGTCCACAGGGGGACGGGAGGCTCCGCGCGCGTTCACCACGACAGCCTACGGTGGGTGCATGGCACGCTGGGCACCGCAGGAGACCGACACGTACGCCGAGATCGCGGGCGAGGTGATCGCACAGGTCGGGACCAACCGCGCCGTCGTCGGTGTCGACGGGCAGGACGGCGTCGACCTCGAGCGCGTGGCCGCCGGGCTGGTCGCCGGGTTCGCCCGGCACGGGGTGTCCGCGATGGCGGCGGCGGCGCCCTCGAGCGACGTCGACGTGCTGCGCTCCGACGTCGTGACCCCGTTCCGCACGACCGGGGCCGGGGACGGCGTGCTCGTCGTGCACGGGCACGGCCTGCTGGCACCGGGCGCGCGCGGGCTGTGGCGCTGGTCGCTGTGGGCGGAGCAGGAGACCGGTCGGCTCGAGCGGCGGGCCGACGTCAAGATCGCGGCCTCGGCGGTGCTCGACGTCACCGACCCGGACCACCCCCGCCGCGAGTGGAACGACGCCTGCTGACGGGCGGCACCGGGGTCGCGGCGGGCGTGGCCGCTGGTAGCCTCGTCCGGTGCTCGCATCCGCGCCTGACGGCATCCTCCTCGTCGACAAACCGCAGGGCATCTCCAGCCACCGCGTCGTCTCGATCGCACGGCGGCGGCTGGGTCTGAAGAAGATCGGGCACGCGGGCACCCTCGACCCGATGGCGACGGGTCTGCTCATCCTCGGGGCCGGACCGTCCACGCGGCTCCTCACGCACCTCGTCGGGCTCGGCAAGACCTACACCGCGACCATCCGCCTCGGCGTCTCGACCGACTCGGACGACGCCGACGGCACACCGACCGCCGCCGTGGGCGTCCGGGACGCCGACGTCTCGGCGGACGCCGTCGAACGGGCCGTCGCCGCGCAGCGCGGCACCATCGACCAGGTCCCGTCGACCGTCAGTGCGATCAAGGTGGACGGTCGTCGCGCCTACGACCTGGCGCGGAAGGGCGAGGAGGTCGTCCTCCGTGCACGGACCGTGACGGTCTCGCGGTTCGAGGTGACCGGACGCGAGGAGCACACCGTCACGGTCGACGGCACCGACGTCACGGTCGTCGACCTCGACGTCGTGGTCGACTGCTCGTCGGGCACCTACGTCCGGGCCCTCGCACGCGACGTCGGGGCCGCGCTCGGCACCGGCGCCCACCTCACGGCGCTCCGGCGCACGGCGGTCGGTCCCTTCGCGGTGACCGACGCGGTCGACATCGAGGACGAGTCCGTCGACGTCACCGCGGCCCTCGCCCGTCCTGCGGACGTCGCACGACGGCTCTTCCCGGTCGTCACGCTCGACGCCGCCGAGGCGAAGGACCTGACCGACGGCAAGCGGGTCGCCGCAGAGCACCCCGATTCGGAGGCCCCGGTCGCGGCGGTCGCACGCGAGGACGACCGGCTCGTCGGACTGGTGTCCGTCCACCGTGGGCGCCTGCGCGTCATCACGAACTTCCCGGCACCGACCCCGGCCTCCGCCGCCCGCGGGACGGAGGCACGCCCGTGATCGAGTGGTTCACCTGGGTGCAGGTCGTCCTCGCCGTCGTCGTGGGGCTGTTCGCGGTCGTCGTCGGGTTCGTGGGGTGGAAGCCCGACGACTACACGGTCGGTGCGCTGGCGCTCGTCGAGCTCCTGCTCCTCGCGCAGGGCGTCGTCTCGCTCGTCCTCCCCGCGACCGGTTCGCCGCCACAGGGCAACGCGCTCGAGTTCGGGGTCTACGCGGTGTCGGTGCTGCTCGTCCCGCCGGCCGCGATCGTGTGGGCACTGATCGACCGGACGCGGTGGAGCACGGTCGTCCTCGGCGCGGGGGCGTTCACGGTCGCCGTGATGGTCTACCGGATGTACCAGATCTGGTTCGCCCTGAACTGAAGCGGACCGCGGACCGGCCCCACCGTCGGGCCCGCTGTGGGGCGTCGGCGGGCGTCCGTCGTCGGCTGTCCCCGGGCGTCGGTAGACTCGGTGCAATGGCGACCAGATCCTCCCTCGCGACCGGTGTCGGGCGCGTCCTCATCGCCGTCTACGGCATCCTCGCCCTCGCCGCGACCGGTCGCAGCGTGGTGCAGATCATCGAGAAGTTCTCCCACGCTCCCGTCGCCTACACGCTCAGCGCCCTCGCCGCGGTCGTCTACATCGTCGCGATGATCGCGCTGATCGCACCCGGCCGGGCCTGGTACCGCGTCGCCTGCGTGACGATCGGCTTCGAGATGGCCGGCGTGCTCGTCGTCGGCACGCTCTCGCTCGTCGACCGCCAGCTGTTCCCCGATGACACCGTCTGGTCCTACTACGGGCTCGGTTACGTCTTCGCCCCGCTCGTCCTGCCGATCGCCGGGCTGTGGTGGCTGCGCAAGCACCACCGTGCCGCGGTGGCCGAGCCCGCGCGGGCGTCCGTGCCGGCAGCCGGCGAGTAGGGCGCGCCGTGCAGTTCTACGACGACGTCGCGGACGTCGCCCAGGGGTTCGGCCCGAGTGCCGTCACGATCGGCAAGTTCGACGGCGTGCACGTCGGCCACCGTGCCGTCATCGCACACCTCGAGCGCGCCGCCCGCGAGCACGGCCTGGTGTCGACCGTCGTGACGTTCGACCGGCACCCCCTGAGCGTCATCGACCCGCAGCGGGTCCCGCCGTCGCTCACGAGCACCGCGCAGCGTCGCGAGCTGCTCGAGTCGATCGGTGTGGACGCCACGCTGCTCCTGCACTTCGACGACCGACTGCAGTCCCGCGAGCCCGAGGCGTTCGTGTCGGACGTCCTCGTCGACACACTGCACGCCCGGCTCGTCTTCGTCGGCAGCGACTTCCGCTTCGGTGCCCGCGGTGCCGGTGACGTCGCGCTGCTCCGGCAGCTCGGCGAGCGGCACGGCTTCCGGGTCGAGCTGATCGACGACGTCGACCTCCGCGACGACGTCCGCGCCGCCGACGAACGACGCGTGTCCTCGACCTGGATCCGCGAGCTGCTCACCGACGGCCGGGTCGCCGAGGCCGCACGGCTGCTCGGGCGCGAGCACGCGGTCCGCAGCACCGTGGTCCGCGGCAACCAGCGCGGCCGGCTCATGGGCTACCCGACCGCGAACCTCGACCCGGCATGCGAGGGCTTCGTCCCGGCCGACGGGGTGTACGCGGCGCGGGTGCTCCACGACGGGACGATCTACCCGGCCGCCGTCTCCGTCGGCAACAACCCGACGTTCGAGGGTGTGCCGGCCAAGCAGATCGAGGCGCACCTGCTCGACGTCGACATCGACCTGTACGACGAGACGATCTCGGTCCTGTTCGTCGCGTACGTCCGCGGGATGGTGGCGTTCTCGTCGATGGACGAGCTCGCGACGCAGATGCGGCAGGACGACCTCGACATCCGGCTCCTGCTCGGGATGCAGTCGTCGGCCTGAGGCTCCCGACGGTCTGAGGCTCGCGACGGTCTGAGGCTCCCGACGGTCTGAGGCTCCCGACGGTCTGAGGCTCCCGACGGACTGAGGCTCCCGACCGTCTGAGCTTCCCGGAGGCGGTCCGCAACGCAGGAGGCCCCGTGACCGATCGGTCACGGGGCCTCCTGCGTCGTCCGGGGTGGTGTCAGCCGCCCAGTGCGTCGAGCCAGATCCGGCGGGCGTCCAGGGCTTCCTGCGCGTCCTTGATCTTGCGGGCGTCACCGGTCGCACGCGCGTCGGCGAGCTCGGCCTCGAGCTTGCCGATGGCGTCCTCGAGCTGGCTCGCGAGGCCGGTCTGTCGGGCCTTGCGCTCCGGGTCGGAGGACTTCCAGTGCTGGTCCTCGAGGCTCCGCACGTGGTCCTCGACGGCGCGGAGGCGGTCCTCGATCCGGCGCACGTCACCGCGGGGGACCTTGCCGATCTCGTCCCAGCGACGCTGGATGTCGGTCAGGGTCCGGCGTGCGGCGACCCGGTCGGTCTGCTGCAGGAGCGGCTCGGCCTCGGTGAGGAGGGCCTGCTTGGCGACCAGGTTCGCGGAGAACTCCTCGTTCTCGACCGCGACCTCGGCGTGGCGCTGCTCGAACAGCACGTCGCCGGCGGCCTTGAACCGTGCCCAGAGCGCGTCGTCGTGACGCTTCCCGGCGCGTCCGGCGCGCTTCCAGTCGTCGAGCAGCTCGCGGTAGGCGGGGATCCCGTCGGCACCGCGCGACGCGAGGGCCTCGGCCTGCTGGACGAGCTCCTGCTTGCGGGTGCGGGCGTCGCGGTGCTGCGCGTCGAGCTCCGAGTAGAACGCACGGCGGTGCTGGTCGACGGTCGAGCGGGCGGCACGGAAACGCTTCCACAGCTCGTTCGCCTCGTTCTTGGGCAGACGCGGGCCGTCGTGCTGGTGCTGCTGCCAGCGTGCGAAGACGTCGTCGAGCTGCGCCGTGATCTGCTTCCACTGCGCACGGGCGGGGTCGACCGCGGCCAGCGCCTCGGCCTCCTCGACCAGTGCGGTGCGGTGCGCGAGGGCTTCGGTGAGGGCCTGCTGCGCCTGGGCAGCCTGCTCCGCGGTCAGGGAGCCGACCTGCTCGGACAGCGCCGCGACGCGGGTCTCGAGCGACTTCAGGTCGCCGACGACCCGGGCCTCGGCCACCTGGGCGCGCAGGTGCTCGACGCTCCGCGAGACGTCGTTCGCCGAGGCACCGCCCTTGGCGCGCTGCTCGGCGATCTTCACCTGGCCCTCGAGGTCGGCGTACTTGCGCGCGAAGTACGCGAGCGCTTCGTCCGGGGTGGCGTCCGGGTACTCACCGACCGCCTTCTCGGTGTCCTCGTACCGGACGTACACCGTCCCGTTCTCGTCGACCCGGCCCCAGGTCGTTGCTTCGTCAGGTCCCACAGGTCTCGCCTCGATCGTGGTAGTGCATCGCCGACGTCACCGTCGGCACGGTCAGGTCGTCAGCCTATTGCACGGACGGCCCCAGCGGCCCGCCGTGACGGGGACCTGTGGACTACTGCTCCTCGCGGATGGTCGCACCGGTGATCGTGGTGGCGACCTTCGGCTTCCCCGTGCCGTCCGCCCCGGGGTCCTGGACGCCCTTCGACGTGATCGTCGACTCGAGCGCGTCGAGACCGCTCGTGACCTTGCCGACGACCGTGTAGCCGCCGGTCGAGCCGTCGAGCGTGGTGTCGCCGTAGACGATGAAGAACTGCGTGGACTGCGAGTACGGCGAGGCCCCGCGGGCGATCGCGATGTCGCCGGTCGCGTACTTCCCGTCGGCCGGGACGTTCTCGAGCGGGCCGTACTGGAACCCGGCGTCACCGGTGCCGTCGCCGTTCGCCGACCCGCACTGCAGGAAGCGGAGGTCGGCGCCGTCAGCCAACCGGTGGCAGGTCGTCCCCGTGTAGAACTGCTTGCGGATGAGGTCGATCTCGACGCTCGCCGCCTGCGGGGCCGCCGCACCGTCGAGCTCGATGCCGAGGTCGACGGTCTTGTTCAGCGTCAGCGTGCCGGTCCAGGTGGCGCCCTTCGCGATGCGCTTGCTCGGGACGTCGCCGGTGTTGCCGGCCGCGCTCGCGGACGGTGTCGGCGTGGCGGTGGCCGACGCACTCGCGTCCGCTCCGGCCGATCGGTGCGTGCCGGCGAAGGCGAGCTGCGACCCGGTCGCGAGCGCGGCGACGAGCACCAGAACCACGATCCCGACCGTGTCGTCCCGGACACGCCGGCGTCGCTGCCGCTCGTGGAGGCCCTGACGGGCCTGGTACAGACGGAGCCGCTCGCGCGCCTCGCGGTTGTCGCGCGACTGGTTCTTCGGTGCCACGGTGCTGGTCGGACCTCTCGTCGAGTGTGCCGACGAGCGTAGCGGACGGCGCGGTGCGCCCGGCCTGGAGGCGCGCCCCCCGTCGGTGGGTCGGCCTACGATCGTCTGCATGGCAGCGGATCGATCGGGGATGCGTGCGCCCACCACGGGTGGGCGCGCGGGCCTGGCACAGGGGTCCGTCCCGCTCGCGGTGCGGATGCGCCCGACCAGCCTCGACGAGGTGGCCGGGCAACAGCACCTGCTCGGACGCGGCAGCCCGCTCGTGCAGCTCGCGTCCGGCACCCGTGAGAACCCCGGTGGGGTCTCGGTGATCCTGTGGGGTCCTCCCGGCACCGGCAAGACGACCCTGGCGCAGGCGATCGCCCGGCAGTCCGGGCGCGAGTTCGTCGAGCTCTCGGCGGTGACCGCGGGCGTCAAGGACGTGCGCGAGGTCATGGAGAAGGCCCTGACCCACCGCGACCTGTACGGATCGACGACGGTCCTGTTCCTCGACGAGATCCACCGCTTCAGCAAGGCCCAGCAGGACGCGCTGCTCCCCGGGGTCGAGAACGGGTGGGTCATCCTCATCGCAGCGACGACCGAGAACCCGTCGTTCTCGGTGATCTCGCCGCTGCTCTCCCGGTCGCTCCTGCTCACGCTCAAGCCGCTCACCGACGAGGACCTCGGCATGCTCGTCGACCGTGCCGTCGAGGACCCGCGCGGCCTCGGCGGTTCGGTCGTGCTCGGCGACGACGCCCGGGCGGCCATCGTGCGGCTCTCGTCCGGCGACGCCCGCCGCGCCCTCACGGCGCTCGAGGCCGCGGCGGCCTCGGCCACGTCGCTGCACGAGGACGACGACGCGGACGGCCCCGCGCTCGACGGGGTCGACACCGTGCCGCTGGTGGACGCCGACACGGTCGCCGCCGCGGTCGACCGTGCCCTGCTGCGCTACGACCGACAGGGCGACGAGCACTACGACGTCATCAGCGCGTTCATCAAGTCGGTGCGGGGGAGCGACGTCGACGCCGCGCTGCACTACCTGGCCCGCATGATCGAGGCGGGGGAGGACCCGCGCTTCATCGCTCGTCGCATCATCATCTCGGCGTCCGAGGACATCGGCATGGCGGACCCGCAGGCGCTGCCGATCGCGGTCGCCGCCGCGCAGGCGGTGCAGCTCATCGGCATGCCCGAGGGGCGCATCCCCCTGGCCGAGGCGGTCGTCTACCTGGCGACCGCGCCGAAGTCGAACGCCGCGTACAACGGGGTGAACGCCGCGGTGGCCGACGTCAAGGCCGGTCGCATGGGGGTCGTGCCGCCGCACCTGCGCGACGCGCACTACCCGGGGGCGAAGCGCCTCGGGCACGGCAAGGGCTACGTCTACTCGCACGACGCCGAGCACGGTGTGGCGCGTCAGCAGTACCTGCCCGACGCGCTCGACGGCACCGAGTACTACACGCCCACCGGCAACGGCTTCGAGCGCGAGCTCGGCCCGCGGCTCGAGCGGCTCCGGAAGATCACCCGCGGCGAGTAGCCACGCCGACACCGGCGTCCTGCGCCGGGCCGCGGTTGCTGCTATCGTTGACGAGCCCACGTCCCGGTCCTCGCGTGCGGCTGCGTCGAGGACAGAGTGTCCACCGGTCTCCGGTGCCACGCGGACAGGGTTCGGACTGTAGCCGTCCGATCCCACAGGCTCATCCCTCTGGATCCCGTCGTCGGGTCCGACCGCGTCCGTTCGTCGAGCGCGCGTCCGGTGCCCCTCGAGTATTCAGTTCAGACAGAGAAAAGGACCCTGTGTCTACCAAGTCACGCACCCGTAGCAAGACCCGCCTGTCGCGCGCCCTCGGCATCCCGCTGACGCCGAAGGCGGCCCGGTACCTCGAGAAGCGCCCCTACGGCCCCGGTGAGCACGGCCGCACCCGCCGTCGTGCGGACAGCGACTACGCCGTCCGCCTCCGTGAGAAGCAGCGTCTGCGCGCCCAGTACGGCATCCGCGAGAAGCAGCTCCGCATCGTCTTCGAAGAGGCCCGCAAGACGAAGGGCCTGACCGGTGAGAACCTGGTCGAGCTCCTCGAGCAGCGCCTCGACGCCCTCGTGCTCCGTGCCGGCTTCGCCCGCACCACCGCGCAGGCCCGTCAGCTGATCGTGCACCGCCACATCATGGTCGACGGCAAGCTCGTCGACCGCCCCTCCTTCCGCGTGAAGGAGGGCCAGATGATCCACGTCAAGCAGCGCTCCGAGTCCCTCGAGCCCCTCCAGGTCGCCGCCGCCGGTGGCCACCTCGAGGTCCTCCCGAAGGTCCCGGGCTACCTCGAGGTCGAGATCGAGAAGCTCCAGGCCCGCCTGGTCCGTCGCCCGAAGCGCGCCGAGGTCCCCGTGACCTGTGAAGTGCAGCTCGTCGTCGAGTACTACGCAGCTCGCTGATCACCTGATCACCCCGAACGGCGGGTCGTCCTCTCAGGAGGGCGGCCCGCCGTTCTGCGTTCCCGGGACGTCCCGCCGCTAGACTCGTCGGCGCACGCAACCGCCCGCGTGCGCGAGAGGGAGAGGCACCGTGAAGCAGCTGGTCTTCGTCGCCGTCGGCATCGTCATCGGCTTCGCCGCTGCGCACCGGATCGCCCACACGCCCGGTGGTGCCCGCTTCTTCGCCGACGTGGACGCGCGCACGAAGGCCTTCACCGGCGCCGTGGCCGACGGCTACCGCTCGCGCGAGGCCGAGCTCCGCACCGACGCCTGACCCCCGCGGGGCGACCCGCCAGCGACCGCGTCACCGCACGACCCGTGCACCGCACGACCCTCCCGCCGACCTGAATCAGGAAGCACCATGCAGACCGCAGAGATCCGCCGCCGTTGGCTCCAGTTCTTCGGTGACCGCGGCCACACCGTCGTCCCGTCCGCGTCGCTCGTCTCGGACGACCCGTCGCTCCTGTTCACCGTCGCGGGCATGGTGCCGTTCATCCCGTACCTCACCGGTCTCGTGCCGGCGCCGTACCGTCGTGCGACGAGCGTGCAGAAGTGCATCCGCACGAACGACATCGAGGAGGTCGGCAAGACCCCGCGGCACGGCACGTTCTTCCAGATGAACGGCAACTTCTCGTTCGGCGACTACTTCAAGGAGCAGGCGATCGAGTACGCCTGGGAGTTCCTGACGTCGGCGGAGTCGGACGGCGGCCTCGGGTTCGACCCCGAGGACCTCTGGGTCACGGTGTACGAGGAGGACGACGAGGCGATCGCGTTCTGGAAGCAGCACTCCACGCTGCCCGACGAGCGCATCCAGCGCCTGGGCAAGGACACGAACTACTGGTCGACCGGCCAGCCCGGCCCGGCCGGACCCTGCTCGGAGATCTTCTTCGACCGCGGACCCGAGTACGGCGTCGACGGCGGTCCGGCGACCGACGACGACCGCTACGTCGAGATCTGGAACCTCGTGTTCATGCAGTACCAGATCCAGAACGTGCGGTCGAAGATCGACTTCGACATCACCGGCGACCTGCCGAACCAGAACATCGACACCGGCATGGGCCTCGAGCGCGTCGCGTTCATCAAGCAGGGTGTCGACAACATGTACGAGACCGACCAGGTCCGCCCGGTGCTCGACCGTGCCGCGGCCGTGTCCGGTCGTCGGTACGGTGCGGTGCACGAGGACGACGTCCGCATGCGGGTCATCGCCGACCACGTCCGGTCGTCGCTCATGCTCGTCGCCGACGGCGTCACCCCGTCCAACGAGGGCCGCGGCTACATCCTCCGCCGCCTGCTCCGTCGCACGGTGCGGGCGATGCGCCTGCTCGGCGTCGAGGGCGCGACCTTCCCCGAGCTGTTCCCGGCGTCGCGCGACGCCATGCAGGACGCCTACCCCGAGGTCGCCGAGCAGTACGACCGCATCGCGCGGATCGTCTACGCCGAGGAGGAGACCTTCCTCCGCACCCTGGCGCAGGGCACCACGATCCTGGACGTCGCGGTCGAGCGCGCGAAGCAGGACGGTGCGGCGGCGATCGGCGGGGACACCGCCTTCCTGCTGCACGACACGTTCGGCTTCCCGATCGACCTGACGATGGAGATGGCCGAGGAGGCCGGGGTCCACGTCGACCGCACGGCCTTCGAGACGCTCATGTCGGAGCAGCGGTCCCGCGCGAAGGCCGACGCGAAGAGCAAGAAGACCGCCCTCGCCGACCTCAGCGTCTACAGCGCCTTCCGCGCTGCCGGCGAGACGGTCTTCCTCGGGTACGACGCGCTCGAGGCCGAGTCGGCGATCCTCGGCATCATCGTCGGCGGGGTCAGCGTCGACCGTGCGGTCGCCGGCGACATCGCCGAGGTGATCCTCGGCGAGACCTCGCTGTACGCCGAGTCCGGTGGCCAGGACGCCGACCAGGGCTCGATCGTCGGCAACGGGTTCGACCTCGAGGTGCTCGACGTGCAGCGCCCCGTCGCCGGCCTCTGGAGCCACACCGTGCAGGTCCGCTCCGGCGAGGTCGGGGTCGGGGACGCCGCGACCACGGTCGTCGATGCCGAGTACCGCCGCGGTGCGACCCAGGCGCACTCGGCCACGCACCTCGTCAACGCCGCGCTCCGCGACGTCCTCGGTCCCGAGGCGCTGCAGGCCGGCTCGTACAACAAGTCCGGCTACATGCGCCTGGACTTCTCGTGGTCGCAGCCGGTGTCCACCGCGACGCGCTCCGAGATCGAGGAGGTCGTGAACGCCGCGATCCGCTCCGACCTCGAGGTCTCGACGCGTGTGCTGCCGCTCGACGAGGCGAAGTCCCTCGGTGCGCAGGCCCTGTTCGGCGAGAAGTACGGCGCCGAGGTCCGCATGGTCGACATCGGCGGCCCGTGGTCCCGCGAGCTGTGCGGTGGCACGCACGTGGCCTCGAGCGCCCAGGTCGGGCTCGTCAACCTCGTGGGGGAGTCGAGCGTCGGTTCGACGAACCGTCGTGTCGAAGCCCTGGTCGGGCTCGAGGGCTTCCGCGACCTCGCCGCCGAGCGCACGATCGTGTCGCAGCTGTCCAGCGCGCTCAAGGCGCCGCGCAACGACCTGCCCGCGCGGGTGCAGAGCCTGATGGAGGACCTCCGGAACGCCCAGAAGCGCATCGCGGAGTTCGAGTCGGCCAACCTGCAGCAGCGCGTCCCGACCATCGCGAAGCAGGCGACCACCGTCGGCTCGACGACCGTCGTGGCGGAGGCCGTCGACGGCCTGCAGTCGGGCGACGAGCTGCGGTCCCTCGCCACGGGCGTGCGTGCACAGCTCGGCGACGCCGCGGCCGTGGTCGTGCTCGGCGCCGTGGTCAGCGGCAAGCCGGTCGTGATCGTCGCGACGAACGACGCCGCGCGCGCCGCCGGTGTCCAGGCGGGCCCGCTCGCCAAGGAGGCCGCCGGCGTCCTCGGCGGTGGTGGCGGCGGCAAGCCCGACCTCGCCCAGGGCGGCGGGACCGACGCGGCGGCACTCCCGGCCGCGCTCCGCGCCGTCACCGCGCGTCTGGCGGGCTGAGGGTGGCGATGCGGTCCGGGCGACGACTCGGCGTCGACGTCGGGCGCGCCCGGATCGGCATCGCCGTCTGCGACCGGGACGGGCTGCTCGCCACCCCGGTCGAGACCGTCCGTCGTGACGACAAGACCGACGTCGGTCGCATCCTCGCGATCGCCGACGAGTACGACGTGCTCGAGATCGTCGTCGGGCTGCCGCTGTCGATGTCCGGCGACGACACGGCCTCGACGGCCGATGCCCGCGCGTTCGCCGACCGGCTGGCACGGCACCGACCCGTCCGGCTCGTCGACGAGCGACTGTCGACCGTCACGGCGCAGCGTGGCCTGCACCAGGCGGGCCGGAACACGAAGAAGTCGCGGGCCGTGATCGACCAAGCGGCCGCTGTTATCATTCTGCAACACGCGCTCGACCACGAGCGCGCGTCCAGCGCCGCCCCAGGCGCCACGCTCCCCTGACCGGCCGGCCCGGGACGCCGCGCCGACCGTCGTACCCGGACCGACGACCCCAGGCGGAGAACCCCGACCCGAGAGACCGAGGATCTGTTGGCAGACGACCTGGACTGGAACGCGATCATCGCGCCCGGCGACGACGCCGAGGGGCGGAACCAGCCTTCCGACCGTCCGACCGACACCGTCCGACCGCGCTCACGCCGCGAGGCGCGTGCAGCCGAGGCCCGTGCCCAGCAGGAGCAGGAGCAGGAGCAGGCGCTCAGGGCTCCGCAGCAGCAGGAGCCGCAGGAGCAGCCGGTGCCGCACCAGGCGATCACGCCGGACGAGGCCGCGCCGCAGCGACGCCGCGCGCAGCAGCAGGACCGGCCCGTCTCACCCGCTGACGCTCCCGTCGCGCGTGACCACGACGAGCTGCACCCCGAGGTGCAGGCCCTCCTGACCGGCGAGGTCCCGGCCGGTGCGGCTCGCGCCGGCGGCGCGGGAGGATCCGGACGTGACGGCGGCGACGGAGCCGGCCACGGCGGTGGCGGCGCGGGAGACGACGGACGCGACGGTCGTGGCGGGCGTGGGCGAGCCTCCCGTCAGCCGCGCGGACCGCGCCCGAAGCGGCGCCGCGGTCCGCTCGTGGCGGGCATCGTGATCGTCGCGGTCGTGCTGGCGGCCGGTGGTGGCGCGTACGCCTTCGCCGCGCCCAAGATCCAGCAGGTCGTGCAGGCATTCAGCGGGTCGCAGGAGTCCGACGACTACTCCGGCTCGGGCACGAGCAAGGTGACGATCACGATCAAGCAGGGCGACATCGGCGAGGACGTCGCGAAGACCCTGCAGCGCAGCGGTGTCGTGAAGAGCTCGAAGGTGTTCTACAAGCTCCTGCTCACCTCGCCCGACGTGCAGTTCCAGCCCGGCTCGTACGAGCTGAAGAAGCAGATGAGCGCGAAGTCGGCGCTCTCGGCCCTGCAGGACACGAAGAACCGGGTCCAGGCGTCGATCGTCATCCCCGAGGGCACAGCGCTGCAGGACATCGAGGCCGGCATGGTCTCGAAGGCCGGACTGAGCAAGGACGAGGTGTCCTCGGCCGCGAAGGACGTGCAGGCGTACGGTCTGCCGGCCGGTGTGACGACCCTCGAGGGCTGGCTGTTCCCCGCGACCTACCCGATCAACCCGGGGTGGAGCGCGAAGCAGTACTTCCAGTCGATGGTCGACACCATGAAGCAGCACCTGCAGGCCGCCGGCGTCGCCGAGGCCGACCAGGAGCGCGTGGTGGTCTTCGCCTCGCTGGTGCAGAAGGAGGCCGGCCAGGCCGACGACTTCCCGAAGGTCGCGCGCGTGTTCCAGAACCGCCTCGACAAGGGGATGCTCCTGCAGTCCGACGCGACGGTGGCCTACGGGACGGGGAACACCCACACCGTCACGACCACCGACGCCGAGCGCGCGGACGCGGACAACCCGTACAACACCTACGTGCACAAGGGGCTGCCCCCGGCACCGATCTCGAACCCGGGCGACGTCGCGATCAAGGCCGTCACCCAGCCGGCCACGGGCAACTGGCTGTACTTCGTGACCGTGAACCTGGACACCGGCGAGACCGTGTTCTCGGACACGCTGGCGCAGCACGACGCGGCGGTCGCCCAGTTCCGAGCGTGGTTGCGGGCGCACCCCGAGTACCAGTAGCAGCGGGGGCGTCGCAGGCCGTCGCACGTGCACGGGCTGTGGGAGGATGGGCGGCATGCTTCGTTGGTTGACCGCTGGTGAGTCCCACGGACCCGAACTCATCGCGATGCTCGAGGGCCTGCCCGCTGGCGTCCCGGTGTCGTTCGAGTCCATCCGCACCGACCTCGCGCGACGCAAGCTCGGCTACGGCCGTGGCTCGCGCATGAAGTTCGAGCAGGACGAGCTGCACGTCTCGGGCGGCGTCCGCCACGGGTACTCCATGGGCAGCCCCATCGCGATCCGCATCGGCAACACCGAGTGGCCGAAGTGGGTCGAGGTGATGAGCCCGGAACCGATCGAGCAGACCGAGATGTCCCGTGGTCGCGGCGCACCCCTCACCCGGCCCCGCCCCGGCCACGCCGACCTCGTCGGCATGCAGAAGTACGGCTTCGACGAGGCCCGCCCGATCCTCGAGCGCGCCTCGGCCCGCGAGACCGCGGCTCGTGTCGCCCTCGGCGCCGTCGCGAAGTCCTTCCTGGCCGAGCTCGGCATCCGGTCGGTCGCGCACACCCTGCAGGTCGGTACCGTGCGCGTGCCGGACGGCACCGCGCTGCCGATGCCCGACGACGTCGACCGCCTCGACGAGGACCAGCTGCGCTGCGCCGACCCCGAGACGTCGGCACGCATGGTCACCGAGGTCGAGGCCGCGAAGAAGGACGGCGACACGCTCGGCGGCGTCGTCGAGGTGCTGTTCTACGGGGTCCCGCCGGGCCTCGGCTCGCACGTGCAGTGGGACCGTCGGCTCGACGCTCGGCTCGCCGCGGCGATCATGGGCATCCAGGCCATCAAGGGCGTCGAGGTCGGCGACGGCTTCGCGACCGCCGGTCGTCGCGGTTCGGCCGCGCACGACGAGCTGTACCGCGAGGACGGCGAGATCATCCGGACGAGCGACCGCGCCGGCGGGACCGAGGGCGGCATGTCCACGGGCACCGTGCTGCGGGTCCGTGCCGCGATGAAGCCGATCGCCACCATCCCGCACGCGCTGCACACCATCGACACCACCACGGGTGAGGACGCCGCAGCGCACCACCAGCGCAGCGACGTCTGCGCCGTGCCGGCCTCCGGCGTCGTCGCCGAGGCGATGGTCGCGCTCGTGCTCGCCGACGCCGTGCTCGAGAAGTTCGGCGGCGACAGCCTGGCCGAGACCAAGCGCAACCTGGAGGGGTACCTGGCCGCGATCCCGGAGACGCTGCGCTCCCGGCGCACCGAGACCACCGAGCCGACCGCCGCCCGGTGACCGGGACGGGACCGGCGCAGGCGGCCACCGCGGGCAGCACCGCGCCGGTCGTGGTCATCGGACCGATGGGCGCCGGCAAGTCCAGCGTCGGCAAGCGCGTCGCGAAGGCGCTCGGGGTGTCCTTCACCGACACCGACCGTGCGATCGTCCGCGAGCACGGTCCGATCCCCGGCATCTTCGCCGACCGCGGTGAGGCGGCGTTCCGCGAGCTCGAGGCCGAGGCCGTGCGCGCCGCGGTCACGCGCGGCGGCGTCGTCGCCGTCGGCGGGGGAGCGGTCACGCACGCGGCGACCCGCGAGGCGATGGCCGGCGCGCGGATCGTCCTGCTGACCGTCTCGCCCGAGGCCGTCGCCGACCGCATCGCCGGCAGCGACCGGCCGCTGCTGGCGGACGGCGGCATCGACGCGTGGCAGACCATCCTGGACGCACGCGCGGCGACGTACGCCGAACTCGCGCACGCGACCTTCGACACCTCGCGGCGGCCGATGTCGCACGTCGTTGACGAGGTCGTCGCGTGGGTGCGGGGAAGCACACCGCCCGACCCCCGCACGCCGGCCGGTACGAGCACCCCGGCCGACACGAACACGCCGACCAGTGCGAGCACGCCGACCGGCACGAGCACGCCGACCGACACGAGCCCCGGAGCGGGGCGTCGCACCACCACCGGAGGGACCCCGTGAACCAGTCGACCCCGAGCACCCACCTGCCGGAGGGCACCACCGAGATCCGTGTCGGCGGCGAGGGCGGCTACGTCGTCGTGGTCGGGAACGGGCTGCTCGGCGCCGTCCCGGCACTGCTCGGGCCGCGGGTCGCGAAGGTGCTGATCGTGCACGCGCCGACGCTCGGCGCCCGCGCGAACGAACTCCGCGCGCTGCTGGCGGACGCCGGGCTCGAGGCGCTCATCGCCGAGGTGCCCGACGCCGAGGGCGCGAAGCGCGTCGAGGTCGCCGCATTCTGCTGGCAGGTGATGGGGCAGGCCGACTTCACCCGGACCGACGCCGTCATCGGGCTCGGCGGGGGCGCGGTGACCGACCTCGCGGGCTTCGTCGCCGCGACGTGGCTCCGCGGCGTCGCGTTCCTGGCGATCCCGACGAGCGTGCTCGCGATGGTGGACGCGAGCGTCGGCGGGAAGACGGGCATCAACACCAACGAGGGCAAGAACCTCGTCGGGGTGTTCGCCGCGCCGCGTGCGGTGGTCGTCGACCTCGACCTCGCGAAGACCCTGCCGCGGAACGAGATCCTGACCGGGTTCGCCGAGATCGTGAAGGCCGGGTTCATCGCGGTGCCGGAGATCCTCGACCTGGTCGAGGCCGACGTCGCCCGGGTCACCGACCCCACCACGCCGGAGTTCCGTCGCGTGGTCGAGCTGGCGATCGAGCTCAAGGCGCAGGTGGTGTCCGACGACTTCACCGAGCAGGGCCGCCGGGAGATCCTGAACTACGGGCACACGCTCGGGCACGCCATCGAGCACGCTGAGCGGTACCAGTGGCGGCACGGCGCGGCGGTCGCCGTCGGCATGGTGTTCGCGGCCGAGCTCGCTCGGCTCACGGGGCACCTCGACGACGCCACGGTCGATCGGCACCGCTCGATCCTGGAGTCGCTCGAGCTGCCGACCACGTACGGCCTCGGCCGGTGGGAGGGACTGCTCGCGACGATGCGTCGGGACAAGAAGGCCCGGGCCGGGATGCTGCGGTTCATCATCCTCGACGGGGTCGGCAAGCCGGTCACGCTCGAGGGACCCGAGGACCACCTGCTGTTCACGGCCTACCAGGAGGTCGGGGTCTAGGCCGACGCCGCCGAAGGGGTTCAGCGGAGCGTCGGCCGTGTCCGCCGCCACCACCACTTCAGGCGCATCGACACCGTGAGCACCCCGGTGCGTTGCCACTCCCGGAACTCCTCGACCGTGGCGCCGTTCTCCCACGCCCAGTACTCGTCGTCGTCCCGGTCGGGGTCGAGGGCGTCCGGCAGCGGCTTCAGGAGAGACATCAGGAGGGCTCCTCATCGGGTGACGGTGTCTGCAACGGTGACGATGACGGCGGTTGTCGTGGCGGTCGTGGTGGTTGCGACGCGACGGCGGGGTCGCTGGCGAGGGCGCGACGCGCGAGGCGTCGGTCGGCCTTCGGCCAGGACGTTACCGTCGCCAGGTTCCGCAGTACAGCGGTGGAAATGTTGTACGCGCTGCTGCCCGGGCGCTGGTCGAGCGCCCAGGTGAAGCGGTCCCAGGCATGGTGTCGGACCGCCGTTCGCCGCGCCTGGTGGGCGCCGAACCAGCTGACCGCCGCACCGACGATCGATGCGACCGCCGCGAGAGCGGCTGCGATGACTGCTGTCTCCATGCGATGATCCTGCGGCCCGGAAGGCGAGGCGAGGACGGCGGTGCGCCGACCTGTGGATGCCGCGCCGCGCCTCCAGGCTGTGGAGGAACACGGGCGCTGCGGCTGTCGCGCAGGGCCGGGGAGCAGACTGGTCCGGTGCCCACTCCGCCCCGCCTGAGCGACCTCGGTCAGCAGGACGTCGAGGTCGGGAGCCTGCGGTCCCGCGGCCGTCGCTTCGCCGAGCTGCTCGCGATCGCCCGCCGTCACCGGCTGCTGCCGTTCCGTCGACTCGACTTCACCCGTGACCCCGCGACCGCGGACCTGCGACGTGACCAGGCCGAGCACCTGCGCCGAGCGCTCGAGGAGGCCGGCGGCGGGTTCGTGAAGATGGGGCAGCTGCTGTCGACCCGGGACGACCTGCTCCCCGAGGAGTGGACCGAGGGGCTCGTGCACCTGCAGGGGAGCGTGACGCCCGCCGCCCCCGACGAGGTCGCCGCGCTGCTCCTGGAGGAGCTCGGCGCGCCGGTCGACGAGGTGTTCGCGACGTTCGACCCGGAGCCGGTCGCCGCGGCCTCGATCGCGCAGGTCCACCGCGCGACGCTGGCCGACGGGACCACCGTGGCCGTCAAGGTGCAGCGCCCCGGCATCGACGCGGCGGTGCGGCGGGACGTCGACATCGCGATGCGGGTCGTGCGGTTCCTCGCCCGGACCAGCGCCGAGGCGCGGCAGGTCGGCATCGTCGACGTCGCGCAGCAGTACGCCGACGACCTGGTCCGCCAGGTGGACTTCGCCTCCGAGATGCGGAACCTCGCGGCGCTGCGTGCGGCGCAGGCCCGGAGCGCGCGGCCGGATGCGGTGGCGTTCCCCGAGCCGTACCGGGAGCTCTCCACGCGACGGGTGATGGTGATGGAGTTCCTCGAGGGCGAGACCCTCAGCGCGCTCCGCGCCGTCCGGTCCGACCGCGACCTGGACGCGCCGATGCGCGCCGTCCTCGACGCGTTCCTGCGACAGGTCGTGTTCGACGGGATCTACCACGCCGACCTGCACCCCGGGAACGTCGTGCTCCTGCCGGACGGTCGGCCGGCGCTCATCGACTTCGGGTCGGTCGGGCGGCTCGACCCGGGGCTGCGGGAGACCGTCCAGGAACTCCTCGCCGGGTACATCCAGGACGACACGGCACGGATCGCCGACGGGGTGCTCCGGATGGCGCCCGTGCGGGACCCCGAGGACGAAGCCGACTTCCGCCGGGACATCGCCGCGTTCGTCGCCGACGAGCTCGGGCCGGGTGCCCGCATCGGCGTGGAGACGGTGGACGACGCCGTGGCCGTCTTCGGGCGGTACCGGCTCAAGCCGCCGCCGGACTTCGTGGCCGCCGCCCGGGCACTCGCCATCTTCGAGGGGACGCTCCGGACCCTGGCGCCGTCGTTCGACCTGCTCGAGGAGTCCCGGGACCTGGCCCGTCGCCAGATCCGCGACCAGCTCCGGCCGAAGGCGGTGCGGGACCTGGCGCTGCGCGAACTCGTCGGCGTGGCGTCGACGCTCCGGAAGCTCCCGCGCCGGATCGACCGGATCGGCGAGGCCGTCGAGAAGGGCGACCTGGCGGTCCGGATCCGGCTGTTCTCGGACCGGCGCGACCGGGAGGTCGTCGCCGGCCTGGTCCGTCGGGTGCTGCTCGTGCTCCTCGGGGCAGGCGCCGGCGTGCTCGCGATCGTGTACCTGGCGACGCCCGTGCGGTCGGACGCCGTGCTGTCGACCGCGAGCGCCGGGGGACTGCTCGGCGGGACGGCGGTGGTGCTGCTGGTGTGGGCGGCCGTCGACGCGTGGATCGCACGGCGGAGACGGTGACGCCGTGCCGTGCCGCGGGCGTCCTGCGGCGGCAGGGACGCTGACGCCTGCGGCGACGCTGACGCCGTGCGTCGGCGGTCCTGCGGCGCGGGCGTCCTGCCCTGCGGGCGTCCCGCCCCCGTCCGCTAGACTCGTCCGGGCGTCGGCTCGGGTCACCCCGGCCGACACCGGGACCGGACGCACGTCCGGGAGACCTTCACAACACCATCGAACGGAAGACCCATGGCGAGTACCACTGACATCAAGAACGGCGCCGTTCTCATCATCGACGGGCAGCTCTGGTCGGTCGTCGAGTTCCAGCACGTCAAGCCGGGCAAGGGCGGCGCATTCGTCCGCACCAAGCTCAAGAACGTCGTCTCGGGCAAGGTCGTCGACCGCACGTTCAACGCCGGCGCGAAGATCGACACCGCGACCGTCGACCGTCGCGACTACCAGTACCTGTACCAGGACGGCGAGTCCTACGTGTTCATGGACACCGACACCTACGACCAGGTCCACGTCTCGGAGACCGTCGTCGGCGACGCCAAGAACTTCCTGCTCGAGTCCGCCATGGTCACCATCGCGATGAACGAGGGCAACCCGCTCTACATCGAGCTCCCGACCTCCATCGTCACCGAGGTCGAGACCGAGCCCGGCCTGCAGGGCGACCGCTCGTCCGGTGGCACGAAGGACGCGACGATCATCGCGACCGGCCACCGCATCCAGGTCCCGCTGTACCTCGAGAGCGGCACCACCGTGAAGATCGACACGCGCGACGGCAGCTTCCTCGGCCGCGTCAACAACTAGGCGACGCTGTATGAGTGCTCGTTCGAAGGCCCGCAAGCGCGCCCTCGACATGCTGTACGTGGCCGAGGTGCGTGAGCTCCCGATCACCGACGTCCTGGCGACGGAGACCGTGCGGCACCTCGACCAGCCCGAGCGTGCCTCGAGCTGGGACTACGCACGACAGATCGTGACCGGTGTCGACGACGACCGGTCCGCGATCGACAAGGTGATCATCGAGCACGCGCAGGGCTGGTCGATCGCCCGGATGCCCGTGCTCGACCGCTGCATCCTCCGGATGGGCGTGTGGGAGATCCGGTACAACCCGGAGGTGCCCGACGCGGTGGCCATCGCCGAGGCGGTCGAACTCGCGCAGTCGCTGTCGACGGACGACTCGGCGAGCTTCGTGAACGGCGTCCTCGGCGCCGTCGCGGGCGGCCGGGGAGCAGCCGGTCGGAACGGCGACCACGGCACCACGCAGCACGAGGAACCGTCCGATCGGACGGTCGCAGGGGACCAGGAGTCCCGGTAGGGTTGTCCACGTCAGCGTCCTTTAAGTCCGTCCGGTGAGGCGGGGAAGGAGGTCGGCGTGGGAACCAGAACGGTCCTGCAGCAGTCCGACATCACGCGTGCTCTGACACGCATCGCACACGAGATCCTCGAGGCCAACCACGGTGCCTCGGACCTGGTGTTGCTCGGCATCCCGACACGGGGTGCCGTCCTGGCCGAGCGGCTCGACCGCGTCCTGGCCGACATCGAGCCCGAGTGGGCCCACGACCGCGACCAGCGGGTCGGGACCCTCGACGTCACGATGCACCGTGACGACCTCGGGCACGGCATCGGTCGCGCCCCGCACCGCACGACGATCCCGACGAGCGGCATCGACGGCAAGGTCGTCGTGCTCGTCGACGACGTGCTGTACTCCGGCCGGACCGTCCGGGCGGCGCTCGACGCGCTGCAGGGCATCGGCCGCCCGCGCGCGGTCCGCCTCGCGGTGCTCGTCGACCGCGGGCACCGGGAGCTGCCGATCCGGGCCGACCACGTGGGCAAGAACCTGCCCACCGCGTCGGACGAGCGGGTCACGCTGCGGCTGACCGAGACCGACGGCACGGACGAGGTCGTCATCGTGCAGCCCGGCACGCCCGGGCAGCCGAGCGCGACCGAGCAGCCCGTGCAGCCCGGCACCGCCGAGCAGCAGGGGGGCGCAGCGTGAAGCACCTCCTCTCCACCGCCGACCTGTCCCGCGCCGAGGCCGTCCACGTCCTCGACGTCGCCGAGGAGAT
Source organism: Curtobacterium sp. UCD-KPL2560 (assembly GCF_001705035.1). Lineage (GTDB taxonomy): Bacteria > Actinomycetota > Actinomycetes > Actinomycetales > Microbacteriaceae > Curtobacterium. The sequence continues at coordinate 138,909 of NZ_MCIG01000001.1, read as the reverse complement.
GGCCGAGGTGAACACCCGCGAGGTCCGGAAGCTCCCGGCCCTCCGCGGCAAGACGGTCGTGAACCTCTTCTTCGAGGACTCCACCCGCACCCGCATCTCGTTCGAGGCCGCCGCCAAGCGCCTCTCGGCCGACGTCATCAACTTCGCCGCCAAGGGCTCGAGCGTCTCGAAGGGCGAGTCCCTCAAGGACACCGTGCAGACCCTCGGCGCGATGGGCATCGACGGGATCGTGATGCGCCACCACGCCTCCGGCGCACCGCGCGTGCTCGCCGAGGCCGACTGGATCGACGTGCCCGTGGTGAACGCCGGCGACGGCACCCACGAGCACCCGACGCAGGCGCTCCTCGACGCCTTCACGATGCGGCGCCGCCTGCACGGTGGTGCGAGCCGCGGGAAGGGCCTCGACGGCGTCCGGGTGACGATCGTCGGCGACGTCCTGCACAGCCGGGTCGCGCGGAGCAACGCCTGGCTCCTCCGCACCCTCGGGGCCGAGGTCACCTTCGCCGCCCCGCCGACGCTGCTGCCCGCGGTGGACCGCCCGTTCGGCGCGGCGGTGCACCACGACCTCGACGCGGCCCTCGCCGAGGACCCGGACGTCGTGATGCTGCTCCGCATCCAGCAGGAGCGCATGAACGACGCGTTCTTCCCGAACCCCCGCGAGTACACGCGGCACTTCGGCCTGACCGCGGCCCGCGCTGCGGCGCTGTCCGAGCGCACGCTGATCATGCACCCGGGGCCGATGAACCGCGGGCTCGAGATCGCCGGCGTCGCCGCCGACGACCCCCGCTCGACGGTGGTCGAGCAGGTCGCGAACGGCGTCTCGGTCCGGATGGCCGTCCTGTACCTCGCCCTGACGGGCGAGCACGAACCGAAGGAGTCCGTCGCATGACCGCCCACCTCATCCGCGGCGCGCAGCTGGTCGACGGCTCGCGTGCCGACATACGCCTGGAGGCGCGGCGCATCACCGCCGTCGGGTCCGGTCTCGACGTGGCCGGTGCCACGGTCGTCGACGCCGACGGGCTGATCGCCCTGCCCGGTCTGGTGGACCTCCACACCCACCTGCGCGAACCCGGTTTCGAGGAGTCCGAGACGGTGCTCACCGGGTCCCGCGCCGCGGCCGCAGGCGGCTTCACGGCCGTGAACGCGATGGCGAACTCGTCGCCGGTCGCCGACACCGCGGGCGTCGTCGAACAGGTGCAGGCACTCGGTGACGACGCCGGCTACGTCACGGTCCGCCCGATCGGTGCGGTCTCGCAGGGGCTGCAGGGCACCCACCTGTCCGAGATCGGCGCGATGGCGACGTCGCGGGCGAAGGTCCGGGTGTTCTCGGACGACGGTTCCTGCGTCGCCGACCCGCTGCTCATGCGCCGGGCGCTCGAGTACATCAAGGGCTTCGGCGGGGTGCTCGCGCAGCACGCCCAGGAGCCGCGACTGACCATCGGCGCGCAGATGAACGAGGGCCGGCTGTCGTCGGAGCTCGGGCTCGCCGGGTGGCCCGCCGTGGCCGAGGAGGCGATCATCGCCCGCGACGTGCTGCTCGCCGACCACGTCGGTGCCCGGCTGCACGTGTGCCACGTGTCGACCGCCGGCAGCGTCGAGGTCGTCCGGTGGGCGAAGTCCCGCGGGATCGACGTCACCGCCGAGGTCACGCCGCACCACCTCGTGCTCACCGAGGACCTCGTCGCCGGGGTCGACGGTGCGCCCGGGTACGACGCCCGGTACAAGGTGAACCCGCCCCTGCGCTCCCGCGAGGACGTCGACGCGCTGCGGGCTGCCCTGGCCGACGGCACCATCGACATCGTCGCCACCGACCACGCGCCGCACACGGCGGAGGCGAAGTGCTGCGAGTGGCCGGCCGCCGCGAACGGCATGGTCGGGCTCGAGTCGGCACTGAGCGTCGTGCACGCCGCCGTGGTCGAGAGCGGGCAGCTCGACTGGGCGGACGTCGCCCGGGTGCTCTCCGAGGCGCCGGCGCGGATCGGGCAGGTCCAGGGGCACGGCCAGGGCATCGTGGCGGGCGCACCCGCCGAGCTGACGCTGTACGACCCCGCCGCGGTGCGCGAGTTCTCGGTCGACGACCTCGCGGGGCAGTCGCAGAACTCGCCCTACCTCGGCATGCGCCTGCCCGGCCGCGTCGTCGCGACCTTCCACCAGGGCTACCCGACGCTGCTCGACGGCCGGCTCGTCGACACCGACACCGTCGCGGCCGCCGCGGCGACCGCGACGGCGGCGCTCCGGTGAGCGGCGACGGGCTGCGCTGGCTGACCGGCGGGGTGGTGCTGCTGCTGGTGGCGCTGCTGTTCGTCGCGATGGCGCGCACCTGGCGGACCCGCACCCGCGCGCAGACGGCGGCCGTGCCTCCCGTCCCGGTCCCGGCCGGGCTGGGACCGGCGGCCGGGTCCTGGGACGGCTTCACCGTCGCGACGACCGGTGCCGACCAGCCGCTCGAGCGGATCACGGCGGGCGGACTCGGCTTCCGGGGCCGCGGCGGCGTGACCGTGCACGACACCGGTGTGGTGCTGCACCACGCCGGGGTGGCCGACCGCTGGATCGCGGCCGGCGACGTCCGCGGTGCCGACCGCGCGACCACGGCCATCGACCGCGTGGTCGAGCCGGGGGGACTGGTCCGTCTGCGATGGACGGCGACCGGCACCGCAGGTGCGACGGACCTCGACACCTACTTCCGGTTCCCGCAGGGAGACCAGGCCGCACTGGCCGCCCTGCAGGGACTGACGACGACGAACGACCACCCGCAGAGCGCGGGCGAAGGGACGAACTGATGACACGCGAACGGGCTGTACTGGTCCTCGAGGACGGCACACGGTACGACGGTTGGGCGTACGGCGCACGAGGCCGATCCCTCGGCGAGGTCGTCTTCGCGACCGGCATGACCGGGTACCAGGAGACGCTCACCGACCCCTCCTACGCCGGGCAGATCGTGGTGCAGACCGCGCCGCACATCGGCAACACGGGCGTCAACGACGAGGACCCCGAGTCCCGTCGCATCTGGGTCGCCGGGTACGTGGTGCGCGACCCCAGCCGCGTGGTGTCGAACCACCGTGCGAACGCGACGCTCGACGACCACCTGGTGCGCGACGGCATCGTCGGCATCTCGGGGATCGACACCCGCGCGCTGACCCGCCGGATCCGCGACGCGGGCGCCATGAAGGGCGGCGTGTTCAGCGGTGCGGACGCAGCGCTCGACCCGGACGCGCAGCTCGACGCGGTCCGGTCGCAGGCGACGATGGCCGGGGCGAGCTTCTCGTCGATCGTGTCGACGCCGGAGACGTACGTCGTCCCCGCCGTCGGCGAGCAGATCGGCCGGCTCGCGGTGCTCGACCTCGGCGTCAAGGCGTCGACCACGCGGTACCTGGCGGAGCGCGGCTTCGAGGTGCACGTGGTGCCGCAGGACATCACCGCCGCCGAGCTCTCGGCGCTCGACCCGGACGCGCTCTTCTACTCGAACGGCCCGGGCGACCCCGCGGCGAGCGACGCGCAGGTCGCGCTGCTGCAGGAGTCGCTGCGGACCGGGCGACCGTTCTTCGGCATCTGTTTCGGCAACCAGCTCCTCGGCCGCGCGCTCGGCTTCGGCACGTACAAGCTGCCGTTCGGCCACCGCGGGATCAACCAGCCGGTGCTCGACACGGCCACCGGCAAGGTCGAGATCACGAGCCAGAACCACGGCTTCGCGGTCGACGCGCCCCTCGGCGAGGTGCTCGAGTCGCCGGCCGGGTTCGGCCGCGTCGAGGTCTCGCACTACTCCCTGAACGACCAGGTCGTCGAGGGCCTCCGCGCGCTCGACGTGCCGGCGTTCAGCGTGCAGTACCACCCGGAGGCGGCGGCCGGTCCGCACGACTCCATGTACCTGTTCGACCGGTTCGCCGAGATGGTCCGCGCACGACGTGCCGGCGAGCCGCTCGACGCGGCGACCGCCACCGCGACCACCCCCGCAGCCGACGTCACGAAGGAAGCCAACTGATGCCGAAGCGCGCAGACATCGAGTCCGTCCTCGTCATCGGCTCCGGTCCGATCGTCATCGGGCAGGCCGCCGAGTTCGACTACTCCGGCACCCAGGCGTGCCGCGTCCTCCGTGCCGAGGGCGTCCGCGTGATCCTCGTCAACCCGAACCCGGCGACGATCATGACCGACCCGGACTTCGCCGACGCGACGTACATCGAGCCGATCACGAGCGCCTCGCTCGAGGAGATCATCCGGATCGAGCGTCCGGACGCCGTCCTGCCGACGCTCGGCGGCCAGACGGCCCTGAACGCCGCGATCAAGCTCGACGCCGAGGGGATCCTCGCGAAGTACGACGTCGAGCTCATCGGCGCGAAGGTCGACGCGATCCAGCGTGGTGAGGACCGGCAGCTCTTCAAGGAGCTCGTGCTGGAGTCCGGCGCCGACGTCGCCCGGAGCCACATCGCGCACACGCTGGACGAGGCGAAGGAGTTCGCGAAGGACCTCGGCTACCCGCTCGTCGTGCGCCCGTCCTTCACGATGGGTGGTCTCGGCTCCGGCTTCGCGTACAACGAGGAGGAGCTCATCCGCTTCGTGGGCGACGGCCTGCAGTCGAGCCCGACCACCGAGGTGCTCCTGGAGGAGTCGATCCTCGGCTGGAAGGAGTACGAGCTCGAGCTCATGCGCGACAACTTCGACAACACCGTCGTGATCTGCTCGATCGAGAACGTCGACCCGGTGGGTGTCCACACGGGTGACTCGATCACGGTCGCCCCCGCGCTGACGCTGACCGACCGCGAGTACCAGAACATGCGGAACATCGGCATCGACATCATCCGCCGCGTGGGCGTCGACACGGGTGGCTGCAACATCCAGTTCGCGGTCGACCCGTCGAACGGCCGGCTCATCGTCATCGAGATGAACCCGCGCGTGTCCCGCTCGTCGGCCCTGGCGTCGAAGGCGACCGGGTTCCCGATCGCCAAGATCGCCGCGAAGCTCGCGATCGGCTACCGCCTGGACGAGATCGAGAACGACATCACCCGCGTCACCCCGGCGAGCTTCGAGCCGACGCTCGACTACGTCGTCGTGAAGACCCCGCGGTTCGCGTTCGAGAAGTTCCCGGCCGCCGACGCGACGCTCACGACGACGATGAAGAGCGTGGGCGAGGCGATGGCCATCGGCCGGAACTACGCCACGGCGCTGCAGAAGTCGCTCCGCTCGCTCGAGAAGCGCGGCTCGTCGTTCCACTGGGACACCCCGGCGGCGGAGCTCGACAAGGACGCCCTGCTCGAGAAGGCCCGGATCCCGACCGACGGCCGCATCGTGACGGTGCAGCAGGCCCTGGTCGCCGGTGCCACCGCGGACGAGGTCTTCGAGGCCACGAAGATCGACCCGTGGTTCATCGACCAGATCGTGCTCATCAACGAGGTCGCGGCCGAGGTCGCGGCAGCGGGGACGCTCGACGCCGACACCGTGCGCTGGGCCAAGGAACACGGCTTCAGCGACGCGCAGATCGCGAGCCTGCGCGGCATCTCCGAGCAGGAGGCACGCGACGCCCGGCACGCGTTGGGCATCCGCCCGGTCTTCAAGACCGTCGACACCTGTGCCGGCGAGTTCCCGGCCCTCACGCCGTACCACTACTCGTCGTACGACACCGAGACCGAGGTCGCCGCGAGCGACCGGAAGAAGGTCGTCATCCTCGGGTCCGGCCCGAACCGCATCGGCCAGGGCGTCGAGTTCGACTACTCGTGCGTGCACGCGTCCTTCGCGCTGAGCGACGCCGGGTTCGAGACGATCATGATCAACTGCAACCCCGAGACGGTGAGCACCGACTACGACACCTCGGACCGCCTCTACTTCGAGCCGCTGACCACCGAGGACGTCCTCGAGGTCATCGCCGCCGAGGCGGCGTCCGGCGAGCTCGTGGGCGTGGTCGTGCAGCTCGGGGGCCAGACCGCCCTCGGGCTCGCGAAGCCGCTCGAGGCCGCTGGCATCCCGATCCTCGGCACGACGCCGACCGCGATCGACTCCGCCGAGGAGCGCGGCCAGTTCTCGCGCATCCTCGAGGAGGCCGGGCTGCTGGCGCCGCGCAACGGCACGGCGCACGACCTCGCGAGCGCGACCGCCGTGGCGGAGGAGATCGGCTACCCGGTGCTCGTCCGGCCGTCGTTCGTGCTCGGCGGCCGCGGCATGGAGATCGTCTACGACCCGACCGCCCTCGCCGACTACTTCGACCGGATGGCCGACCAGGCGATCATCGGGCCGGACCTGCCCCTGCTGGTGGACCGGTTCCTCGACGACGCCGTGGAGATCGACGTCGACGCGCTGTTCGACGGGGAGCGCCTGTACATCGGCGGCATCATGGAGCACATCGAGGAGGCCGGCATCCACTCCGGTGACTCGGCGTGCACCCTGCCCCCGGTCGGCCTCGGCAAGGCGGAGATCCGCGGCGTGGTCGCGGCGACCGAGAAGATCGCCCGCGGCATCGGCGTGCAGGGCCTGCTCAACGTGCAGTTCGCCATCGGCGCGGGTGTGCTCTACGTCCTCGAGGCGAACCCGCGTGCCAGCCGCACGGTCCCGTTCGTGTCGAAGGCGCTGGGGATCCCGCTCGCCAAGGCCGCTGCGCGGATCATGACGGGCACGACCATCGACGCGCTCGTCGCCGAGGGCATGTTGCCCGAGCGCGACGGTTCCTCGGTGCCGCCGCAGGCCCCGGTCGCCGTCAAGGAGGCCGTGCTGCCCTTCCGCCGGTTCCGCACCCACGACGGCCAGGTCGTCGACTCGGTGCTCAGCCCGGAGATGCGCTCCACGGGCGAGGTCATGGGCATCGACCGCGACTTCCCGCGCGCGTTCCTCAAGTCGCAGGACGCCGCGTACGGCGGGCTGCCGACGAGCGGCACCGTGTTCGTGAGCGTCGCGGACACCGACAAGCGCCAGGTCGTCCTGCCCGTGCACCGGCTGCAGCAACTCGGCTTCACGATCACCGCGACCGAGGGGACCGCCGAGGTCCTGCGCCGCAACGGCATCGAGGTCACGCTCGTCGGCAAGTACAGCGAGGGCGGCGAGAGCGTCGTCGACCTGCTCGCCCGCGACGCCGTCGACATCGTGATCAACACCCCGTCCGGCGCGGCCGGTCGTGCCGACGGCTACGAGATCCGCGCGGCGACCGTGGCCGCGGACAAGCCGCTCTTCACGACGATCGCGCAGCTCGGCGCGGCGGTCGCCGCGATCGAGACGATCGGCACCCCGCTCAGCGCGCGCAGCCTGCAGGACTACGCGCTCGAGCGCGCGAGCTGGTGACGGTGACCGACGTGGTCACCGACCGGCCGGGAGGCGCGACCCCCTTCGGCGTGCGGCTCGCCGCCGCCGTGGGGGAGCGTTCCCCCCTGTGCGTCGGCATCGACCCCCACGCCGCCACCCTGGCGGCGTGGGGGCTCGGCCGCGACGAGGCCGGCCTGACGGCCTTCGGCGCGACCCTGGTCGACGCGGCCGCCGGCCGCGCGGCGATCGTCAAGCCGCAGGTCGCCTTCTTCGAGGCGGCCGGGGTGGCGGGCTACCGTGCGCTCGACGCGACCCTGCGTCGGGCACGCGATGCGGGCCTCCTGGTCGTCGCCGACGTCAAGCGGGGCGACATCGGCTCGACGGGTGACGACTACGCGCTCGCGTGGCTCGACCGCGACGGGCCGTTCCGGGCGGACGCGATGACCGTGTCGCCCTACCTCGGCTACGGATCGCTGGCCGGCACCGTCGACGTCGCGCGCCGGAACGGCGCCGGGGTCTTCGTGCTCGCCGCGACGAGCAACCCGGAGGCGCGCCTGCTCCAGACCGCGGTCGTCGCGGAGGGCCCGCGTGCCGGACGGAGCGTGGCGGCCGGTATCGTCTTGGACGTGGCAGACGACAACCGGACCGGCGGCGACCAGCCGCTCGGGGACGTCGGGCTCGTGCTCGGCGCCACCCTCGACCTCGACGACTTCGGCATCGACGCGCAGGCCATCGGCTCCGCGCCGGTGCTCGCCCCGGGCTTCGGAGCCCAGGGCGCCCGCATCGAGGACCTCCGGTCGCTGTACGGCGCGCGTGCCGAGCAGGTCCTGGTGAGCGAGTCGCGCGGGCTGCTCGTCGACGGACCGGACGGTGTCGCGGCGCTCGTGCGCGACCGTGCGGACCGCATCCGCACAGCCCTGGCGGTCGCCGCGTGACCGACGACCGCGACGCCCTGCCCGCGCACCGCAACCCGCCCGAGGTCGACCGCGTCGCCGCCGCCCGCGCAGCCGTCGCCGCGCGACGCGCCCGGGCCGCGGTGAAGGCCCAGGTCGCCTCGGGGGAGCGCAGCCCCCTCGAGGTGGCGCGGGCCGCCTGGTCGGACGCCGACCTGCCCGCCGAGAAGTCCCTGCGGGTGCGCGACCTGCTGACGAGCATCTCCGGCATCGGTCCCGCGCGCGCCGAGGCCGTGATGGGCGAGCTCCGCATCGCGCCGTCGAAGCGCCTCGGCGGACTCGGGTCCCGGCAGCGGACGGCCCTCGCCGACTGGCTCGCCGCACGTGGCCGCAAGCGCGGGGCGTCGAAGCTCGTCGTGCTCGCCGGACCGACCGCCGTCGGCAAGGGCACGGTGAGCGCGTACATCCGCGAGCAGTACCCGGACGTGAACCTCAGCGTCTCGGCGACGACCCGCAAGCCGCGTCCCGGCGAGGTCGACGGCGTGCACTACTACTTCGTGGACGACGCCGAGTTCGACCGGATGATCCGCGACCGCGAGCTGCTCGAGTGGGCGGTCGTGCACAACTCCTACCGCTACGGCACACCCCGTCCGCCGATCGACCGTGCGCTCGACGCCGGCGACAAGGTGATGCTCGAGATCGACCTGCAGGGCGCCCGGCAGGTGCGCGACGCCATGCCCGAGGCCGTGCTCGTGTTCCTGCTCCCGCCGACGTGGGACGAGCTCGTCCGTCGACTGATCGGCCGCGGCACCGAGTCCGCCGAGGAACAGGCGCGACGGCTCGAGACCGCGAAGGTCGAACTGGCCGCCCAGGACGAGTTCGACGTGCGGATCGTGAACTCCGATGTCGGCACCGCGGCACGCGAGGTCGTAGACTTGTTCTCTGCGCCCTGACACGGGCGTCCCCGCGCCCGCCGGCCAGCTCCGGCAGCGCGTCCCGCGAGTCCGGCCCCGGTCGGCGTCGCGCCCCACGCATCCGCTGCCGACAGGAGACACCATGGCCAACCCCCAGGGCATCATCGACCCGCCCATCGACGACCTGCTCGCCAAGGTGGAGTCGAAGTACGCGCTCGTCATCTTCGCCTCGAAGCGCGCACGCCAGATCAACGACTACTACGCCGACCTGCACGAGGGTTCGCTCTTCGACAACGTCGGCCCGCTCGTCGACTCGACGATCGACGACAAGCCGCTGTCCGTCGCTCTCCACGAGATCAACGAGGACAAGCTGACCGTCACCAAGCAGCAGCAGCCCTCCGACTGATCGCGGTGACGAGCACCAACCTGCGCCTCTTCACGTCCGAGTCGGTGACGGAGGGGCACCCCGACAAGATCTGCGACCAGATCTCGGACACGATCCTCGACGCCCTGCTCACGGTCGACCCGCACGCGCGCGTCGCCGTCGAGACGATGGTGACGACGGGTCTGGTGCACGTCGCCGGCGAGGTCACCACCTCGGGCTACGTCGAGATCCCGAAGCTCGTGCGTGACGTCATCACGGGCATCGGGTACAACTCGTCCGAGGTCTCCTTCGACGGCCGCACCTGCGGCGTCGAGGTGTCGATCGGGGCGCAGTCCCCGGACATCGCGCAGGGGGTCGACGAGTCGCTCGACTCGCGCTCCGGTGCTGGCGTCGACCCGCTCGACCGCCAGGGTGCCGGCGACCAGGGCATCATGTTCGGCTTCGCGACGAACGAGACGCCCGAGTACATGCCCGTCGCGATCTGGCTGGCGCACCGTCTGGCCGAGCGTCTGGCCGAGGTCCGCAAGACCGGGCAGCTCGACTTCCTGCGTCCGGACGGCAAGACCCAGGTCACCGTCGGGTACGACGGCGTCGTGCCGAAGACGGTCGAGACCGTCGTGCTCTCGACGCAGCACTCGCCGGCCGTCACGCTGGCCGAGCTCACCGCGCAGATCACCGAGCACGTCATCCGTCCGGTGCTCGACCTGGTCGACCTCGACTCGTCGCACGTCGACGTCATCGTGAACCCGACCGGCCGCTTCGAGATCGGCGGTCCGCAGGGCGACGCCGGGCTCACCGGGCGCAAGGTCATCGTCGACACGTACGGCGGCGCGTCCCGCCACGGCGGTGGCGCGTTCAGCGGCAAGGACCCGTCGAAGGTCGACCGTTCGGCCGCGTACGCGCTCCGTTGGGTCGCGAAGAACGCGGTCGCAGCGGGCCTGGCCGACCGCCTCGAGGTCCAGGTCGCCTACGCCATCGGCCGTGCGAAGCCGGTCGGGCTGTACGTCGAGTCCTTCGGCACCGGCCACGTCGACGACGCCACGATCGAGGCCGCGATCCTCGAGGTCTTCGACCTCCGTCCGGCCGCGATCATCCGCGACCTCGACCTGCTCAAGCCGCGGTACGCGCAGACCGCCGCGTACGGGCACTTCGGCCGCGAGCTGCCCGGGTTCACCTGGGAGCAGCTCGACCGTGTCGACGCCCTCCGCGCTGCAGCAGGGCTCGTCGCCGCAGCCGTCTAGGCACCGCGTGCGTCCGTCCCGCCGACGTCCGGGCACCGTGTGACCACCGTCGCGCGCGTCGTCCTCGACTCGCCGCTCCCGCAGTTGGACCGTCTGTTCGACTACCGGGTGCCGGCCGAGCTCGAGGACGACTGCGTGCCCGGGGTCCGCGTGAAGGTGCCGCTGCGCACCGGTGCCCGGATGTCGGACGCCTACGTCGTCGAACTCGTTTCCGAGGGGGACTGGCCGGGCGAGTTGAGTCCGATCGAGCAGGTGCTCTCGCCGGTCCCGGTGCTCGCGCCCGAGATCTGGACGCTCGCCCGTGCCGTCGCCGACCGTGCGGCGGGGGTGGCGTCCGACGTGCTCCGGCTCGCGGTCCCGCCCCGGCAGGTCCGTGCCGAGAAGGCCTGGCTCGCCCGGGACACGTCGTGGTCGCCGCCGCCGGTCGTCGCCCCGCCGGTCACCGGCTACGCCGAGGGCGTCCTGGAGGCGCTGGTCGCCGAGCGCGGTCGGGCTGCGGTGGCCGCGGTGCCGCACCCGGTGGCGCTCCGCCCGGTCCGGGGTGGTCCGTCGGCGGCGGCCGCGCCGTCCTCGACTCCAGATGTCGGGTCTGCAACGGCGGGCGCCCCGCCCTCGGCGCACGCCGAGCCGTCTGCGACGCACCCCGAGGCGTCTGCGACGGCGGACGCGCCGTCCGCGGCGGCGGACGTGCCGGCCGTGACGGCACCGGCGCCGGCCTCGACCCCGGGCGGGTCGTCACCGCTCGGCGCGGGCCTCGACGACGTGTGGGTGCCCGGCTGGGCCGCCACCGTCGCCCAGGCCGCCGCGCACGCGCTGGCCGCCGAGCGGTCCGCGGTCGTCGCGGTCCCCGACTTCCGCGACGTGCAGGACCTCGAGCGGGCGCTGCTCGCCGTGCTGCCGCCGGAACGCGTCGTGCGGTTCGACGCGAAGCAGACGAACGGGCAGCGTGCGAAGGCACTGCTGCAGGCCCGGACGCACGCGGTGGTCGCGATCGGCAACCGCACCGCCGTCTACGCGCCGGCGACGGAGCTCGGACTCGTCGTGCTGTGGGACGACGGCGACGCCTCGTTCGTCGAGCCGCGCGCGCCGTACGTGCACACGCGCGACGTCGCCCTCATCCGGGCCGCACAGTCGGGCGCCGGTCTGCTGTTCGTCTCGCACGCGCGGAGCACCGACGTGCAACGCCTCGTCGAGCTGCACTGGCTCGACGAGGTGACGCCGTACCGCGTGCGGACGCCGAAGGTCATCCCGACCGTGCAGCAGTCGGCGGCCGAGGGCCACGCCGCGCAGGCCCGCATCCCGAGCACCGCATGGCGCGCTGCCCGTGAGGCCAGTCGTGAGGGACCGGTGCTCGTGCAGGTCGCGAGCCCCGGGTTCGGCACCGGACTCGTCTGCGCGCAGTGCGGGGAGCGTGCGCACTGCCGCGTGTGCGGCGGCCCGCTCGGGCAGCCCCACCGCGGCGCCACACCGCAGTGCCGGTTCTGCGGCGCCCTCGCGGTCGGGTTCCGCTGCCCGACCTGCGGCAACGGGACCGTCAAGGCCGTCGGACAGGGGGCGCAGCGCACGGCCGACGAGCTCGGTCGGGCGTTCCCCGGCACGCGCATCGTCGTCGCGGACGGTTCACGCCCGCTCGACGAGGTCCCCGCCCGCCCGTCCGTCGTGGTGGCGACGCGCGGCGCCGAGCCGAACGTGCCCGGGGGCTACGCCTGCGTACTGCTGCTCGACGGTGAGCGCATGCTCGCCCGCGAGGGCCTGCGCGTGCAGGAGGACGTGCTGCGCTTCTGGACCGGCGCCGCCGCGAAGGGGGCACCGGGCGCTGAGGTGTACCTCGTCGGCATCGGGGGACGGCTCGCGACCGCGATGGCGCTCTGGCGGCTCGACGGCCCCGCGCACGACGAACTCGTCGACCGCCGGGCGTTGCACTTCCCGCCGGCGGTCCGCGTGGCGACGCTGACGGGCACGGACGAAGCGGTGACCGCCGCGGTGGAGGCACTCGGTGACGCCACGGCCGGCCCCGTGCTCGGCCCGGTCCCGGCGCCGGACGACCCGGTCCCGGGGACGGTCCGGGCGATCGTGCGCTTCCCGTACGCGCACGGCGCCGAGGTCGCGGCGACCCTCAAGGCCGAGGTCATCCGGCGGTCGTCGACCCGCCGCGTGCTGCCGGGCGGCAACCGGCGCCGCGCCGCCCCGACGCTCCGGGTGCGGATGGACGACGTCGAACCCTTCAGCGAGGTCTGACCCCCGTCCCTGCCCGGGCATCCCCGAACGCCCCGGAACGCACGGTCGGCGGTTGCTCGCAGCGAGATGTCGCTACGAGCAACCGCCGACGTGGCGTGGCGCGGGTGCCGCTCGGGGGCGGACCGGCCGGACCGACCGAGGTCGACCGAGCCGGATGGGCGTCAGGCGCTGACCGGGGTGCGACGGCCGCGCGGGAAGATGATCCCGAGCGCGACCATGCCGACGGCGAGCACGAGGTGCAACCAGTTGTCGGCGTTGTTGAGCGGCACGAAGTTCGCTCCGGTGCTGTGGCCGGCGGTGAACAGGCCGTAGATCCAGAGGACGAAGTAGACGATGCCGCCGATGACGAGGTACATGCGGGAGCCGCTGGCGCGGTTGGCCGCGAGCAGGCCGACGACGCCGAACAGCAGGTGGACGACGTTGTGCAGCACCGAGACCTGGAAGATCCCGAGCAGCATCGCCATCGAGCCGTGGCCGGCACCGGCGAGGTCGCCGGAGGTCAGGCCGGGGACGAACCCGGCGATCCCGACGAGCAGGAAGACGATGCCGACGACGAGCGCGACCTTCTGGACGGACGAGCCCGCGTAGCGGTTGGTGGACGTGGTGACGTCAGACATGGTGGTGCTCCTTCGATCGCTGTGGTGCAGACGCTACGCAGGATCTTCACGGGCCGTTCTCAGTCCGACGCGTTCGCGCGTGCCGTGGACAGATCGGTCTGCTGTGGAGGGCGTCACGGGCTGTGGAGGAGTGCTGGCGGCGGCCCGGCCCGTGGGACCATGGATGCCATGCGTCTCGTCGTCGCCGGCAGCCCCGCTGCGGCCGTCCCCACCCTCCGCCGCCTCGCGGCGTCCGACCACGAGATCGCCGCCGTGCTCACCCGCCCGCCGACGCCGCAGGGCCGCAAGCGCGTCCTCACGCCGACCCCGGTCGCCCAGGCCGCCGAGGAGCTCGGGCTCCCGGTGATCGAGGCCGTCCGTGTCGACGACGAGGTGACCGCCCGGATCGCCGACCTCGGGGTCGACCTCGGGGTCATCGTCGCGTACGGGGCACTGCTCCGGCGTCCCGCGCTCGACACGCCCCGTCACGGGTGGGTCAACCTGCACTTCTCCGACCTGCCCGCCTACCGGGGCGCCGCTCCCGTGCAGCGTGCGGTCATGGCCGGCGACACCCGCACCGCCGCCACCGTCTTCCAGCTCGTGGAGGCCCTCGACGCCGGGCCGGTCTTCGCGAGCGACCCGTTCACGATCGACGCCGAGGCCACGGCGGGCGAAGTCCTCGCGGCGATGGCCGAGCGCGGCGCCGACACCGTGCTGCGGGTCGTCGACGCGATCGCCGACGGGACCGCCGTCGCGCACGAGCAGGTCGGCACCCCGACCACCGCCCCGAAGACCACGATCGAGGACGGCCTGGTCCGCTTCGCCGCGCCCGCCGCCGTCGTGCACGCCCACCTGCGCGGCGTCACGCCCGAGCCCGGTGCGTACGCCCACCTCGGCGAGACGCGGGTCAAGCTGCTCCGCAGCGCCCGCCTGTCGCCAGGCTCGTCCGAGCCCGTCCCGTCGCTCGCCCCCGGCGCGCTCGCCCTCCACGGCGGTCGGCTGCTCGTCGGGACCGCCGACGACCCGCTCGTGCTCACCGAGGTCCAACCCGCCGGCAAGAAGGCCATGGACGGTGCCGCCTGGGCCCGCGGGCTCGGCGACCTCACCTCGGCGGTGCTGTCGTGAGCGCCGCACCACGCCGTCCGCAGGGCGGGCGCCCGGCGGGTCCGCGCACCACGAGTGCGCGGCGGGTCGCGTTCGACGTGCTCCGCGCCGTGCAGGTCGACGACGCGTACGCCAACCTGCTGCTACCGAGCCGCATCCGGCGTGCCGGCCTGTCCGCCCGCGACGCGGGGTTCGCGACCGAGCTCACCTACGGCTCGATCCGCATGCTCGGTCGCTACGACGCGATCATCGGCGTCGCGTCCGGACGCCGTGTCGAGAACGTCGAAGCCGACGTGCTCGACGTGCTGCGGCTCGGTGTGCACCAGCTCCTCGGCATGCGCACGCCCGTGCACGCGGCGGTCTCGGCGACCGTCGAGCTCGCACGCGAGGTCGGCGCGCGCCGGGCCACGGGCTTCGTGAACGCCGTGCTGCGCAAGGTCGCCGCCCGCACCGACGACGAGTGGGACGCCTCGATCACCGAGGGCCGGGCGGGCGACGCCCTGCTCGCGACCCGCTGGTCACACCCAGCGTGGGTGGTCGCGGCCCTGCGGGACGCCCTGGCGGCGGAACGGTCCCGCGACGAGCTCGCGGCGCTGCTCGCGGCCGACAACGTCGCGCCGCGGGTCCAGCTCGTGGCGCTGCCCGGACTCGCGACCGACGAGGACGTGCGCACCGCGGTCCGCCCACCCGCGTCGGCACCGGAGGACGACGTGACCGACGCCGTCGACCGCGACCAGTCGTCCGACGGAACGGGGGACCCGTCCGTGACCGCGTCGGGGCCGCGAGCCGCCGACGGTACGGACGCCGCGCCTCCCGTCCCGGACGTGGTGGTCGAGGCGGACCGCAGCCCGGTCTCACCCGTCGGCATCCGTGGCGTCTCCGGCGACCCCGCCCGGGTGCCGGGCGTCGCCGCCGGACGCCTGCGCGTGCAGGACGAGGGTTCGCAGCTCGCGGCCCTCGCGCTGAGCCGGTCCTCGGCGGTGCGGCCGGGCGAACGCTGGCTCGACATGTGCGCCGGGCCCGGCGGCAAGGCGGCGCTCCTCGCCGCCGAGGCCCGCGTCGGCGGCGCGACCCTGGTCGCGAACGAACTCGTGCCGGCCCGCGCCGGGCTGGTCCGGAAGGCGCTGTCCACGGTCGCCGACGAATCCGTGGTGACCGTCCGCCAGGGCGACGCACGACGGTTCGGCGCACCGGGGGACGAGCGCTTCGACCGCATCCTGCTCGACGCGCCGTGCACCGGACTCGGTGCCCTGCGACGGCGGCCCGAGGCACGGTGGCGCAAGCAGCCCGAGGACGTCCCCGAGCTGGCGGCCCTGCAGACCGAGCTGCTCGACGCCGCGGTCCGGGCCCTCGCACCCGGCGGCACGCTCGCGTACGTCACGTGCTCGCCGCACCTCGCCGAGACGCGCGGGCAGGTCGACGCGCTGATGTCCCGGCACGGCGACGTGCTCGAACAGCTCGACACCGCGGGCATCGTCCGTGCGGTGGCCGCCCGTGACCCGCAGGTCGCCGACGGTCGGACGGTGCAGCTCTGGCCGCACCGGACCGGCACGGACGCCATGTTCGTCGCGCTGTTCCGCCGGACCGCCTGACGCAGCACGCCCGACCCGTTGCAGTGTCGGAGGGCGTCTGATATGTTGGTCGGACAAGACCGGTTCCGCCTGCTCAGCAGGTCCAGGGCCGGTCCTCTTCGTTGTCGGGGGCGTCCCGTCATCGGGGACGGCCCGCTGTCAGGGCCGCTGATCGCAGGGAAGGTCGGTTCCGTCGCACGGTGTCGACGGGGTGCGGATCGAGTGGGGGTCGATGTCCGAGGTCGAGCGTTACTGCTCTCAGGAGGAACAGGTCGTCCTGCTCCGCGGCCGCGGGTTGCACATCGACGACGAGGGCATCGCCGTCGACCGACTCCGGCAGATCGGCTACTACCGGCTGAGCGGGTACTGGTACCCCTTCCGTGTCCTCCAGGGCGACCGCCGCACCGACTCCTTCGTCCCCGGCTCGACCCTCGACGACGTCCTCGCGTTGCACTCGTTCGACGAACGCCTCCGAACCGCCGTGCTCGGCGCGCTCGGAGCGGTCGAACTCGTCGTCCGTGCTCGACTCGGCGACGCGCTCGGGCGGGTCGACCCGTGCGCCCACCTCCGGCCCGACCTGCTCGGTCCGCTCGCGCGTGACGGACGCGACCACGACGAGTGGCTCCGGCGGCACCACGCCGAGGTCGCCCGTTCGCGCGACGAGTTCGTCGAGCACCATCGCGCGTCGTACGGGGGACGGCTGCCGGTCTGGGCCGCGGTCGAGGTCATGGACTGGGGAGCGCTGACGAGACTGTTCAGCTTCGCGTCGCCGCCGGTGCAGCGGTCCGTCGCGAGCACGTTCGACCTCCGGCCGCCGCAGATGGTGTCCTGGCTCCGAGCGCTCAACGTCCTGCGCAACGTGTGCGCCCACCACGGTCGCGTGTTCAACCGCGTCTACGCGAAGCAGCCTCGGCTGCCCCGGCCAGGCGGACCTCGCCGCTCTGGGCGTCACGCGACGCTGCACAGCCGCGTCGGTAGGCTTGTCCGGTGACCATCCGCATCGCGCCGAGCATCCTGTCCGCCGACTTCGCGAACCTCGAGCGGGAACTGCACCGCATCGAGAGCGCCGACCTGGTGCACGTCGACGTGATGGACAACCACTTCGTGCCGAACCTCACCCTCGGCCTGCCGATCGTGCAGCGGTTGCAGGAGGTCTCCCCGGTGCCGCTCGACGTGCACCTGATGATCACCGACGCCGACACGCAGGCGCCGAAGTACGCCGAGACCGGTGCGTCGAGCGTCACGTTCCACTTCGAGGCGGCGGCCGACCCCGTGGCGACCGCGGCGGCGATCCGCTCGAACGGCGCCCGCGCGGCGGTGGCGATCAAGCCCGGGACGCCCGTGACCGACGTGCTGCGGCACCTCGACGCCTACGACATGGTCCTGCTCATGACGGTCGAGCCGGGCTTCGGCGGCCAGTCGTTCATGCCGTCCGTGATGCCGAAGCTCGCCGACGCCCGCGCAGCGGTCGACGCCTCGGGGCTCGACGTGTGGCTCGAGGTCGACGGCGGGATCGCGGTCGACACGGTGCCCGAGGCGGTCCGCAGCGGTGCCGACACGCTCGTCGCGGGGTCCGCCGTCTACGGCGGGGAACCGTCGCAGCGCATCGCCGACCTGCGGGCGGCAGCCGCGGCGGCACGCGCGTGACCGCCGACGCGACCGGCGCGTCGGACCCGGCCCGCGCCTCCCGGCCGACCGGAGCGGCCGACGGTGCGGACGACGGTGCGGACGTCGGCGTGACCGCCGGTGTCCCGGTGGGTGGGTCCGCCGGGGCGGCCGGGGACGGTAGCCTGTCCTCCGTGAAGACGTTCGACGACCTGTTCGCGGAGCTGACCGAGAAGGCGCGGACGCGCCCCGAGGGCTCCGGCACCGTCGCCGAACTGGACGCAGGCGTGCACCAGATCGGCAAGAAGATCGTGGAGGAAGCCGCCGAGGTCTGGATGGCGGCCGAGTACGAGGGCGACGAGCGCACCTCCGAGGAGATCTCGCAGTTGGTCTACCACCTGCAGGTCCTCATGGTCGCGAAGGGCCTGACCCCGGCGGACGTCTGGCGACATCTGTAGGCAGGCGTGTCGCGCACCGAGCGCCACCGCCCCCGCAGCCGTCCCGACCTCCAGCAGAAAGCAGACCCTGATGCTCCGCATCGCCGTGCCCAACAAGGGCTCGCTGTCCGAGACCGCCTCCGAGATGCTCAAGGAGGCCGGGTACGCCGGTCGCCGCGACCCGAAGGCGCTGCACCTGCTCGACGAGCGCAACGGCGTCGAGTTCTTCTTCCTCCGTCCGCGGGACATCGCGACGTACGTCGGGTCGGGGGCGCTCGACGTCGGCATCACCGGTCGCGACCTGCTGCTGGACTCCGGCTCGGCGGCGCACGAGGTCGACGCGCTCGGGTTCGCCGACTCGACGTTCCGCTTCGCGGGCACGCCCGGCCGCTTCACCGAGCTGCAGGACCTCGACGGCGTGCGGGTCGCGACCAGCTACCCCGGCCTGGTCGGGGAGTTCCTCGCCCAGCACGGCGTCTCCGCGACCCTCGTCAAGCTCGACGGCGCCGTCGAGAGTGCGGTGCGCCTCGGTGTCGCCGACGCGGTCGCCGACGTCGTCTCGACCGGCAGCACCCTCCGCGCCGCCGGCCTGGAGATCTTCGGCCCGGTCATCCTCGAGTCGACCGCGCTGCTCATCTCGACCGACG
Organism: Curtobacterium sp. UCD-KPL2560; assembly: GCF_001705035.1. Taxonomy (GTDB): domain Bacteria; phylum Actinomycetota; class Actinomycetes; order Actinomycetales; family Microbacteriaceae; genus Curtobacterium. Next base: position 120,060 of record NZ_MCIG01000001.1, on the reverse strand, counting down.
AGTCGATCCCGGGCATCGACGTCCTGCGCCGTCGGCTGCAGGGCGTGCTCGTCGCCCGCGGCTACGTGATGCTCGACTACGACATCCCCACCGGCCTGCTCGAACAGGCCACCGCGGTCGCCTCGGGCATCGAGTCGCCGACCGTGTCGCCGCTGCACGACCGCGACTGGTCGGCGGTGCGGGTGATGATCCCGCGCGAGGACGCGAACCTCATCATGGACGCGCTCTACGACCTCGGCGCACGCGCCATCCTCGTCAGCCCGATCCACGCCGCACGCCTGTGACCGACGCAGCGGAGCCGGGCGTGTCCGGCGCACCGGCGGCGGTCGGCGGGGTCGCCGTGCGCGTCGTGCCGTGCCTCGACGTGCAGGGCGGTCGCGTCGTCAAGGGCGTCAACTTCCTGGACCTGCAGGACGCCGGCGACCCGGTCGAACTCGCGGCGCGCTACTACGAGCAGGGCGCCGACGAACTGACCTTCCTCGACGTCGGAGCGACGGTCGAGAACCGCGCGACGATGTACGACACCGTGACGCGAACCGCCGAGCAGGTGTTCATCCCGCTGACGGTGGGCGGCGGGGTCCGCAGCGTCGACGACGTGTCGCGCCTGCAGCAGTGCGGCGCCGACAAGATCGGTGTGAACAGCGCCGCGATCGCCCGGCCCGACCTGGTCGGCGAGATCGCGGACCGCTTCGGCGCGCAGGCGGTCGTGCTCTCGCTCGACGTCAAGCGGTCCGACCGGATGCCGTCCGGCTTCGTCGTGACGACGCACGGCGGGCGCACCGAGTCCGACCTCGACGCGATCGCGTGGGCGCGCGAGGGCGTCGAACGCGGCGCGGGGGAGCTGCTCGTCAACTCGATCGACGCCGACGGCACGAAGAACGGCTTCGACCTCGAGCTCATCGCCGCGGTCCGCGCGGTGTCCTCCGTCCCCGTGATCGGGTCCGGCGGCGCGGGTCAGGTCGAGCACTTCGCCCCGGCCGTCGAGGCGGGCGCCGACGCGGTCCTCGCGGCGAGCGTCTTCCACCGCGGCGAGATGACCATCGGCGACGTCAAGGCCGCGCTGCGCGCGGACGGTCTCGTCGTCCGCTGACCGGTCCTCGTCGACCGCGCCCCCGCCCCGTGGTGGACCGGAGGCGCGTCGGCCCTGCCTCCGCCCCGTGGCGCGACCACGGCCGGCCGGGAGGCGCGGTGCGGGCCCGCACCGCGCCTCCCGCCCGGCACGCCGTAGGCTAGGAGCCTCATGACCGACAGCACCAGCACCAGCACGGACGCGGTCCTCGACCGCGCGCGGTTCGGTGCGGACGGGTTGCTCCCCGCCGTCGTGCAGGAGGAGTCCACGAAGGACGTCCTCATGCTCGGCTACATGGACCGGGAAGCCCTCCGCCGCACCCTGACCGAGGGCCGGGTGACCTTCTGGTCACGCTCCCGGCAGGAGTACTGGCGCAAGGGCGACACGTCCGGCCACGCCCAGTACGTGCGTGCCGCGGCGCTCGACTGCGACGACGACACCCTGCTCGTCACCGTGCAGCAGGTCGGTGCGGCGTGCCACACCGGCGCGCACCGCTGCTTCGACGTCGACCCGCTCGACCCGGTCACGGCCTCCGCGCCGCCCGCCGGGTCCGCCGCGGACGAGGCCGTCGCGGCCTGGACCGCACTCACCGACGCCGCCACGTCGGACGGAGCGGCACGGTGACCGCGGCGACCGCGCACGGCTCCGACGAGCCGCGCACGACGACCCGCTCCGCGTACGACGGTCTGCTCGCCGACCACCGGGTGGTCCCGGTCGTCCGCGCGCTCTACGCGGACAGCGAGACCCCGGTCGGCGTCTACCGCAAGCTCGCGGACGGTCGTCCCGGGTCGTTCCTGCTGGAGTCCGCCGGCCAGGGCGGTCTGTGGTCCCGCTGGTCCTTCGTCGGCGTGCGCAGCTTCGGTGTGCTCACGCAGGAGGGCGACCGCGCCGCCTGGATCGACACCGGCATCAGCGCCGAGCGCGCGGTCGGCTCGCTCGACGGCGCGCCGCTCGAGGTGCTCGCACGACTGCACGAGCGCTGGGCGACCCCGCGCGTCCCGGGCACCCCGCCCCTCGTCGGCGGTACGGTCGGCTTCGTCGGCTGGGAGGCCGTCCGTCAGCTCGAGCACCTGCCCGACGCCCCGCCCGCGGACTTCGACGTCCCGGGACAGGCGCTGTCCTTCGTGTCGGAGCTCGCGGCGCTCGACCACCGCACCGGACTCGTGCTGCTCGTCGCGAGCGTCCTCAACGACGGCACCGACGACGCCGACGCGATGTGGAGCGACGCCCAGGTACGACTCGACCGGATGCAGGCCGACCTCGTGCAGCCGACCGTCGCGACCGTGGCCGAGGCGTTCGAGATCGCCGAGCCCACCCCGACCCACCGCACCTCTCCCGACGACTACATGGCCGCGGTGGTCCGGTCGAAGGACTTCATCCGCGACGGCGACGTCTTCCAGGTCGTCATCTCGCAGCGGTTCGACCACGAGGTCACCGCCGACCCGCTCGACGTCTACCGCGTGCTGCGGACGCTCAACCCGAGCCCGTACATGTACTTCCTGTCGCTCGCGGACACCGCCGACGAGCGGTTCTGGATCGTCGGCGCGTCGCCCGAGGCGCTCGTCAAGGTGCAGGGCGGCCGGGCCATCACGCACCCGATTGCCGGATCGCGTCCGCGCGGGGCCTCGCCCGTCGAGGACGTCCGTCTCGGCGAGGAACTGCTCGCCGACCCGAAGGAGCGCGCCGAGCACCTCATGCTCGTCGACCTCGCCCGCAACGACCTGCAGAAGGTCTGCGAGCCGGGCACGGTCGCCGTGACCGAGTTCATGACGGTCGAGCGGTTCAGCCACATCATGCACCTCGTGTCGAGCGTCGAGGGGTCGGTCCGGCCCGGGGCGTCCGCGATCGACGTGTTCCGCGCGACGTTCCCGGCCGGGACGCTGTCGGGTGCGCCGAAGCCACGCGCGCTCGAGATCATCGACGAGCTCGAACCGGCGAAGCGCGGCGCGTACGCCGGTGTCGTCGGCTACTTCGACTTCGCGGGCGACGCCGACCTGGCGATCGCCATCCGCACCGCCCTGATCAAGGACGGCGTCGCGCGCGTGCAGGCCGGCGCCGGGCTCGTCGCCGACTCCGACCCGCACACCGAGCACGTCGAGGCCGTCAACAAGGCGGCGGCCCCGCTGCGCGCGGTCGCGACGGCGAACCGGATGCGCGAGGTGCGTCCGTGAGCCGCACCCGGTCACTGACCCGCGCGCGGTCGCGCCCGCTGGTGGTCGTCGGCGGCCTCGCGGTGGCCGGCATCGTGATGCTCTCGTGGACGCAGACCTGGTTCACCGTGCGGCTCCACGCCGGGACCGCCGTGGTGTCGCAGGTCGTCGCGGACGGCGCGGCCGCGGTGCCGCAGTACACCGCGCTCGCGATCGCCAGCCTCGCGCTGTTCCTCGCGCTCACGATCGCCGGCCGCGTCCTCCGGGTCGTGCTCGGAGTCGTCGAGGTGCTGCTCGGTGCCGGTGTCGTCCTCACCGGCGCCTCGGCACTGGCCGATCCCGTCGCCGCGTCGAAGGGCGCCGTGGGCGGGGTCGCCGGCGTGAGCGACATCGACGCCGTGCGCCGAACCGTCGCGAGCGTCGTCGTGACCGTCTGGCCGGCCGTCGGCATCGCCGGTGGCGTCCTCGCGGTCCTGCTCGGCGTCGCGGTCCTGGTGCTCCAGCGGTCCTGGCCCGGTCCGACCCGCAAGTACGGCGCGCAGACGACCGGTGCGGCCGCGGCGGCACGGGCTGCGGCACCGGCGCAGCGCGATGCGATCACCGACTGGGACGACCTCAGCGCCGGCGACGACCCGACCGTCCTCGACGGTGCGCAGGGCGGCGCGGTGGGGGAGCCCACCACGACCGGCGCGGTAGGATCGCAGGGGCGTCGATCGGACGACGACGCCGGAACCGAACGAGGAGCACCGTGAGCAACACTGAGCCCGCAGAACTCGGCGAAGGCCACTCGCCCGCCGCCTGGACCGCCGTCGTGATCATGCTGATCGGGTTCGCGGCCGGGACGCTGTTCTTCTGGTTCGACATGGCGTGGGGCGTCTGGGCCTCGGCCGGTGTCGTGGTGGTCGGCCTGATCGTGGGCGCCGTCATGGGCAAGGCCGGCTACGGCGTCAACGGCCCGAAGTACGTCGCCAAGCACCACGCGGAGTAGTCCCGTGGCGAACGTGCTCGAGACCCTCGTCGCCGGTGCGCTCGAGGACGCCGAAGCCCGGCGCCTCGACCGCCCCTACGCCGACGTCGAACGCGACCTCGACCGGGTCGCGTCGCCGCTCGACGCCCTGGAGTTCCTGGCCCCCGGCGACCGCGTGAAGATCCTCGCCGAGGTCAAGCGTGCGAGCCCGTCCCGCGGCTCGATGGCCGCGATCGAGGACCCGGCCGCACTCGCCGCCGACTACGAGCGCGGCGGTGCGTCGACGATCAGCGTGCTCACCGAGGGGCGGAAGTTCCTCGGGAGCCTCGCCGACCTCGAGGCCGTCAAGGCCCGGGTCGGCGTGCCGGTGCTCCGCAAGGACTTCATCGCAGACCCGTACCAGGTCGTCGAGGCACGTGCGTCCGGCGCCGACCTCGTGCTGCTCATCGTCGCGGCCCTCGACCAGCAGCGGCTCGTCGAGCTGCACGGCCTGGCCGAGGAGCTCGGCATGCGCGTCCTCGTCGAGGCGCACTCCGCCGACGAGGTCGCGCGCGGCCTCGACGCCGGGGCACGCATCCTCGGCGTGAACGCCCGTGACCTGACCGACTTCTCGCTGGACCGCGACCTGTTCGGCTCGCTCGCCGACCGGATCCCCGACGGGGTCGTCCGCGTCGCCGAGTCCGCCGTCGCCGGTCCCGCCGACGTCGCGCACTACCGCTCCGCGGGTGCCGACGTCGTCCTGGTGGGGGAGGCGCTCGTCACGGGCACCGACCCGGCCGCAACCCTCGCGTCGTTCATCGCCGCCGCGGACGGCCTCGGCCGCCCGCGCGCCTGACCGCGCTCCGTCCCACCGGCCGCGCCCGACTCCGGGCGCGGCCGCTCCACCCCGGGAGACCCACCGTGACCTCACTCCGTGACCTGCAGGGCCCGTACTTCGGCGACTTCGGCGGACGCTTCGTCCCCGAGTCCCTGGTCGAGGCGCTCGACGAGCTCGAGACCGCCTTCCGTGAGGCCTGGGCGGACCCGGCGTTCCGCGAGGAGCTCGACACGCTCCAGCGCGAGTACACCGGCCGCCCCTCGATCATCACCGAGGCGCCGCGGTTCGCGAAGCACGCCGGTGGTGCCCGGATCATCCTCAAGCGCGAGGACCTCAACCACACCGGTTCGCACAAGATCAACAACGTGCTCGGCCAGGCCCTGGTCGCGAAGCGCCTCGGCAAGACCCGCCTGATCGCCGAGACCGGCGCGGGCCAGCACGGCGTCGCGACCGCCACCGCGGCCGCACTGTTCGGCATGGACTGCGTCGTGTACATGGGTGCGGTCGACACCGAGCGCCAGGCGCTCAACGTCGCCCGGATGCGGCTCCTCGGCGCCGAGGTCATCCCGGTCGAGACCGGCTCCCGCACGCTCAAGGACGCGATCAACGACGCGCTGCGCGACTGGGTCGCCAACGTCGAGTCGACGCACTACCTGCTCGGCACGGTCGCCGGCCCGCACCCGTTCCCCGAGATGGTGCGCGAGTTCCACAAGGTGATCGGCGAGGAGGCCCGGCAGCAGGTGCTCGACCGCATCGGTCGCCTGCCCGACGCCGTCGCCGCGTGCGTCGGCGGCGGGTCGAACGCGATGGGCATCTTCGAGGCGTTCCTCGACGACGAGTCCGTCCGGCTGCACGGCTTCGAGGCCGGCGGCGAGGGGATCGAGACCGGTCGTCACGCGGCGAGCATCTCGCTCGGTCGCACGGGTGTCCTACAGGGCACGATGTCCTACCTCATGCAGGACGAGGACGGCCAGACGATCGAGAGCCACAGCATCTCGGCGGGTCTCGACTACCCGAGCGTCGGCCCGGAGCACGCCTACCTCGCGTCGATCGGCCGCGCGCAGTACACGCCGATCACCGACGCCGAGGCGATGGAGGCGTTCCGTCTGCTCGGCCGCACCGAGGGCATCCTGCCGGCGATCGAGTCGGCCCACGCACTGGCCGGCGCGATCAAGCTCGGCAAGGAGCTCGGCCCGGACGGCGTCGTGCTCGTGTCCCTGTCCGGACGCGGCGACAAGGACGTGGCGTCCGCCAGCCGCTACTTCGGCATCCTCGACGAGAACGCGGTGCAGCTGTGACGACTCCCGGAACCACCCGCTCGGTCGCGACGACGATCGACACCGCCAACGCCGAGCGTGCGGGCGCGGTCGTCGGGTACCTGCCCGCCGGCTTCCCGGACGTGCAGACCAGTGTCGACGCGGCCGTCGCCCTCGCCGAGAACGGCGTCGACGTCATCGAGTTCGGCCTGCCCTACTCCGACCCGGTCATGGACGGTCCCGTCATCCAGCGCGCCGCCGAGGAGAGCCTGGCGAACGGCTTCCGCGTCGCCCAGGTCTTCGACGCGGTCGACCAGATCACGAACCGCGTGGACGTGCCGGTCCTGGTGATGACCTACTGGAACCCCGTGCTCCGGTACGGCGTGGAGCGCTTCGCAGACGACCTCGTCGCCGCCGGGGCCTCCGGGCTCATCACCCCGGACCTCATCCCCGACGAGGCTCGTGCCTGGATCGACGCCTCGGAGCGCACCGGGCTCGACCGCGTGTTCCTCGCCGCCCCGTCCTCGACGGACGCCCGGATGCAGCAGGCCGTCCGGTCGAGCCGCGGGTTCGTCTACGCGGTGTCGACGATGGGCGTCACCGGCGCCCGGGTCGGCGTCGACGTCGCCGCGCGCACGGTCGTGTCGCGGCTCCGCGACGCGGGCGTCGAGCGCACCTGCGTCGGCCTCGGGATCTCGACGGCCGACCAGGTCGCCGAGGTGCTCGAGTACGCCGACGGCGCGATCATCGGATCGGCGTTCGTGCGCGCCCTCGCCGACCTCGGCGTCCAGGGCGTGGCCGACCGTGCGGCCGACCTCGCGTCCGGCGCTGCGCGCCGCTGACGACGGATCCGGGGTGCGCGGCCGACCGCTCCTCCGGCACCGCTGACCACCGGACCGACGCGCGTGGGGCCGTCACCGCGTTCCGGACGGGAGGCGCGGTGCGGGTGACCGACGTCGCTCACCCGCACCGCGCCTCCCGTCCGTGCGTGCGGTCACAGTTCCCACAGGTCGGTCGCCGGCGTTCCTGCCGGGCGCGGTTCCCGCGCTACAGTGAGCGGGGCCGCCGCCTCGGCGGAACCGCGGCCGTCCAGCACCGAAAGGCGACAGCACCTCCATGCCCCTCCTGAGCATCCCGAGCCCGAGCACCGCGTGGCAGTACTTCGACCTGACCGCCTGGCTGCGCGACGTCTTCGGCTGGAACCTGCCGCTCGACTTCCGCATCCACGCGTACGCCATCTGCATCCTGCTCGGGATCGTGGCCGCGGTGCTGCTCGCGAACCGTCGCCTGAACGCGCGCGGGGTCGAGCGGTGGATCATCATCGACATCGCGATCTGGGCGGTGCCGCTGGGGATCATCGGCGGACGGCTGTTCCACGTGTTCACCCACGTCAAGGACTACTTCGGTCCCGGCCGTGATCCGTGGTCCTTCCTCTACGTGTGGGAGGGCGGTCTCGCGATCTTCGGCGCGATCATCCTCGGGTCGCTCGGCGCGTGGATCGGGTGCCGCCAGGTGGGCCTGCGCTTCACGACGCTGATCGACGCCATCGCTCCGGGCGTGCTGCTCGCACAGGCGTTCGGCCGGCTCGGCAACTACTTCAACCACGAACTCTTCGGCATGCCGACGAACCTGCCGTGGGGCCTGCAGATCGAGTCGACGAACCCGGCGTTCCCGACCGGCCTGCCCGCGGGCACGCTGTTCCACCCGACCTTCCTGTACGAGATCATCTGGAACGTCGTCGGCGTGGTCGTCATCCTGCTGCTCGACAAGCGTTTCCAGCTGCAGTGGGGCAAGGTCATGGCCCTCTACCTGATCTGGTACGGCACCGGCCGTTCGGTCCTCGAGTCCATCCGTGTCGACACGAGCGAGACCTTCGCCGGCATCCGCACGAACGTCTGGATGTCCTTCGCGGCGATCCTCGTGGGCGTGATCGTGTTCCTCGTGCAGACCCGTCGCCACACCGGCAAGGAGCCCGGCCCGTACCGCCCGGGTCGCGAGCCGCGTCGGACCTCCGATGTAGACTCCGATGACACCTGGTCGGAACACGACGACGACGCTCCGGCAGCCGTCACGGACTCCGATCCGGTCACCGCAGCGGGCCGCGCCTAGGAAGCACCCCTCCCGCGTGGACGGCACCCGCCGGCCACGCGGCCACGCTGCACCGGTCCTCGTCGCCACGAGCGACGGCACGACCTCGCGCGTCGCCACCGACCACACCGACAGCGTCGCGCACGGGCACCTGTCCCGCCCGCTCGGGCGGAACGCACCACCGGGCCACCGACGTCCCTGTTCCACTTCCTCGTGAGGACGGTTCCCCATGGCGCTCCAGCCACACACTGCCCCCCGGTCGACCGGCGCGCTCCTGCCGCCGCACCGACGCTTCTCGGCCGTGCCCGACGCCGTCGGCGCGTACGACCCGGCGAACGAGAAGGACGCCTGCGGGCTCGCGATGGTCGCGACGCTCCGCGGCACGGCCGGACACGACATCGTCGACGCCGCCCTCGGCGCCCTGCGCAACCTCGAGCACCGCGGTGCGGTCGGGTCCGACGCGGGCACCGGCGACGGCGCCGGCATCCTGTGCCAGGTGCCGGACGCCTTCCTGCGCGACGAGGTCGACTTCGTGCTGCCCGCCGCGGGGGAGTACGCCGTCGGCACCGCCTACCTGCCCGTCGACGACGACGCCCGGCACGCGGTGCAGGGCGCGATCGAGCGGATCGCACGCGAGGAGGGCCTCAAGGTCCTCGGTTGGCGTCCGGTCCCGGTCCGTCCGGAGGTGCTCGGCACCCTGGCGCGCGCCGCGATGCCCGCCTTCGAGCAGCTCTTCGTCGCGTCGATGCGGCACGACGCGCACGGGGCCGCCTGGAGCGGCATCGCCCTCGACCGCCAGGCCTTCCGGCTCCGCAAGCGCGCCGAGCGCGACACCGAGGTGTTCTTCCCGTCGCTGTCGAGCCGGACCATGGTCTACAAGGGCATGGTCACGACGCTCCAGCTCGAGCCGTTCTACCCCGACCTGAGCGACGAGCGCTTCGCCTCGAAGCTCGCGATCGTGCACTCGCGGTACTCGACGAACACCTTCCCGTCGTGGCCGCTCGCGCAGCCGTTCCGCACCCTCGCGCACAACGGCGAGATCAACACCGTCCGCGGCAACCGCAACTGGATGCGCGCGCGGCAGTCGCAGCTCGAGAGCGAACTGCTCGGCGACGTCGCACCGCTGCTGCCCATCGTCAGCCCCGGCGCGAGTGACTCCGCCTCGTTCGACGAGACCCTCGAGCTGCTCACGCTGTCCGGCCGCTCGCTGCCGCACGCGGTGTCGATGATGGTGCCCGAGGCGTGGGAGAACCAGGTCGGGATGGACCCCGACCTGCGGGCGTTCTACGAGTACCACTCGATGCTCATGGAGCCGTGGGACGGCCCGGCCGCGATCACGTTCACCGACGGGTCGATCGTCGGCGCGACGCTCGACCGCAACGGCCTCCGTCCCGGGCGCTTCCTCGTCACCGACGACGGGCTCATCGTGATGGGCTCCGAGACGGGCGTCATCGACGTGCCGCCGGGCAAGGTCGTGCGCAAGGGCCGGCTGCGGCCCGGTCGGATGTTCGTCGTGGACACCGAGGCCGGCCGCATCATCGAGGACGACGAGGTCAAGCGCGGCCTCGCGGCCTCCGGTCCCTGGGCGCAGTGGCTCGACGAGGGCCGGATCAACCTGTCCGACCTGCCCGACCGCGAGCACATCGTGCACACCCCGGCCTCGGTGACGCGGCGGCAGCGTGCCTTCGGCTACACCGAGGAAGAGGTCCGGATCCTGCTCCGCCCGATGGCGCAGACCGGTGCCGAGCCGCTCGGTGCGATGGGTTCGGACACCCCGATCGCGGTGCTCTCCACCCGCCCGCGCCTGCTGTTCGACTACTTCACGCAGCAGTTCGCGCAGGTGACGAACCCGCCGCTCGACTCGATCCGCGAGCAGGTCGTCACCTCGATGGGCATGGGCCTCGGGCCGGAGCGCAACCTCCTGGACGCCGGACCCGAGCACGCGAAGCAGATCGTCCTCGACTTCCCGGTCATCGACAACGACGAGCTCGCGAAGATCCAGCACTTCGAGACCGCGTCCGGCCGCGACCTGACCGTGACGATCCGTGGTCTGTACCGCGTCGACGCGGGCAAGAAGGCGATGCAGAAGCGCATCGCCGCGGTGTGCGACGAGGTCGACGCCGCGATCGAGTCGGGCAAGCAGTTCATCGTGCTGTCCGACCGCGACGGCAACGCCGAGCAGGCACCCGTCCCGAGCCTGCTGCTGCTCGCCGCGGTGCACCACCACCTCATCCGCACCGAGCAGCGCATGAAGGTCGGGCTCATCGTCGAGGCCGGCGACGTGCGCGAGGTCCACCACGTCGCGACCCTGATCGGGTACGGCGCCTCGGCGATCAACCCGTACCTCGCGATGGAGACGTGCGAGAACCTCGTGCGCTCGGGCATGATCACCGGCATCACCCCGGAGCAGGCCGTCAAGAACGTCATCAAGGCGCTCGGCAAGGGCGTCCTGAAGATCATGTCGAAGATGGGCATCTCGACGGTGTCGAGCTACGCCGGTGCGCAGGCGTTCGAGGCCGTCGGGCTCAGCCAGGAGTTCGTCGACCGGTACTTCACCGGCACGTCGTCGATCCTCGGCGGTGTCGGCATCGAGGTCATCGCGAAGGAGAACGCCGAGCGGCACGCCCAGGCGTACCCGCAGGACGGCGCGGTGCTCTCGCACGAGCGGCTGCAGACCGGCGGCGAGTACCAGTGGCGCCGCGAAGGGCCGCCGCACCTGTTCAACCCGGACACCGTGTTCCGGCTCCAGCACGCCACGCGTGCCCGCCGGTACGACGTCTTCCGCGAGTACTCCAAGGCGGTCGACGACCAGTCCGAGGAGCTCATGACCCTCCGCGGGCTGTTCCGCTTCCGGCACGGCGTCCGCGAGCCGATCGCGCTCGAGGACGTCGAGCCGATCGAGTCCATCGTCAAGCGGTTCAACACCGGTGCGATGTCCTACGGGTCCATCTCGAAGGAGGCCCACGAGACCCTCGCGATCGCGATGAACCGCCTCGGCGGCCGGTCGAACACGGGTGAGGGCGGCGAGGACGTCGAGCGGCTGCTCGACCCCGAGCGCCGCAGCGCGATCAAGCAGGTCGCCTCCGGCCGGTTCGGCGTCACGAGCATGTACCTGACGCACGCGACCGACATCCAGCTGAAGATGGCGCAGGGCGCGAAGCCGGGCGAGGGCGGCCAGCTCCCGCCGACGAAGGTGTACCCGTGGGTCGCCCGCACCCGGCACGCGACCGCGGGCGTCGGGCTGATCTCGCCGCCGCCGCACCACGACATCTACTCGATCGAGGACCTCAAGCAGCTGATCTTCGACGTCAAGCGGGCGAACCCGTCGGCGCGCGTCCACGTCAAGCTCGTGAGCCAGTCCGGGATCGGCGCGGTCGCCGCGGGGGTGACGAAGGCGCTGGCCGACGTCGTGCTCGTGTCCGGCCACGACGGCGGGACCGGTGCGTCGCCGCTGAACTCGTTGAAGCACGCGGGCACCCCGTGGGAGATCGGCCTCGCCGAGACGCAGCAGACGCTCATGCTCAACGGCATGCGCGACCGCGTCGTCGTGCAGGTGGACGGGCAGATGAAGACCGGCCGGGACGTCGTCGTCGCCGCGCTGCTCGGGGCCGAGGAGTACGGCTTCGCCACCGCGCCGCTCGTCGTCGAGGGCTGCATCCTCATGCGGGTCTGCCACCTCGACACGTGTCCGGTCGGCGTCGCGACGCAGAACCCGGAGCTCCGCAAGCGCTTCACCGGCCAGGCCGACCACGTCGTGAACTTCTTCGAGTTCGTCGCGCAGGAGGTCCGGGAGATCCTGGCCGAGCTCGGGTTCCGCACCCTCGACGAGGCGATCGGCCAGGTCGACGCGCTCGACACCGACCGCGCCGTCGAGCACTGGAAGGCATCCGGCCTCGACCTGGCACCGGTCCTGCACGGGCCCGAGTTCGGCCGCCACGAGCCGCGCCGCCACCTGCGCGACCAGGACCACGAGCTCGACGAGCACTTCGACGTCCAGCTCGTGCAGCAGACCGCCGACGTCCTCGAGCACGGCGGGTCGGTCGCGCTCGACCTCCCGATCCGGAACACCGAGCGCGCGGTCGGCACCATGCTCGGCCACGAGGTCACGCTCCGCCACGGCGAGCACGGGCTCCCGGCCGGGTCGATCGACATCACGCTGCGTGGTTCGGCCGGGCAGTCGCTCGGCGCGTTCCTGCCGGCCGGGATCACCCTGCGCCTGGTCGGGGACAGCAACGACTACGTCGGCAAGGGCCTGTCCGGCGGGTCGATCACGGTGCGCCCCGACTCCGAGTCGGCGTTCGAGGCGTCCGAGAACGTCATCGCCGGCAACGTCATCGGCTACGGCGCGACCCAGGGCAGCATGTTCATCCGCGGCATCGTCGGTGAACGCTTCCTGGTCCGGAACTCCGGTGCGACCGCGGTCGTCGAGGGCGTGGGCGACCACGCGCTCGAGTACATGACCGGGGGCCTGGCGCTCATCCTCGGCGAGACCGGCCGGAACCTCGGCGCGGGCATGTCCGGCGGCACCGCGTACGTGCGGGACCTCCGGCGTGAGCACGTGAACACCGACGCGCTGGCGAGCGGTGAGCTGCGGCTCGAGGAGCTCGACAGCGCCGACGTCGAGATCGTCACCGACCTGCTCCGTCGGCACCACGCCGAGACCGGGTCGACCGTCGCGGCCGACCTGCTCGACTCGGGCGACCTGAGCGGCTTCACGAAGGTGCTGCCGCGGGACTACGCGGCCGTGCTCGCGACCCGTCAGCAGGCCGTCGACGAGGGCCTCGACCCGGACGGCGACGTCGTCTGGAACCGCATCCTGGAGGTGACCCGTGGCTGACCCCAAGGGCTTCTTGAAGGTGCAGGAGCGCGAGCTCCCGCCCCGCCGACCCGTCCCCGTGCGGCTCATGGACTGGAAGGAGGTCTACGAGCAGCAGGAGTCCGGTGCCCTGAAGCGCCAGGCCGGCCGGTGCATGGACTGCGGCGTGCCGTTCTGCCACCAGGGCTGCCCGCTCGGCAACCTCATCCCGGAGTGGAACGACCTGACGTGGCGCGGCGAGGGCCGCCAGGCGATCGAACGCCTGCACGCGACGAACAACTTCCCGGAGTTCACCGGCAAGCTGTGCCCGGCTCCGTGCGAGGCGTCGTGCGTGCTCGGCATCAACCAGCCGCCCGTGACGATCAAGCAGGTCGAGGCGTCGATCATCGACGACGCGTTCAAGAACGGCTGGGTGACGCCGCACCCGCCCGAGCGCCTGACGGGCAAGACCGTGGCCGTCGTGGGGTCCGGTCCCGCCGGACTCGCCACCGCGCAGCAGCTCACCCGCGCCGGGCACACCGTCGCGGTCTACGAGCGCGACGACCGGATCGGCGGGCTGCTCCGCTACGGCATCCCGGACTTCAAGATGGAGAAGCGCCAGATCGACGCGCGCCTCGCCCAGATGCAGGCCGAGGGCACCCGCTTCCGCGCGGGCGTCGAGATCGGTGTCGACATCACCTGGGACGACCTGAAGTCCCGCTACGACGCGGTCGTCGTCGCCACGGGTGCAACGGTCCCGCGCGAGCTGCCGATCCCGGGCCGCGACCTGGCCGGCGTGCACTTCGCGATGGACTACCTCGTCCAGCAGAACAAGACGAACGCGGGCACGACGGTCGACAACCAGGTGACCGCCGAGGGCAAGCACGTCGTCGTCATCGGCGGTGGCGACACCGGCGCCGACTGCATCGGCACGGCCCACCGCCAGGGCGCGCTCAGCGTGACGAACCTGGCGATCGGCAAGCAGCCGCCGCTCGAGCGTCCCGACGACCAGCCGTGGCCGATGTTCCCGACGGTGTTCGAGGTCTCGAGTGCGCACGAGGAGGGCGGCGAACGTCACTACCTCGCGTCCACGGTCGAGTTCCTCGGCAACGCGGCCGGCGAGGTCCGGGCACTCCGCGTGGCCGAGACCGCGTACGTCGACGGCCGGCGTGTGCCGAAGTCGGGCAGCGAGCGCGAGATCCCCGCGGACCTCGTGCTCATCGCGATGGGCTTCACCGGCCCGGACACCGAGACGCTCGAGCCGCAGCTCGGTCTCCCGGTGACCGCCGCCGGTGCCGTCGCCCGGCAGGCCGACTACTCCACGAACGAGCCGGGTGTGTTCGTCGCCGGCGACGCCGGTCGTGGTCAGTCGCTCATCGTCTGGGCGATCGCCGAGGGCCGGGCCGCCGCGGCCAAGGTGGACGAGTACCTCGAGGGCTCGACCATCCTCCCGGCGCCGGTCAAGGCGACCGACCGTGCGATCAGCATCTGACGCCGTGGACACCTCGACGACGCACGACCGTCAGTGACCAGCAGGCCACCGGCACTCGATAGGGTGCAGGTGGCCTGCTCGCGTTCCGCGCGGCCCCACAGCGCGGAAACCAGCACCATCAACCACACGAAGGAATCCATTGAGACGCGCAAAGATCGTTTCGACGCTCGGACCCGCCACGTCGGAGTACGAGACCGTCAAGGAGATCATCGAAGCGGGCGTCGACGTCGCCCGACTCAACCTCAGCCACGGTGACTACAGCGTGCACGAGGCCAACTACGCGAACGTGCGCCGCGCCGCCGAGGAGCTCGGCAAGCCGGTCGCGATCCTCGTCGACCTGCAGGGCCCGAAGATCCGCCTCGCGAAGTTCGCCGACGGCCCGCACGAACTCGCGGTCGGTGACGTCTTCACGATCACGACCGAGGACGTCCCCGGGTCGAAGGAGATCTGCGGCACGACGTTCAAGGGGCTGCCCCAGGACGTCAAGCCCGGCGACCCGCTCCTCATCGACGACGGTCGGGTGCGCCTCCGCGTGCTCGACACCGACGGCGTCCGCGTGCGCACCGAGGTCGTCGTCCCCGGTACGGTCTCGAACAACAAGGGCATCAACCTGCCCGGCGTCGCCGTCAACGTCCCCGCGCTGAGCGAGAAGGACGAGGCCGACCTGCGCTGGGCGATCCGCCAGGGGGCCGACCTCATCGCGCTGTCGTTCGTGCGCAACGCCGCCGACGTCGACCGCGCGCACGAGATCATGGACGAGGAGGGCAAGCGCCTCCCCGTCATCGCCAAGGTCGAGAAGCCGCAGGCCGTCGACGCGCTCGAGGAGATCATCGACGCGTTCGACAGCATCATGGTCGCCCGCGGTGACCTCGGTGTGGAGCTGCCGCTCGAGGCCGTCCCGATCGTGCAGAAGCGCGCGGTCGAGCTCTCCCGCCGCATGGCGAAGCCGGTCATCGTCGCGACGCAGATGCTCGAGTCGATGATCTCCTCGCCGATCCCGACCCGCGCCGAGACGTCCGACGTCGCGAACGCGGTGCTCGACGGCGCGGACGCGGTCATGCTCTCCGGCGAGACCAGCGTCGGCGAGTACCCGGTGCAGACCGTCCGCACCATGGCCCGCATCGTCGAGTCGACCGAGGACCACGGCCTCGAGCGCATCGCGCCGCTCGGCACCAAGCCGCGCACCCTCGGCGGCGCGATCACGCTCGCCGCGGTCGAGATCGCCGAGTTCACCGAGGCGTCGTACCTCTGCGTGTTCACCGAGTCGGGCGACTCCGCACGCCGCATGTCGCGACTGCGCCACGGCCTGCCGATCATCGCCTTCACGCCGAACGAGGCCACCCGCCGGCGGATGGCGCTCACGTGGGGTGTCCGCTCGTTCCTGGTCGACCGGAAGACGCACACCGACGAGCTGTTCTCGCAGGTCGACGACGTGCTGCTCGCGAACGGCCTGGCCGCCCCCGGCGACCGCGTCATCGTCACCGCCGGGTCGCCTCCCGGACTCGAGGGCTCGACGAACGACCTCCGCGTGCACCGCGTCGGCGATGCGCACGCCGAGGCCGCTCCGGCCTACGTCCGGAGCTGACGCCCGGTCACCACGCCACGGGGCGCGGACGGGAGGCACGGCGCAGCACGCGCACGTCGCCTCCGGTCCGCGCCCTTCCGCGTCCCCGTCGAGCCCGCCGCCGTCCGTCCCTGTTCCGTCCGGCTCCCGCGAAAGCGACAGTTCGCCGCCTCGGCATGGCCTTGTCTCCCGCGAGAGCGACAGTTCGCCACCGATGGTTCGCGGCGAACTGTCGCTTTCGCGACGGGGACCGAGCACGGCGACCGTGACCTGTCGCTTCCGCGACAGGGACCGAGCACGGCGACCGTGACCTGTCGCTTTCGCGACGGGGACCGTCGCGTCCCACGGCACCGGTGGTGACCCGACGCCGCCGCGAGCGGGCAGGATGGCCGGTGTGAGCCTCCAGGACGACACCCGCTCTGCACCCACCGCAGCCGACGTGCGCCGGTGGCGCCGCTACCTCGCCGACGAGCGGGCGGAGGCGGCCGTGTACCGGAACCTCGCCGCGCGGCGCGACGGCGAGGAGCGCGAGATCCTCGCCGCCCTGGCCGAGGCCGAGGGGCGGCACGAGCAGCACTGGGTCGACCTGCTCGGCGCCGAGGCCGGTCGGCCGCTGCGCGGGAGCCTGCGCACCCGCGTGCTCGCCGCCCTGGCGAAGCGGTTCGGGTCGGTGTTCGTGCTCGCGCTCATGCAGAACACCGAGGACCGCTCGCCCTACGCCGACGACGACGACGCGACCGCCCGGATGGCCGCCGACGAGCGCATCCACGGCGAGGTCGTCCGCGGCCTCGCGAACCGCGGGCGGATGCGACTGTCCGGCACGTTCCGCGCCGCGGTGTTCGGCGCCAACGACGGCCTCGTGTCGAACCTGGCGCTCATCATCGGCATCAGCGCCTCCGGGGCGGACCGCCACTTCGTGCTGCTCAGCGGCATCGCCGGTCTGCTCGCGGGCGCGCTGTCGATGGGTGCGGGGGAGTACGTCTCGGTGCGGTCGCAGCGGGAACTCCTCGACGCCTCGGCACCGCACCCCGATGCCGGCGACGCCGTGGCGCACCTCGACGTCGACGCGAACGAGCTCGCGCTCGTGTACCGGGCGCGCGGGATGCCGGAGGAGCAGGCGGAGGCGCACGCGGCGGACGTGCTCGCTGGCCTCACCGGCGGAGCGTCGACCGGTCCGGTGCGGACGTCCGAGGACCACGAGGCGGTCGGGACCGGGACGAGCGCGGCGCTGTCGAGCTTCTGCTTCTTCGCCTCGGGCGCGGTGATCCCGGTGCTGCCGTACCTGTTCGGCCTCGAGGGGTGGCCCGCGATCGCGGTCGCCGCGGTGCTGGTCGGGATCGCGTTGCTCGGCACGGGCGCCGTGGTCGGGGTGCTCAGTGGCGCGCCGCCGCTCCGCCGGGCGCTGCGGCAGCTCGGGATCGGCTTCGGTGCGGCGGTCGTGACGTACCTGCTCGGGCTGCTGTTCGGGACCGGCGCGGCCTGACCTGCGCGGCCTGACCGGCGCGGGGTGCCCGAGCCTCCGGACCGGCGGTCGGGAGGCGCGTGGCGGGCTGGTGCCGTGCCTCCCGTCGGTGACGGACCGGCGGTCGGGAGGCGCGTGGTGGGCTGGCGCCGCGCCTCCCGTCCGCGCGGTGCGCGCCGGGCGGCCGGTCCGCCGTCGTCAGCGGCGGGCCGCGGCCCGCGGTGGCAGCAGGAGCAGCGTCGCGGCGCCCACGACCACGAGGGCGATCCCGGCCACGACGACGAACACGCTGAGCGCGACACCCGGTGCCGCGAGCACCGCGACGCCGCACAGCAGGGACAGGACCCCGCTCACGGTGGTCGGCAGCCGCGACGAGCCGGGGTGCCCCACCACCGCGCCGACGAGCGACGCGACGCCCTCGACGAGGAACGCGATCCCCGCGAGGACGGCGTAGGCGACGAGCGGCACGAACGGGTCGAGGAGTGTCACGAGGCCCGCCAGTCCGACGACCCCGCCGACGACGCCCGTCGTCCACCGCCAGACCGGTGCCGTCCCGTGCCCGCGTGCGGCCGCGAAGACGCGCATCGCTCCGGCCACGACGAGGTACACGCCGAAGAGCAGCGCGACGACCACGAGGGTGGGCCGCGGCCAGGTGATCGCGACGACCCCGAGCACGAGGGCCACCACGGCG
This sequence comes from Curtobacterium sp. UCD-KPL2560, assembly GCF_001705035.1. Lineage (GTDB taxonomy): Bacteria > Actinomycetota > Actinomycetes > Actinomycetales > Microbacteriaceae > Curtobacterium. The sequence goes on along the minus strand of NZ_MCIG01000001.1, from coordinate 101,709 downwards.
GCGGTGACGACGAAGGCCCGGAACGTCCGGACGGCACGGGTGTCCACGTGGGGCTCCTCCTGCTCGTGACGGCGGTTCAGACGGTACCCGCGGGACCGCCCCGGCGTTGCGTCGCGAGCAACCCGACCGTGCGGCGGTCGAACTCGGCGAGGGCCCGTCGGGTGCTCGCCGTCAGGCGTGAGGACGGGATGCGGCCGCCGACCGCGAGCGCCGGGTCGGCCGGCAGTCGCAGCACCGCGGCGTGGTGGTGCCGCGCACGGAACGCCTCGACCGCGCTCCCGCGGAGGGCGTCACCGGTCGCGGCGCTGACGACGACGACGATCCGTGTCGCCGCGGTCAGGCCCGACCGTCGCGCGGCAGCCTCGACCAGGAGGTCGGCATCGGCGAGGCCCGCGGCGTTCGCCGGCGCGACGACCACGAGCAGGTCCGACGGGGACGTGAGCGCGTCGAGCCCGCCCCGCATCGCGTGGGGGCCGGCGTCGTGCACCGCGACGGTGTCGTCGACGGCCGAGACGTCGTCACCGTTGGGCAGGCGGAGGCCGAGGTCACCGCCGGAGTGGTCGTACAGCACCGGTGCGCCGACGGTCGACGCCCGCCGGAGCGCCTCGAACAGCAGGGCGGCGACGGTGGTCGTGCCGACGCCGCCGGCCGTGCCGGCGACGACGATGCGGACCGGGACGGGCGCGGTCGTCATGCCTCGCCCCCGGTCCGGTCGGGGGCACCGAAGTGCGCGACCTGGGCGATGAACGCGCGTTCACCGCGGCGGAGCATGCGTCCGCGGCCCGGGGTCATCGGCTCGGCGTACACCTGGGGCGCGATCTGCCCCTCGCTCCGTTCGCCGGACATGAGGAACGTGCTGCCACCGGTGTCGCGCAGCGCCTGGAGCGTGAGGTCGAACAACGCCCGCTGGAGTCCCGCGACCGGACGGGCGACGAGGACGTGCAGCCGCAGGTCGCGGGCGGACGGGAGGTACGGCAGGAGCGGCTCCAACGGCTGCGTGCCGCCGCTGGCGAGGATGTCGAAGTCGTCGACCACGACCACGATCCGCGGACCGGCGCTGCGGTCGCTCGAGGCCTGCCGCTTCGCGAGTTCCTCCGCGATGGCGGCGGCGAGGGACCGCGCCTCGAGCGCGCTGGTCGCCTGGCCGCCCAGGTAGTCGTCCGGGCAGACGTCCGTCAGGCCGCCGCGGCTGTCCATCACCGCGACGACGAGTTCGTCGGGGGCGTGGCGGTCGACCAGACCCTCGACGACACCGCGCAGCAGCGTGGTCTTGCCGGAGCGCGAGTCGCCGAAGACGAGCAGGTGCTGGTCGCGGTCCGCGAGCTCGAGGAACGCCGGCTGCATGGTGTCCTGCCGGAGGCCGAACGGCACGCGGTCGGGCTCCTCGAACGGGTCCGGAAGGTCGGACGGCTCGTAGTCGCTGGGGAGCAGGCGGATCGGCGCGGCACCGGGCCCGCTCCAGCTCGCCGCCGCCCGGCGGGCGAGGGCCTCGAGTGCGTCGGCGACCTCGTCGTCCGCGACGTCCTCCATCACCGGCAGGGCGAGCTGGACGAAGCGACGCTCCTCGGTGATCGCCCGGCCGCGCTGGTCCGGGCGGATCGTCTGGGACAGCTTGCGGTCGACGACCGAGTCGGCGGGGTCGTTCAGTCGGAGTTCCACACGGGTGCCGACGAGCGGTTGGACGGCCATGCGCAGCTCGTTCCACCGGGTCAGGGTGACCACGACGTGCACGCCGAGACCGGAGCCGCGTTGCAGCAGTTCCGCGATCATCGGCTCGAACAGTTCGTACTCGTCCCGCACGGCGCCGTACCCGTCGACGAGCAGGACGACCTCCGCGCTCGGGAGCTCCGGCAGGTCACCGTCGGCGTGCCGGGCACGGAGGGCGTCGAGCGAGTCGACGCCGTGCACGCGGAACACCCGCTCGCGGGTCGCGAGCATGAGCTGCAGCTCCTCGAGGAGCCGCTGCATCGTGGCCGGGTCGGCGCGGGTCGCGACGCCGCCGACGTGCGGGAAGCCCTCGATGCGCGCCAGGCCGCTGCCGGTCAGGTCGAGCCCGTAGATGCTCACCTGCTGCGGGGTCGTCGTCAGGGCCGTCGCGGCGGCGACCGACCGGAGCATCGTCGACCGGCCGGACTGCGGAGCCCCGATGACCGCCGCGTGGCCGCCCGCACGGGTCAGGTCGAGGGACCAGGGACGCTGCGCCTGGTCGGACGGGTCGTCGAGCAACCCGAGCGGGATCCGCAGTGCCGGGGTGCCCTCGAGACGCTCGGTCACGACACGGGACAGGGCCAGCCGGCCGGGCAGGGGCGGCAACCAGATCGGTCGCGTCGTCCGGTCGGCGTCGAGCAGGCGCTCGACGGCCTCGTCGACGAGCGCGCGGCCGGTCTGCGGTCGGCGCAGCTCCGGCTCGGCGGCGGACCGCGACGGGTCCTGCTCCGCGGCGAGCGTGTTGAAGACGGGCAGGAGGACCGGCTCGGGGCGTGTCGACGCCTCGGTCCGCGCGGCGCTCGCCTCGACCGGGCCGGACACGTACCCGGCACGGAACCGACGGTAGACGGACGTGTCGACCTTGAGGTAGCCGTAGCCCGGGATCGCGGGGAGGTGGAAGGCGTCCGGGCGGTCGAGGATGGTCGAGCTCTCGGCCTCGGAGAACGTCCGGAGCCCGAGCCGGTACGACAGGTAGGTGTCGAGGCCGCGGAGACGACCGGCCTCGATGCGCTGGCTCGACAGCAACAGGTGCACGCCGATCGAGCGACCGATGCGGCCGATCGTCATGAGCAGCTCGATGAACTCGGGCTCGGCGGTGAGCAGCTCGCCGAACTCGTCGATCACGAGGAGCAGGTGCGGGAGCGGGGCGAGGTCGGGACGCTGGGTGCGGAGCTCCCGGTAGTGCGTGATCGACGGCGCGTTGTCGGCGTCGCGGAGCACCCGCTGGCGTCGGACCACCTCGCCGGCGATCGACGCGCGGGCACGTTCGATGAGCCCGGCGTCGTCCTCGAGGTTGTCGATGATGCCCGCGACGTGCGGCAGCCCGGCGAACGGGGCGAACGCGGCGCCGCCCTTGTAGTCGACGAGCACCATGCTGAGGTCCTCGGGCGAGTGCGACAGCGCCAACCCCAGGACGAGCGTGCGGAGCATCTCCGACTTGCCGGAGCCCGTGGCCCCGATGCAGATGCCGTGCGGCCCCATCCCGAGCTGCGCCGACTCCTTGAGGTCGAGCAGCACCGGGGCGCCGAAGTCGTCCAGCCCGATCGGGACGCGGAGGAAATCGCGGGGCGACCGCGGCAGCCAGACCTGCTCGGGCGAGACCTCGGTGACGTCCTCGATGCCGAGGAGCTCGGCGATCCCGATGCCCTCGGTGGACTCCGCGGCGTCCTGCGCGGTCAGGCTGAGCCGGAGCGGGGCGAGTTCGCGTGCGAGCGTCTCGAAGGTCGACGCCGGGACACGGTCGGTGCGGAAGCGCGTCTCGACGACCTCGCCGTCGGCCTCGCGCCGGGCGTCGGTGACGGTCGCCACCTCGTCGTCGACGACCACGCGCACCGTGACGTCCGACGGCTCGTGCAGGCGGTCGGACAGCAGGTGCACGGTCGTGACCTGCAGGTCGGCGAGCCCGAGGTCGGCGTCGGGTACCGGCAGGTCGGAGGCGACGTGCCCGTGGTCGTCGACGAACACGACGAGCCGGGAGTTCTCGGCCTGGTCGCTCGTGCCGGCGCTGCGCTTCGCGGTCGCCGCGAACTGCGCCCGGTCCGCGAGCTCGCCGCCGACGACACCGAGCAGGGCGGGCACGTCCGGAGCGATGCGGCGCGCGGGCACGTCGCCGTCGAGCAGTTCGTCGTCGACCGCGTGCGGCAGGAGGTCGAAGCCGCGCCAGTCGTCGGCGACCCCCGCCGGGTGCACGAGGGCGAGGTGCAGGTCCTCGGGGGAGTGGAACGCTGCGAGCTGCGCGATCATGCCGCGGGCCACCTCGAGGACCCGGGCGCGGTCGCCGATCACGGCGACGTGCCCGGCCCGGTCGAGGTCGACCGTGACCGGCATGCCCGCGACCGTGGCGTAGTGCCGGACCACGGTGCTCGCCTCGTCGAGCATGATCGGGTCGAACGGTTGCACGGGGTTGTCGTCGTCGGGCAGCACGAGGTCGAACCACCGTACGTCCCCGAGCCCGGTGCGGACCCGCAGGAAGTCGTCGTGGCCGCGGCGGCGCTCCCACAGCCGTGCCGGGTCGCGGACCACTTCGACCAGGGCGTCGGGTTCGGGGTTGAGCACGGTCGCCTTCGCCCGGACCTCGCGCGCCCGCGCCCGCATCTCGGTGCGGGTCCGTTCGAGGAAGTCGAGGTAGCGCTCACGCTGGGACCGTCGGGTCCTGGCCTGGTTGCCGCGCTGCGAGAGCGCCATGCCGACGCCGCCGACCAGTGCGACGACGAGGACCACGGCGCCGATCACCATGAACACCGGGTTCGCGTTCCGGAGCACCACGATCATCACGATCGAGGACAGCGAGCCGACGACCGGCAGCAGCGTCTGGATGGGGATGCCGCCGACGGGCCCCTCCGGGAGCGCGGGCGGGGGAGCGAGGTGCTCGGTCGGCTCCTCGCGGAGCGGTCGGCTCACGCGCGTCGGGCGGTGGACGAGGCGACGGGTCATCGTGCGGTCCTCCCGGGGGTGAGCAGCGCGGCGGCGAGGCGGACGTGGGCGGTGCGGGTCGCGACGGTGAGGTCGCGGCTGGACCGCGGCACGTCGCTGCGGCGCGCACGGTCCGTCGGCACCGCGAACACCGTGCCCGGAGGCCAGCGGACGGCGTCGACGGCCTGCGACCCACCACCGCCGAGGTCGACGGCCGCGACCACGACGACCGGGGCGTGCTCGAGCGAGCGCACGGCCTCGACCACGGCGACCGCGCGCTCGAGCGACACCCGCTCGCTCCGGGCGACCAGGCAGACCGCGTGACTGGCGTACGCCACCGCGGTGAGGTCGACGCCCGGAGGTCGGACGCCCCAGTCGGTGCAGACCACGTCGAAGAAGCGCGTCACGGGGGCGACGGCATCGGCCCACGCCGACTCGGTCGCCTGGCGCGGCGGCGCACCCTGCTCGTCGTCGACCGGCGTCGGACGGACGTCGAGCGCGTACAGCCCGGATCCGGCGCGGACGAGCCCCGCGGTGGCGTCGGCGGTGCTGACCGGGTCGAGGCGGCGGGGGTCCGTCCCCTGCGCGGCCGTGTCGGGCAGCCCGGCGTGCCACAGCATCGACCGGCCGCCGGCCGCCGCGTCGACCCCGAGGACCGGTCCCGAGCGGCGGTGCGCGACCAGGTTCGCGACGAGGGCGGCCGTGGTGGACGCGCCGACACCGCCGGTGAGCTGGACGAAGCCGACCCGTCGGCTGAGCGCCAGGGGCGCCCGGACCGCGCGGTCGGCGTCCCGCAGCACGCTGGTGCGTGCTGCGGTGGCTCCGAACACGGCCGCCGGCGCAGAGCGGACGAGCGAACCGAGCGCGCCCATCAGAACGCCCCGAGGAGCTGCTCGTAGACGCCGAACACGCCGAGCAGGAGCGGGACGAGCGCGACGACCGAGAGCGTCTCGAGCACGTTGCCGAGCCGTCGGAGGGATGCACGCTGGTGTCGCGCCGGGGTGACGAGCACGAGCAGGGCGACGACCACCGCGAGCCCCGTCAGCACCGCGGTGCCGAGGACACCGTCGGTCCCGTGCAGGTGCCGGGATACGCCGACCACGACGCCGGGCAGGACCGCGGCCCAGAGCGCTCCGACCTGGGTCGCGAGGGGGAACGCCCTGGTGCGGAGGACGGTCACGAGGACGAGCGCCACCCCCAGCCACGGTGCCCAGGGTCCCGGTCCGCCCGCCACACCGACGAGTGCGATCCCGAGCGTCGACGCGACGGCGAACGTCGACCAGGTGAGGGTCCGGTAGGCGCGGTCGACGGTGGTGAGCACCGTGCTGCGCTGTGCCAGGCGGCCGGCGATCACCTGGTCGTCGAGGCCGGTGAGCCCGGAGAGGGACATCGCGTACCAGGGGACCAGTCCGACCACGACGACGGCTGCCGTGGCGAGGACGCCCGCGCCCTCGGCCGCGGTCATCGGTGTCAGGGCGAGGAACGTCGCGGCACCCGCGCCGACGACGCCAACGGCGGAGCCGAGCGCGGCCGACGCGGAGCGGCGCCCGAGCCCGGCGACCAGGAACAACGCGAGCCAGACGAGCGTCGCGACCGGCGCGGCGAGGGCGGGTGTCACCGAGCCGGACGGACCGGAGGAGGTGAGCAGCGCCTCCAGGTCGGCTGCCGCGGGCACGGCGAGACCGAGGGCCGCGCCGAGCAGCGTCCACGCGACCGTGCGGGCGCCGGCGAGGGCGATCCCGGTGCCGCCGAGCACGCAGACCAGCCAGGCGACCGCCGGGACGGCCCCGAGCCCGGGAGCGCCGAGCGCGGTGGTGCCGGCGGCGAGGGTCAGCGCGCCGGTCCCGACGGCGCCGACGAGGAGCCGAGCCCGGGCGTCCCAGAGCCCGGCCCGCGCCCCGAGCGCGTCGCTCACGGCGTCCGTGACGTCACTGACCTCGGGCGGCGGCGGTGCCTCGTCGAGGCGGAGCAGCCGGAGCACCTCGCCGTCGAGCACGCCCTGCTCGGCGGCGGTCGCGGTGGTGTCGAGCTGTTCGCCGGTCGCGCGCAGGAGGGTCAGCGGTCGCGCCACCGGGGCGACGCGCTCGTCGAGCAGCTCCACGAGGCGGGGGACGAGCGAGCCGAGGGTCTCGTCGCTCGGGATGACGAGCGTCGCGCGGCGCGTGGCACCGACGACGGTGAGGCGCGTGAAGTCGGTCACCGGTCCCCTCCCGACGTGGCGGGACCGACGGGGGCGGTCGACCCTGTGGCTGCGGCCGCCCCAACGGCTTCGGTGGATGCCGCGCTCCCGTGGGACGTGGCCGCTCCGGCGGCCCTCGCCGGGGTCGCCGGGCTCGACGGCACCGTCGTCGTCGCACCCCCGACCTGCCCGTCGCGGATGGCGCCGAGGACGAAGGCGGTCCCCACGCAGCCCGCGCAGACCACGGCCGCGAGGACCACGCTCCCGATGAGCCGCCGGACGTTGTCGTTCACGGATCGGCGCTCGTCGAGCCCGCCGATGAGGAACGCACCGCGCAGCCGCACCCGGTGGGTCCGGACGGACTCGAGCAGGATCGTGTCGTCGTTGTCAGGCACGTGCCGTCGTCTCCTCGTGGTCGGGTCGCGGGACCGCGGGCACGGCCCGGGTGCCGGCGGTCACGGTGTAGGTGCGCTCACCGAGCTCGACCCGCCACCCCAGGGCCGCAGCGGTGCGCTGCCCGGGGACGAGCGGTTGCACCGTCCCCTCGGGTGACGTGATGGTCGTGCCGTTGGTGGTGTGCAGGTCGGTCACCCAGAGCAGCTCGTCGGCCCACTCGAGCACCGCGTGGTTCCGGGACAGGGTCCGCGCGATGTCCGGGAGCGCCAGCACCGTCACGTCCGGGGCGTCGGACTCGGGTCGCCGACCCACCAGGACGGTGCCCCGGACGACGATCGCGTCCCCGGTGCCGGGGACGAGCCGCACGTCGAGCAGGCGGGCGGTGTCCCGACCGCCACGACGGCTGCTCCCGGCCGAACCCCGTCCGGTGGTGTCCGGCTGTCCGGCGGCGTGCGTCGCGGTCCCCGCCGGCGGTCGCGTCCGAGCGGCGCGGCGTCCCTCGACCGGACCCGTCGCGACGGGTACGACCGCCGGTCCGAGCTCCTGACGGTCCAGCGGGACCCGCGCCGGGGTGAGCGGGTCGCGCCCACGCCGCAGGTCGGCGGTGATGGTGGCGGGCGCCGACCACGGGACGAGCGCGCCGCGGACGGCCGTGAGCGGTGCCGGTGGGAGTGCGGTGAGGACGTCGACACGGCGGGCTCGGCACACCGCGAGCCCGACGGTGCGTCCCGACCGGGCCGTCGCGACGAGCTGCGCGACGAGCACCAGGACCGCCGTGGCGACGCCCCAGGCGGTGCGCGTGGCCGGCTCCGCGGACGGCGCGGCCAGCGCCACGGCGACGGCCGGGAGGACCGTGGCCAGGACGTCGACGAGGACCGCTGTCCGCCGTCGGGTCGCGTTCGCGGGCACGACCCCCGTGAGCAGACCGGCTGCGGTCGACGTCGCGGCACCGCCTGCGGCGGCGACCTGCGGGGCGCCGCACCGCGTGCAGAACCGCTCACCGGACGCGAGGATGCGGGAACACCGTGCACAGCTCAACGAGCCGACGAGCGCGCTCGGCATCGGTTCCTCCCCGTGGATCCGCGTGGTTGCAGGCGTCCGACGTTAGCAGTCCGGCCGCGCGCAGGGCCGGCCCCGAGGGCGTCCGCGGTCCGGCCGGACCGCGGACGCCCTGAACCATCGTCCAGGTTCAGCGCGTGTCCCTTGCACGGGGGGTGGGGATCGACGACAATTGCTCGCTGAACCAGGGACGCACGACCGATCGAGGGGAAGACGACGTGAAGTTCGCGATGGGGGCCGACACACTCGGTCAGCTCGGCAAGAGGACGGGGAGCGCCTCGCAGGACCTCGGCGCGCAGGTCAAGGCACTGCTCGCCGCGGCCGAACCCCTCCAGGGCAAGTTCAACGGTGCGGGCCGTGCGGCGTTCGACCGCTTCAAGGCACAGTCCGACCAGGTCGCCAACGAGCTGAACGCGGCACTCGCCGCGGTCCTCAGCGGCATCGGCGGGATGGACACCGCGTTCGGCCAGGGCGACCAGCAGATGGCGGACGACGCCACGCAGGCGGCCGGCACCGTGAACTTCGACGCAGCGCGCTTCGGCGCCGGTCACTGAGACGAGGGGGACGACCATGGCAGGGAACCAGGCAGACCGCCGCGACTACGACGTCGCCGCGTCGCAGAGCGCCCAGGACAACTTCAACCGGCTCGCCGCGCAGCTCGAGGCGCTGATCGACCAGCGCGACGCCGACGTGCGCGCCGCGATGAGCGACTACCAGGCCGACGGCGTGTCCGACGAGTACCAGTCGAAGGAACTCCGCTGGAAGAACGCGGCGACCGAGGTCCGGGGCATCATCTCGACCCTCCGCACCTCGCTGCAGTCCACCGACCAGACCGCGCAGCAGACCGTCCAGAAGGCCAAGAGCGCCGTCGACAGCATCGGCTGACGACCCGATTCCGCATCCCTCGGCATCCCGGCCGAGGGCGAGTCCACGTCCTTCGGCCGTCCTGGCCGAGGGCGAATCCACGTCCTTCGGCCGTCCTGGCCGACGGCGAGTCCACGTCCTTCGGCCGTCCTGGCCGACGGCGTGAGAGGTGAGCCATGACGTACAGAGTCGACCCCGCAGGGGTGAAGAGCGTCCTGACGGACGTCGCGTCCAAGAGCCAGCCCGTGATGGACGCGCTCGGCAAGATCGACGGCACCGTGCAGACCGTCGCGACGGGCGCCCAGTCCGAGCTGATCAACGGCGCGCTGTCGAAGTTCTTCGACGCGATGTCGGGGAACGTCACGACGATCACGCGCCACGTGCCGGCGGCGATCGACGGTGCCGTCGCGGCGACGAACGCGGTCGTCCACGGCGACGAGGACATCGCCGCCACGATGGAGACGAACGCGGGCCGTGCGGCGGCGAACGGTGACCTCTCGATCCTCGGGGTCGCGCAGTGAGCCTCATCGACCCGGACGCGTTGCCGGGCGCGAAGATCGACGCCGCTGCGGTGTCCTCCGGGGCCTCGACGCTCGCGACCCTCGCCTCGACCGTGAGCACGGGCGGCGGTGACACCGTCCGCGCCTGGCAGGCGATCTCCGGCTCGTACCAGTCCGACGGTGCCGAGCACCTGTACTCCGTGATGACGCCCGTCGGCACCGCCACCACCGCGCTGGGGGACGGACTGTCCTCGGTGGCCACGGCGCTCACCACCTACGCCGAGACCCTCGCGCAGATCAAGACGAAGCTCGACGCCCTCAAGACCGAGGCCGAGGACTTCGTCCACCGCGCGAAGAACTTCCAGCCGCGGTGGCAGGACTCCGAGGACGGTTACGTGATCGCCTCCCAGGCGGTCAGCACCATGGGCGTCAGCCTGCTCACGGGGACCAAGGTCGAGATCACGTCCTGGGACAAGGACCCCGACATGGTCGACGAGAACAACCGGCTGATCCGACGCGGCGCCGACCTGGCCGAGGAGTGGCTCGCCGCGCAGCAGCAGTGCGCGAACGCGATCCTCGGCGCCGCCTGCCTCGCACCGCTGCCCGGGACCGGCCAGAAGTCGCCGCAGCAGATCATGGCCGAGGCCGAGGCGTCGATGCCGTGGGCGGGCGAGCAGGACATCGACACGCCCTGGGGCTCGACCGGGGACCGCAAGGAGTCCTGCGGTGAGAAGGCCGCGGGCTTCCCGGCGCACCTCGTCAAGGGCGTCGTCGTCGACGGCCTTGGCGGGATGGCGAAGGGGCTCAGTTCGCTGCTCCTCGGCTGGGACGGCACCGGGGTCCCGTGGTTCTCCGAGGCGATCGTCGGTGCGGTCGTCGGGCGGAAGGACATGGTCGACGACGCCTGGGACCGCGCCGGACAGACCTACGGGGGCTCGTGGCTCGGGCTGGGCCACCTCGCCTCGGCGCTGTCCCCGGTGGGCACGGTCGTGAACACCCTCGGCAACACCCCGATCGGTGACTTCCTGCCGAAGGACACCCAGCAGTTCCTGTCCGACTGGGGCCACGACGACACGACCGCCCTGGCGGACACCGTCGGCGGACTCGTCGGGCTGAAGCTGCCCGAGCAGTGGTGGGAAGCCTCCTCGTGGGACGGCTACAACCCGGCGCAGTCGTGGGTCGACGACCCCGGCGGCACCTTCGGTGCGAGCGCGTTCAACATCGGCACGATGTTCATCCCGGGGGCCGGCGAGGCCAGTGCGGGCGCCCACGCGACCGCTGCGGCTGCCGACGCCGCGGGTGACGTCGCGCGCGCCGGTGGGTTCGCGGACGACGCGGCGCGGGCTGCCCGTGGTGCTGACGAGTTCGTGAACGCGGCGAAGGGCGTCACCGTCGGGGACCTGGCGAACCTCGGGAAGGGCGTCGACGCGGGTGACGTCGCGAAGATCGCGCGCGAGGGCGACCTGCCGACGACGAGCGTCGACCTGGCGAGCGATGCCGGCAAGGTCGACGTGCCGACGACGCATGCGGATCCCGCTCCGGCTCCGCACGTCGAGGCGCCGCGCGGCGAGAGCCCGACCGCGGGGCGGGGCGATGCGCCGTCGGTCGCGCGGGATGATGCTCCGGCTGCTGGTCGTGGTGACGTTCCGGCGGCTGAGCGGGGCGATGCGCCGTCGGTCGCGCGGGATGATGCTCCGGCTGCTGGTCGTGGTGACGCTCCGGCGGCTGAGCGGGGTGACGCTCCGACCGGTGAACGTGGTGACGCCCCCACCGCCGGGCACGGCGACGCTCCGGCGGCGGATCGCGGTGACGCTCCGACGGCTGGGCAGCACGACAGTCCTGCGGGCGCTCGTGATGAGTCTCCGGTCACCGGGCGCGACGATGCGCCGTCGTCGGCGCACGACGAGTCGCAGCCTCCGCAGTCCGCGGACGGGACCGGCGCCCACGACCCGTCGCCGACGACCCACGTCGGGAAGGACGGGGTCGAGCGGACGGTGCTGCAGTTCGACTCGGGTGCCAAGGGTGGCTGGAACACCGACCTCTACCACAAGGCGATTGAGCCGAACACGCGCTACGAGATCGACGGCGGCAAGTGGGTCTACGAGACCGACGAGCACGCGCGGGTCGTCCACGCCGAGGGCCACCTCGACCAGGTGGTCAAGCAGCTCGAGGACCGGAACCGGCACGGCGGTCAGCAGAAGACCGCAGGTGGCGATGACCGCCTCGACGTCGACCACGGCGGTCACATCTTCGCCACCCTGTTCGGTGGTCCCGGTGAAGGCATCAACCTCACCGCGCAGTGGAGCAAGGTCAACCTCGGCTCGTACAAGGCACTCGAGAACCAGTGGGCGGCGGCGATCGATTCAGGGAAGTCCGTCAGAGTCGAGGTCAACTTGGAGTATGCGGGCAAGAACCTTCGACCCGATTTGTACGATGTGAGGTGGCAGGTCGGAGACGGACCGCTCCGTGTCCGACCGTTCAGCAACATCCCGACACCGTGATCAACGACCAGGAGTGACGTGAGCACAGGAACACCGGACGACGAAGCCACCCTGGTGGAAGCAACCCGGAACCTTCTGGCCCAGGAGGACTGGGTCTCCGCGCAGTTCGAGGGTGCCTTCGTCGGCCCTGAAGCCTCCGTCGTCGGCAAGTTCGTTCGTCCAGACGGATCGACCGGGGTGCTCTGGCCCGCGCTCGCATTCACACGGAAGTGGTGGGCCTTCCACGACTCCTGTGCGAGCCAGGAACGCGGGACGTGGTTCTCGATGAAGATCAACCTGATGCGGGAGCCTGTGGAGGCCGAAGTGTCCTACAACTGGCAGGACCGGGTCTTCTTCGACCAGATGGTTCCGGACCTGGACCCGGCGGAAATGGACTTGACCATGCCCCTCGACGAGTCCTGGGCGGACGAGTTGCAGCGGCACCCTCGGTCGCCTCAGTACGTGCCGACGTGGTTGCGAGAGCTGGTCGGCAGCGAGGACGCGGAGCGAGCATCCGGGGACCATGCTGCCGTCGAGCGGGCGATCGCTGCGGCGCCGACGTGGCCGCCGTTGCGCGCCGAGTTGGCGTCGTCGGCGCGGTGGTCGGCGGTGTTCGATGCCGTGTCCGAGGAGATCGTGCGGGCACTGCGTGCGGAGACCCCGGCGACGGAGTTGCTGCGACGGGAGGCGGACGACCGTGCGTTGGAGCAGGTTGCCGAGACGGCGACGAACGCCCTGCTCACCCGGTTCGTCGAAGACGAGTCGGCGTGTGCTGCGCTCGCGGCGGAGTTGGGTTCGTCGAACGGTCCTGAGGGGGCTGAGGACGACGTGACGGATGCGATCACGGATCTGGTGGACTGGCAGCTCGCACGGCGGTTCGAGCAGTGAGCGGCATGGAGAACCCGGAGCTCGACGCCCAGCTCGAGCAGGCACTCGTGGACCCGTCGTCGCTCGGTGCGTTCGTGAACCACTTCATGAGCAGCCCGCTCCTCGTGCCGATGAACATCGACGGTGACACGGCGTTCCCGATCGCGAAGCGTTTCGATGACGGACCGGCACTCGTGGTCTTCACCGGGGAGCAGCACAGCTTGCAGGTGGACCTGCCGACGGCAAACCAGGTCGTCGTGTTGAACGGAGCGCGGGTCATCGAGTTGGCCGATCCGGACCACGGCGTGCTCGTCAACCCCGGGCCGCAGGAACTCCACCTGCCGATCGGCCTGGTCGCACACCTGCGCCCGCAGATCCCTGCGGAGCTGCTCGCGCCGGCGACGGGCGCTGCGGATCAGCGGCCTGCGGCGCCCGAGCCCGCGCCGGGGGGGTCCTTGGTCGCCGCGCAGCAAGTACAGACGACCCTCGCGGGGAACGCTCACCGGTGGCTGATGCAGGGGCCTGCGTTCGAGACGGCCGACTTCTTCGTGGCGTTCTGCGGGAGCGAGCACACCACGCGGGGTCGCGTCGAGTCCGGCGGCCAGGCCGTCGCGGTGCCGGTCCCAGACCCGATGGTCGATGAGTTCCGTGCACTCCGGCAGGCCGCAGCCGTCCCGGACAAGGGGACGTGGATCGGTGCCGAACTGCACCTGACCTCAGCGGGGTCGTTCTCGTACTCGTTCGTCTACGACGACCGGCTCGACTTCGGCGCGCCCGATCCGCGCGTTGCTCGGACGGACGCCGAACCAGCGCCGGGCCTCGAAGCCTGGCGGTCGGAGTTCATCGCGCAGGGGCGCGCGGAACGGTACGTCCCGGAGTGGGCGCGCTGACCCAGGGATGCGGTCCTGCCGACGGTCGTCTGCTCAGGAACGCGTACCGGTCGAACGGGCTGGTTCTGGCGGTTCCGGCGGGAGGTCGAGCACGACGATCTCGCCGTCCGCGCTCATCGCACTCGGAACGACGTCCGGACGGACGCCGCCGCCTCGCCACAGGGGCAACAGGTTCGGCGAGCGCTGTCGGATGAGGTCGGCGTACCAGGGGCCGTACTCTGGATCCGGCTCACGCCCGCGCGCGTCGAGGTCGAGTTCGAGGGCGTCGGCGATCTCGTCTGGCGTCATCGAGGCCGACGGATCGTGGGGGAACGGCATCTCCCAGTCGTCGGCGCCGATGTACAGGCCGAGTCGGAACGGTCGTCTTCCTGATCGCCATCCCGAAGCATGGAGCCAGCAGCGCCAGTCGCCGATCTCGTACAGCTCGGTGAACACGCGCACGGATTCCCATCCGCGCCGGTGGAGGACCGCGACGGCCTGCAGGAAGGCGTGCGAGGGAGTGAGGTCCACGGGGCAGAGGCTACCCCTGGTGCAGCTTCCGCCACGGAACGGCCCGCCGTGCCGTGAACCACGTGCCCGTTTCCCGACGATTGTCCACCGCGCAACGAGCCGAGGCGACCCACCACTGACCAGTGGATCGATGAGCTCGAGGGGTAGCCGCGAAGTCCTGAGTGCGTTCCGACGTGGTTGCGGGCGCTGGTCGGGGACGGGAACGCGCAGCGCGAGGCCGTCCAGGGCAGCCATGCGACCGGCCCTGATTCTGGGGGCCGCCAGATGAGGACGATGACGAGGGCGAGGACGAGGACAGTGTCGACGGAGCAGCAGCAAATCGAAGCCACCATCGCCGCGGATGCCCGTCGGGTGCTCGAGCCGATAGAAGTCCCGAGCCCGCTCGCCGACCTCTGGGAGGAGCTCCGCGAGGTCATGGCGCGCTGGACCGCGGGACGTGGTTCTCGGCGACGCTCGACCTGGTTCGCGCCGACGGCTCCGCCGCGTTCTCCTACAACCACGACGAACGCATCTGGTTCGATCGGCTGATCCCCGAACTCGACCCGGCAGACATGGATTTGACGTCGCCGCTCGACGAGTCGTGGGCGGATGAGTTGCGGCGGCATCCTCGGTCTCCTGCGTACGTGCCGGCGTGGTTGCGGGAGCTGGTCGGGGGCGAGGCCGTGGCACGCGGGTCCGGCCAGGACGGTCGCGGCACGACTCCAGAGCCCGATGTCCACCGAACCACGAGGACAGTGTTGCCCAAGCAAGAACAGATCGAAGCGACCATCGCCGCGGAGGCACGTCGTCTGCTCGAGCAACGTGAGTGGACGACAGCGCGGTTCACTGTCGCTCGGGTCGGTGGCGAAGGAACTTCCGTCGGGCGCTGCACTCGACCCGACGGCTCACTCGAGGCCATCCGCCTCCGCATGCCCTTCAGGGATCTCTGGGAGGAGCTGCGCGAGGTCATGAACGAGCCGGACCGCGGCACGTGGTTCTCGGCGACGCTGGACCTGGACCGCGCCGACGGCTCCGCTGCGTTCTCCTACAACCACGACGAACGCATCTGGTTCGACCGACTCATCCCGGATCTGGACCCGGCGGACGTGCACCTGACCGTGCCGCTCGACGAGTCGTGGGCGGATGAGTTGCGGCGGCACCCGCGGTCTCCGGAGTACGTGCCGGCGTGGTTGCGGGCGTTGGTGGGCAGCGAGGCCGCGGGGAGCGAGCCCGAGGATGGTGCTGCCGTCGAGCGGGCGATCGGCGTGGCTCCGACGTGGCCGCCGTCGCGTGCGGGGCTGGCGTCGTCGGCGCGGTGGTCGGCGGTGTTCGATGCGGTGTCCGAGGAGATCGTGCGGGCACTGCGTGCGGACACCCCGGCGACGGAGCTGCTGCGGCGCGAGGTGGACGACCGCGCGTTGGAGCAGGTTGCCGAGACGGCGACGAACGCCCTGCTCACCCGGTTCGTCGAAGACGAGTCGGCGTGTGCTGCGCTCGCGGCCGAGTCGGGCTCGCCGAACGGTCCTGAGGGGGCTGAGGACGACGTGACGGATGCGATCACGGATCTGGTGGACTGGCAGCTCGCACGACGGTTCGAGCGATGAGGCGTGCGGAGGAACCCGGCTGACCTTCGCCGGGAACCCGTTCCGTTCAGGAGCGCTGCTCGTCCGATCCGGAGAGCACTCCACCCGCGTGCTCGGCGATCGACCGCGCGAGCGCGACCCCGAGCGGTTCGGCGCCCAGGAGCGTCGTCCCGTCGTCCTCGTCGTGGAGCGGCACGAAGACGTCGGTCCACCACCAGCCGCCGCCCTCGGCCTGGGCGGGGAGCTCGACGATGTCAGGCAGGAGTCGGCGCACCTCCGACTCCGATCGGATCCGGCGGGGGTGTTGCACCGTCGCGACGACACGGCCCTCGGCATCGCTGAACCGCCCGACGAGTCCGTCGCGTTCCAGTCGGAGACCGATGCCGTGGCCGACGGCTTCGGCGGCCGGATGGAACTCAGCATCACCGACGAGCGTCGGACCGATGACGGTCAGCTCACGAGGCATCGCGGTCTCCCTCCGGTCCGGTCGTCCGTGCCGCACCGAAGTCGCGGCCGGTGAGGCGTTCGACCGCATCGCGTCCGAGGTGGTCGACGACCGGTCGCAGGCGTTCCCACCCGGTGGCGTCCGGGCGCGACGGTCCGTCCCGGAACCGCAGGACGAGCGACGGGACGCGCGGTCGACCGACGCGTTCGGCGCCGAAGCGATCCCGCATCTCGTCGACGTCGAGCCCGAGCCCCCGCACGGCGGGTGCTCCGAGCAGCATCGCGACCGGCTCCGGCTCCTGCTCGAGCACCGGTCGGAGGGTCAGGTCGCGTGACCCGACCCGCGCGAAGACGAGCGCGACGAGCGGGAGGGCCGTGCTGCAGAGGTCGGCGAGGAGCACGGTCGCGGCGTCGTGCGCGCGCTGCACCTCCGGGGTCCCCGGTGCTCCGACGCCGACGAGGCCGGCCACGACCTCCTCGACACCGTGCTCGGTCCGTCGCGCGGTCACCGAACCGGCGAGTGGTGCGCCGGCGTCCCCGACGACGACGAACCGCGCGTCCGCCGGCATCCTGCCGCGTGCCGCCGCCGTCAGCGTGTCCTTGTCCCAGTCGGCTTCGACCGGCTCGTGGGTGCCCCACCCGGCCGGTGTCGAGCCGGGTCCGAGCGCCGCGAAGGTCTCCCACGCACGTCCGAGACGCGTTCCGGCGTCGGCGCGGTGTCGGATCGACGCCGACACCACGAACTGCACCTGCTCCGGACGAGGGAGCTCGAGGTAGCGCGGGTCGACGGCGTCGGTCGTCCCCGGAGCGCGGAAGGCGTCGGCGACTCCCAGCAGCGCCGTACCGGTCGACCCGTCACGGAGCGCGCCCTCGGCCGACCGGACGACCCAGCGTCCGTCGGCCGCGTCGAGGACCTGCCGGAAGGGTTCGGTCAGCCGGGTGGTCTCGGGGGTGAGGAACACCACCCGCAGTCCGGCGGCCGTGGCCTGGACGACGAGGTCGGCACGCATCGGCGTGAGGGCCACGATCGGCCCGACGGTCTCGCTGACCACGTAGCCGTCACCGGTCCCGTCCACCAGCGGGTGTTGCATCCCCATGCACCCGACCATACCGGGGCCCCCGTCGGACCGGACTGCTCGCAACCGGGTGCAACCTCGGCGGTCGTAGCCTCCCGACCGAGGCGCGCAGACCGTGCGCCGTCGACACCGTCGTCGAGAGGGCACCACCATGACCATCGCAGCATCGCCGACCACCTACGCCGCGCCGGGCGAGGACGGAGCGCTCGTCTCCTTCCGCCCCCGGTACGACCACTACATCGGCGGGGAGTACGTCCCGCCGACAGGTGGGCAGTACTTCGAGAACCCGACCCCGGTCACCGGCAAGACCTTCACCGAGGTCGCCCGGGGTGACTCCACGGACGTCGACAAGGCCGTCGCCGCGGCCTGGAAGGCGTTCCCGGCGTGGGGGAGGACGAGCGTCACCGAGCGCGCGAACATCCTCAACCGGATCGCGGACCGGATGGAGCAGAACCTCGAGATGCTCGCCGTCGCCGAGACGTGGGAGAACGGCAAGCCGATCCGCGAGACCCTCGGCGCCGACATCCCCCTCGCGATCGACCACTTCCGGTACTTCGCCGGGGCGATCCGGGCACAGGAGGGCTCGACGGGGGAGATCGACCACGACACCGTCGCCTACCACTTCCACGAACCGCTCGGCGTGGTCGCGCAGATCATCCCGTGGAACTTCCCGATCCTGATGGCGGTGTGGAAGCTCGCCCCCGCCCTCGCCGCCGGCAACTGCGTGGTGCTCAAGCCCGCCGAGCAGACGCCGGCCTCCATCCACGTGCTGCTGGGACTCATCGAGGACCTGCTCCCCGCCGGCGTCCTCAACGTCGTCAACGGGTTCGGCTTCGAGGTCGGCGCGCCGCTCGCGCAGCACCCCGACGTCCGGAAGGTCGCCTTCACGGGAGAGACCACCACGGGGCGGCTCATCATGCAGTACGCCTCCCAGAACCTCATCCCGGTGACACTCGAACTCGGCGGGAAGAGCCCGAACGTGTTCTTCGCAGACGTCGCCCAGGAACGAGACGCGTTCTACGACAAGGCCCTCGAGGGGTTCGCCTTCTTCAACCTCAACCAGGGCGAGGTCTGCACCTGCCCGTCGCGGGCGCTCGTCGCGGAGGAGATCTACGACGGGTTCGTCGCCGACGGCCTCGACCGTGTCCGCGCCGTGAAGCAGGGCCACCCGCTCGACCTGTCGACCATGATCGGAGCGCAGGCGTCGAACGACCAGCTCGAGAAGATCCTGAGCTACATCGACATCGGCAAGCAGGAGGGCGCGAAGCTGCTCACCGGCGGCGAGCGCGCCGACCTCGGCGGGGAACTCAGCGGCGGCTACTACGTGACCCCGACCGTGTTCGAGGGCGACAACGCGATGCGGATCTTCCAGGAGGAGATCTTCGGCCCGGTCCTCGCCCTGACCCGGTTCAGCGGCTACGACGACGCGATCCGGATCGCCAACGACACGCTGTACGGCCTCGGTGCCGGGGTGTGGAGCCGCGAGGCGACGACGCTCTACCGGGCCGGCCGTGACATCCAGGCGGGTCGCGTCTGGTCGAACACCTACCACCAGTACCCGGCGGGCGCGGCGTTCGGCGGCTACAAGCAGTCCGGCGTCGGGCGCGAGAACCACAAGATGATGCTCGACCACTACCAGCAGACGAAGAACCTGCTCGTGTCGTACGCCGAGGGTCCGATGGGGTTCTTCTGATGCCGCTGCCGGACGGCGGTGCCACCGTCGGCCGGTCCGAGGGGACCGGCCCCGCCGCCGGGACGGTCCCGGACCGGGTCGCGGTCACGCCGGCGGCGGAGGAGCTCCTGCGCTCCCTCGCCGCCCGGCACGGCCCCCTGATGTTCCACCAGTCGGGTGGCTGCTGCGACGGCTCGAGTCCGATGTGCTACCCCGTCGGCATGTTCCGGACCGGACCGGGCGACGTGCTGCTCGGGACGCTCGAGGTGGCGGGCACGGCTCCGGTCGAGGTGTACATGTCGCGCTCCCAGTTCGAGTACTGGAAGTACACGCACCTGACGATCGACGTGGTCGAGGGTCGGGGCAGTGGGTTCTCCGTCGAGGTCCCCGAGGGCAAGCGGTTCCTCACCCGGTCACGGATGTTCACCGACGCCGAGCTCCGCGCCTTCGGGCTCCTGCCCACGGCAGAGCAGCCGACGGCAGGGCAACCCTCGGGTGAGCAGCCGGCGGCAGAGCAACCCACGGGTGAGCAGCCGACGGCCGCGCAACCCGCGGCGCACCCCCGGACGGCAGCCCGAGGCTGAGGACGTCACGGCCCGCCGGCGGATGCCCGCACCGACCCCGACGGTGGGCCCACGACGTCCGACGTCGACCCGGCTCCGATTGACTCGAGCACGTCGACCGCCCGCTGCACCCCCTGTTCCCGCCGCACGGCCCGCCCCACCTCGGCCGCACGTCCGCGACGCGACAGCGCGTCGCCCATCGCGCGGCCGAGTGTGTCGGCCGACACACGGCGCAGCGGGACCGGGGCGGCGGCGACACCCTGGCGGTGGAGCTGCGCTGCCCAGAACGGCTGGTCGGCGGTGACGGGCACGACGACCGCCGGCACACCCGCCCGGGCGACCGCGTGCGAGGTCCCGGCCCCGCCGTGGTGCACCACGAGCGTCGCGTGCGGCAGGACCGCGTCGAACGGGACCGAGCGGACGGCCAGGACGTCGTCGTCGGCTCCTCCCGTCGGCAGTGCGAGGCCGCCCCACCCGGTCACGAGCAACACCCGGAACCCGTGTGCCCGTGCGGCTGCGACGACCGCCGCACCACGGGCTGTCGCGTCGCCGACGGCCATCGACCCGAAGGAGGCGACGACGGACGGACCGCCCCGCAGGAAGTCGCGCACCGCCGCGTCCGCTCCGGCCTCGTCAGCGCCGTCGTACCAGGCCCCGGTCTGGTGCACCCGCGCCGGCCAGTCGTCGGGACGCGGCAGCAGCGTGGGGCTGACGGCCATGAGCACGGCGCTCGACGCCGTCCGGTGGGCGGGACGACGGCCGCCCGGCAGTTCCGCTGCGGCACGGGCCACGTCGGTGTCGAAGAGCCGTGCCGCGGCTCGCGGGACGGCGTAGGTGAACCGGTTGGCCGCACCGAGGTCGCGGGTCGCGGTGGGCCCTCCGGCCGCGGGGATCCGCTCGCTCGCCGTGGCGACCGGGGCGAACTCGACGAGCACCCGCGGCACGCCGAGCGCGTCCGCCACCATCGGCGCGCTGAGCACCAGCGGGTGGTGCACCACCACGTCCGGCGCGAAGGCGATGCTCTCCCGCACGGCTGCGGCGAGCATCCGCTGCATCGCCGGGCGGACCTCGACGCGCAGGTGACGAGCGAGTGCGAGCGGGGTCCGGCCGCGCGGCGTGAGCATCCGCTGCACGTCCAGACCGAGCGGCACGGAGTCGACCCCGTCGGGCGCCGCGGCGTCGTCGGGCAGCGCCAACCGGACCTCGTGACCCCGCGCGACGGCGTGCCGTGCCAGCGCCGCGAACGGCTCGACGTCACCGCGGGTGCCGGCGGTGAGCAGCATGATGCGCATACGACCAGTGTGGCGGGGGCGCCTCCGCCGGTTGTCGAGGTGCACCGGGTAGCCTCGGCCCTGTGACCGACGGGAGTGAGTGGATGCTGCGCACCACCCCCTCGGGGACCGCCACGGCCGTGCGCCGACTCGTGCACATCTCGCGGCCGGTGCTGTGGATCAACACGATCGGCTCCGGTCTCGTCGGCGTCTGGCTCACCGGCGCGCTGTTCGACGTCCGCGCCCTGCCGGTGCTCCTGTGGCTCACCCTGCCGTTCAATCTGCTCATCTACGGCGTCAACGACGTGTACGACCAGGACACCGACGCCACCAACCCGCGCAAGGGATCGATCGAGGGTGCCCGGATCCGCCAGTCCGAGGTCCGGCTCATCGCCTGGGCGGTCGCGGTCACGAACGTCCCGTTCCTGGTGTACTTCCTCGTCGCACTGCCGCCGCTCGCGAACGCCGCGATCCTGCTGTACGTCGGCGTCTTCGTCTTCTACTCGGCGCCGCCGCTGCGGTTCAAGGCGCGTCCGTTCCTCGACTCCCTGAGCAACGCGGCCTACGCGCTGCCGTTGGTCATCGTCCCAGCGGCCCTCGCGGAGACGCCGGTCTGGCCGGCCGCCCTCGGGCTCATGGCGTGGAGCGTCGCCAAGCACGCGTTCGACGCGGTGCAGGACATCGGGGAGGACCGGGATGCGGGCATCACGACGACCGCCGTGCTCCTCGGCCCACGCGGGACCGCGCTCTGGAGCGGCGCCTGGTGGCTCGTGTCCGTGGCGCTCTTCGCGGTGGTGAGCGTGCCCGTCGCCGTCGTCGACCTCCTCATCGCGGGTGTGCTCGTGGTGTGCCTGTTCCGCGATCCGACGCCGGCGACCGGCCACCGGCTGTACCGGCTGTCCGTGGCGTTCCCGTACATCGGCGGGACGTTCGCCGGGGTGCTGCTCCTGGTCTCGATGGTGCTCGGGGGGACCCGGTGAGCCGCGTCGTCGTCGTCGGCGGGGGGATCGGCGGCCTCACCGCCGCCGCGCTGCTCGCCCGTGCCGGTCACCGGGTCACCCTGCTGGAGGCGTCCGGCGAGCTGGGCGGCAAGAGCCGCCGCATCCAGCTCGGCGACGAGCGCATCGACACCGGGCCCTCGCTCGTGACCTTCCCCGCCGTGTGGGACGAACTGCTGCGTCGCCTCGGCGACCGCGGAGCCGAACTCGACCGGTCGCGCGCCGACGGCGGAGCCGAACTCGACCGGTCGCGCGCCGACGGCGGAGCCGAACTCGACCGGTCGCGCGCCGACGGCGGAGCCGCACTCGACCGGGTCGACGCCGACCTCGATCTTGTCCGGATGCCCGAGGTGGGCCGGTACTACCACGCCGGCGAGGAGACCTCCCTACCGGTGGCACCGGACCACCCCTGGTACCCCGCGTGGCGGCGGTTCTCCGAGCTGCACGCGCCGCTGGCCGACGACGTCACCCGACTGCTGCTCGCCGACCCGCTCGACCGTGCGGCGCTCCCGGCCGTCCGCCGGCTGCTCGCCGTCTACGGCTCACGCCTCACGACGCGCGCCTACCTCGACGGCCTGCCCTGGCTGCCCGACGGATTGCGCGAGATCATCGCGATCCACACGCTGAACGCCGGTGTCTCGCCTGCTCGCACCCCGGCCCTGTACGCGAGCATGCCCGCGATCATGGCGGCGACCGGGGCGTGGGTCCCGCGCGGGGGCGTGTACGAGATCGTGCTCGCGCTGACGCGCCTGGCCGAGGCCGCCGGGTGCGAGGTGCGCACCGGCGAGGTCGTCACCCGCATCGAGCGCGGTTCGGTCACCACCGACCTCGGTCACCACCGCGCAGACCTCGTCGTCAGTGCGCTCGACGCCGACCGGCTCGCACAGCTGACCGGCCCGTCGCGGGTCCCGGCACTGCCCCGACTGCGCCCGCGCACGCTGTCCTGCTCGGCCGTCGCCCTGTACGGCGTGCTGCGCGAGGAACTCCCGGCGGAGATCGCCACCCACAGCGTGGTGCTGCCGACGAAGCCGGCCGCGCTCCACCGCAGCCTCGAGGCGGGCGACGAGCCGGCCGACACGATGGTGTTCGTCAACCAGTACCGCCCGGGCGAGGTCTACCCGAACGCGCGCGGCACCCTCGGCATCCTGCTCACCGCACCCGCCGACGGCGGCCACTACTCGGTCGACCACCCCTTCGTGCGCCGCGAGGTGGACCGTGTGTCCCGGGCGATGGGGCTCGACGGACCCCTCACGGACCTGCTCGACGAACAGACCGTGCTCGACCCGCAGCACTACGGCACCCTGGGCGAACCGCACGGCGCACTGTACGGTGCCGCGCGACCGCCGTGGCAGAGCGGGCCGTTCCACCGACCGTCGTACAACGACCGGTGGCGGCCGTGGCTGTGGCGCGTCGGTGCGTCGGTGCACCCCGGCGGCGGCATCCCCGCGGTGGTCGGCGGCGCGATGATCGCGGTGGACCGGCTGCTGCGCGCGAACCGCGCCTGACCGACTCGACCGACCGACCGACCGCCCGCCCGGACCTCGCCCGACCGGCGCCGGACCGGCGCCGGACCGGTGCCGGACCGCCAGCACCGCGCCCGACCGCCCGAGCCACGGCCGACGTAGGCTGACCCCACCGACCGCGACGACGCGGCCGCGACCTGCGAGGGGAGGCGACGTGCCCGTCCCCGCCGGTCTCCGCCCGCTCGTCGCCGCGTCGTGGCGTCGCTCGTCCCGGGTCGACCCGGACGGCACCCCGGCCCTCGCCCTCGACGACGACCAGCTCGACGCCCTCCGCGCCGAGGGTCCGATCGGGACCGCCCTGCCGGTGGTCCGCCGGCTGCTCCTCGACGAGGTGCGCGCCGCGGGCTGCGTGGTCGCGGTGACCGACGCGACGGGCTGCATCGTCTGGGTCGACGGTGCCCGCCGCGCTCGACGCGCCGCGGAGGACATGGGCTTCACCGCGGGCGCCGACTGGGCGGAGGACCACGTCGGCACGAGCGCCCCGGGGACGGCCCTCCGACTCGGCCGCGGCGTGCAGATCCGGTCGGAGGAGCACTACGCCACCGCCGTCAAGGCGTTCTCGTGTACGGCGGTCCCGCTCCACGCGGCCGACGGCTCGGTCGTGGGCGCCCTCGACATCACCGGCGACGACCGGGCCGTCGAACGGCACACCCTGCCGCTCCTCACCGCCACCGCCGCAGCGGCCGAGGCGCAGATCGCCCTCGCCGCCGTGCGGCGTCCGCCGGGAGCGGCGACCGAGGAGCCCACCGCGGGCGTCGCCCGGCGCCGGACCACTGTCCGGTCCGAGCTCGACCTGCTCGGGTCCGACACCGCGACCCTGCGGACGGGCGACCGCTCGGTCCGTCTGTCGGAGCGGCACTCCGAGGTCCTCGCCGTGCTCGCATCGACGCCCGGCGGGCTCGCCGCCGAGGACCTCGCGGTCGCCGTCTACGGCGACCGCCGCGCGGTGCCGACGCTGCGTGCCGAGGTGGTGCGGCTGCGGCGCGTCCTCGCGGAGCACGCGCCGGACGCGCGTCTGACGTCGCGTCCGTACCGCCTGACCGGGATCCGCACCGACGTCGACACGGTGCTGTCCGCGCTCGACCGCGGGGCGCGCCTCCAGGCCGTCGACGGGTACCCCGGACCGGTGTTGCCGGGTTCGGCGTCCCCGGGGGTCGACGACCTGCGCGACGCGGTGCGTCTGCGGTTCCGCGAGTCGGTGCTCACCGACGGCGGCGCGGAGGCGCTGCACGCGTGGTCGCGCACGGCGGACGGTGCCGCGGACCCGGAGGTGCTCCGTGCCCTCCTCGCGACCCTGCCGCGGCGGTCGCCGCGACGGGCCGGACTCGTGGCCGCGATCGAGGCGCTCGACCGCCGCTGACGGGTCCGGGACCGGGCCGGGAGGCGCGCCCCGCGAAGCCGAGCCGACCTGCGGATGCGGGACCCGGGGCCGGGAGGCGCGCCCCGCGTCGACGGGTCGGCTCCCGTGGGCGGAACCCCGGACGGGAGGCGCGCACCGCGACGGCCGCCCGGCCGGCGGGTGCGCCTCCCGCACCTGGTGCGGTCCGGGTCAGGACCCGGAGGTCGGGGCCGGGGTCGCCTGGTCGCCCTGCTCCGGTGCGGCCGGCGCGTCCTTCGGCGYCGYGCCGTCSGCGGGCGGCTTCGGAGCGGTGCCACCGGGAGCCGGGAGTGCGACGCACCCCGGAACCGGCGCAGCCGATCCGCCGGGGCCCGCGGCGTCCTTGCCCTTCGCGTCCTTGCCGGTCGCGTCCTTGCCCGTCGCGTCCGTGCCGCCGACGCCGGGCGTGGGTGCGCCATTCGGCGCTCCGGTCGGCGCACCGCTGGGCGCTCCGCTCGGTGCGGTCACCGTCGGCGCGTTCCCGCCCCCGTCGGCCATCGCGGCAGTGACGCCGATCCCGCCGAGCACGAGCACCGCGGCGGCCGCGGTGCCGATGCCCGCGGCACGGAGGGTCCGGCGACGGCGGTCACCGGTGGGCTGGTCGTGTCGTTCGTCGTGCATGGTCTCTCCTGTTCGTCGGGCGGATCGGGTCGGTCCGCCGGCGAGGACGACGGTCCGATCCGAACCTGAAGCAGGACTGAAGTCCAGGTGATGTCCAGGTCGCTCCATGCTCCGTGCGGGCCGAACCCACCTACGGTTGCCGCCGTGAACGCACCAGCACGCATCCTCGTGGTCGAGGACGACGACGCCCTCCGCACCGCCGTCGTCACGACCCTGCGCGCCGAGGGGCACCTCGTCGCTGCCGCGGCCGACGGTCGGATGGTCGTCGACGACCTCGAGCGCGCGGTCCCCGACCTCGTCCTCCTCGACTGGATGCTGCCGGGCCCGAGCGGCATCGCCCTGGCCGCCCGCATCCGGGCCCGCTCGGACGCCGCCGTGGTGATGATGACGGCGCGGGACGAGCTCGACGACCGGCTCCGCGGGTTCGCCGAGGGCGCCGACGACTACGTGGTGAAGCCGTTCGCGATGGCCGAGCTCGTCGCGCGCGTGACGGCAGTGCTCCGTCGGCGCGGTCGCGTGCCCAGCGTGATCGAGGTCGGTGACCTCGTGATCGACCCCGAGGGCGCGACGGTCCGGCGCGGCGGCGTGCTGCTCGACCTCACCGCGACGGAGTTCCGGCTGCTCCGCTTCCTCGCCGAGAGCCGCGGCCGGACGGTCTCGAAGGGACAGATCACGACGCAGGTGTGGGGCTACGACGCGGTCGCGGGGAACCTCGTCGAGGTCCACCTCAGCGCGCTGCGTCGCAAGATGGAGGCGCACGGGCCCCGGCTCGTGCACACGGTCAGGGGCCTCGGGTACCGGCTCGGCGTCGACCGGGGTGCAGCGTGACCGCGGGTGTCGCGGGTGTCGCGGGTGTCGCGGGTGCCGCGGGTGCTGCACGCACGGCGGGCGCTGCGGGCACCGCGGGCACGGCTGCTCCCGCGGGGGAGCGCGGCCTGCGCACCCCGTCGCTCCGGCTGCGCACCGTCGTCGCCGTGCTCGTGCTCCTCGCCGTCCTGCTCACCGGACTCGTCGTCGCGGTCGAGGCGGTCCTCGGCGCCCGGCTCCGCGCCCAGGTCGAGGACCGACTGCGCGACCGTGCCTCGGCCGCGGCGGCCCTCGTCGGCGTGCTCGACGCCGACGACCTGGCCGACCGGCTGTCCGCACAGGGACTGTCGGTCCGGATCGTGCAACCCGACGGAGCGGCCGTCGACGCCGGACCCACGCCCGACCAGCTGCGCTCCGGACCGCCGGACCCCGCGACCCTCCCCGGACCCGCGGGTCGCGATGGCCGCGGCTCCGCGGACTCGGGGTCGACCGCGGACCGGGGGACCGACGCGTCGGACGGCTCGTCGTCGGCCGCGCGGACGGGCGGCGTCCGGGTGACGTCGTCGTCCGTCTCGTCCGACGACGGGGTCCTGACACTCCGGTCGGTGCTCGACGACGGCACCCGGATCACCCTCACCGCGGGGACCCGGGACGTCGAGGAGACCCTCACCCAGCTCGGCTGGGTGATGGGCGGTGCCTCGCTCGCGTTCCTCGGTGTCGCCGTGGTCGGCGTCGTGTTCGTCGTGCGGCGCTCGCTCCGTCCCCTCGACGAGCTCGCCGCCACCGCACGGTCCATCACGCAGGGCGACCGCGGTCGGCGGCTCCGCCCGTCGCGCCGGGACACCGAGATCGGCCGGGTCGCGGTGGCCCTCGACGACATGCTCGACGCCGTCGAGGGTGCCGAGGCGCAGGCCGTGGCCGCCGAGGAGCGCGTCCGCGGGTTCCTCTCCGACGCCGCCCACGAGCTGCGCACCCCGGTCGCGGGCGTCCGCGCGGCGGCGGACACGCTCGTCCGGGATGCCGACCCCGCGATGCGCGAAGAGCTCGCGGTGCACGTGGTCCGACAGGCCGACCGTGCCGCGCGGCTCGTCGACGACATGCTCACGATGGCCCGGCTCGACCGGGGGATCGCGCTCGACCGGCGCCCGGTCGACCTCGTCGCCTGGGCACGCGCCGAGGTCGACCGCGCGTGGGTCCGCCTCCCCGCGATGACGCTCGACGTCCGCGCGCCCGACCGAGCCGTGACCGCCGAGGTCGACCCGGACCGGCTCGCACAGGTCCTCGGCAACCTCGTCGACAACGCGGCCCGCGCCACCGACGGCGTGGGCACGGTCCGCGTCACGGTCGCGCGTGAGCACGACGCGGTGCTGCTCACGGTCGAGGACGACGGTCCCGGCATCCCCGTCGCCGACCGGGAGCGGGTGTTCGACCGGCTCGTGCGCCTCGCCGAGGCACGCGACGTCCGCTCCGGCGGGGCCGGCCTCGGGCTGCCGATCGCCCGCGGGATCGCGGCGGCGCACGGCGGCACGCTCGCCCACGCGCCCGAGCACGCGCCGTCGGACGAGCCACCGCTCGGCGGCGCACGCTTCGTCCTCCGCCTACCCGTCCGGACGGCCCGAACGGCGCCAGGACCGGCAGCGGGCGACCGCGCCGGTCAGGTGCCGCCGGCCGCGGGCGACCGCGCCGGTCAGGTGCCGCCGGCAGCGGGCGACCGCGCCGGTCAGGTGCCGATCGAGGGCACGTCGAACGGTGGGAACGACGGCAGGTCGAGCGTCGGCGTCGGCACGCTCGTCGGCGGCGCCCACGACGGTGCCGGTGCCGGGACGGAGCGCCCGTCGTCGACCGGCACGGCCCGCGCCGACGCGTCCCGGAGCCCGAGCCCGCCGAGCACGAGCAGCAGCGCCGTCAACCCGAGGAGTGCGACGAGCCGGTAGCGCACGCCGACGGCACGGAGCCACCGCTGCGGCGCGTGCCGACCCGCGCGGACGGCCTCGACGAACGAGGCGGCGGTGACCAGGGCGGCCGGCCAGGCGACGAGCGTGACCGCACCGATCGGTGCCGTGGCCAGCACCGCTCCGGCGACGGCTGCCGTGAGGGCCGCGACCGCGAGGCCGGTCCCGAGCGCGAGTTCCTGGCGCAGCCCGCCGTACCGCCAGGCGGTGCCGAACGCGACCCGACCGGAGCGGCGTCGGGCTGCGAGGAGGACCCGGTCGTCACCGGGCAGCGGCGTGGCGACCACGACCAGGCCGGCCACGACCGCGACGCCGAGGACGGCCAGGACCGCGACCGGGGCCACCACGGTCAGGGGCGTCCACGCGAGGACCGCACCGGCAGCCGTCGCGACCGCCGCGGTCCACGCCGCCCACCGCGCCGGCCGTCGCCCGGTCGCGGGCAGGGTGTCGAGGTAGCTCGTCGGCAGTCGGTCCCGCCGCGCCCGGTACCGCCGCCGCACGAGCAGCGCGAGCCCGCCCGACACCGCGGCGAGCAGGGTCGTCAGCGGGCCGGCGGCAGCCGGAGCCGCGACGACCGCACCGAGCGCGACGACCGCGACCACGACGGGCAGCACCGCGGCGGTGGCGGCGAGCCGGCGCTCCCAGGTGACGGCCGCGTCGAGCAGCTCCCGCGCCTCCTGGTCCGCCGGGTTCGTCGTGAGCAGGTCGAGCAGCAGGGCCGGCTGCTCGCGGACGGGCGCGTACTCGGCGCGGAGCCCGAGCAGGGCGGGGGACTGCGGCGCGATGGAGAGCCCGCGCGCCACGAGGTCCCGCGCGACCGCGTGCCGGCGGTACGCGTGCTCGCAGACCGCGGCGACGACCACGTGGTCGGGGTCGTCGGGCGCCAGGTCGATCGCCCGGCGGTACGCGTCGCGCACGGTCGCGAGCGACCCCGGGCGTCGGTCGTCGACGGAGGCCAGTGCGTGGGTCGTCCAGACCGCGGGCACGTCCGGCGCCTGGGCGACGAGCTGCGCGGTGACGGCCCGCGCCTCGCGCCCGCGCTGTGCCGCGACGAGCACCAGGGCCAGCCGGACGTACCCCGCGAGCGACTCGGGCGCGGCGCGGACCGCGGCTCGCGCGGCGGACTCGGCGCCCGCGAGGTCGCCGCGGTGCTGGAGCAGGGTCGCCCACTCGACGAGCAGCACCGGGTCCTCGGGCGCGTGCGCGGACGCCTCGCGCAGCACCTGTTCCGCGCGGTCGAGCTGCCCGACGGCGCGGAGCGACCCGGCCAGTGCCGCCGCGGACGCGGTCGCGTCGGCGTCAGAGGACACGCTTGCGCCGCAGGTACGCGACGAGGTCGTCGTACCGGCCGTCCGCGTTCGCGAAGGCCGCGACGTTCTTCGCCGTGACGAGCCAGGACCCGGTCGACGGCTGCACCTGCGAGCGGGCACGCAGGACGTCGTCCATCACGACCGGTTCGATCCGTCCGGCGGCCACCGACCGCGCCATCGCCTGCTCCGCCGCCGAGGTGACGAGGTGCTCCAGGTCGGCTCCGCTGAAGTCCTCGGTCGCGGCGACGACCTCCGCGAGGTCGATCCCGGCGATCGGCCGTCGCGCGAAGTGGTGCCGGAGGATCGCCTCGCGAGCCGGGGCATCGGGCGGTAGCACGAGTGTCATCCGGTCGAAGCGACCGGGTCGCAGGAGCGCGGGGTCGACGTCCCACGGGCTGTTCGTCGCGGCGAGGACGAACAGGCCGTCGTTGTCCGACCCGACCGAGTCGAGCTCGAGCAGCAGCTGGTTGACCATCTGCCGCAGGCCGCTCCACCCCGTGCCGATGCTCGAGCGGCGTGCACCGAGGGCGTCGATCTCGTCGAGGAACAGCACCGCGGGTGCCTTGGCCCGCGCGGCCTCGAACACCGCGTGCAGGTTCTTCTCCGTCGCGCCGACGTACGGGTCGAGCACCTGGTCGATCCGCACCGTGACGAAGTGCGCACCGAGCTCCCCGGCGATCGCCCGCGCCATGAACGTCTTGCCGCACCCGGGCGGGCCGTACAGCACGAGGCCGCCGCGGAGGGTCTTGCCGAACGCCGCCGCCAGCTCGGGGTGCCGCATCGGTTCGAGGAACGACTCCCGGATCCGCTGCTTGACGTCCTCGAGACCACCGACGTCGGCGAGGGTCACCTGCGGGCGCTCCACCTCGACGTCGACGACCGGTTCCCCGTCGCCGCCGTCCACCCGGATCCGCTCCGGGCGGTCGCCGTCGCCGTCCGCCGCGGACCGGTCGGACGTCGGGGTCGCGTCGACGAACGGCGGCGGCACGACGTGTCCCAGCTCCGCCTCCGCGCGTCGCCAGTCGAAGTCGTCGCCGGCACGGCCGGGAGGCGCGGTGCCGGTCCCGGGACCGGCCGCGTCGGCGGGGTGGTCGCCGTCCGCCGCGGTGCTGCGGTCCCCGGTCGCCTCCGGTGTCGCATCCGCGTGCGGCCGGACGCCGCCGTCGGTCCCGCGCTCCGGGGTCGGGACGGCGTCGCCCGCCGCCGACCCGCGCAGGGCTGCGGACGCCGCGGTCAGCACCCGCAGCGCGGTCGCGTCGCCCGGGGCGTGCTGCAGGGCGACCGCCGCGTGCTGCAGCGCCTCCGCCGGACGGCCGCGGTCGAGCAGGAGCTGTGCGACCTGCCCGCGCAGGGCGACGTCGTCGGGGGCTGCGGCCACCGCGGCGAACAGGCTCGAGAACAGGGCGTCGTCGGTCATGGGTGCCTCCGGGTCGGTGCGAGGGGACGACGACGTCGGCCTCGCGCCCCCGCATCCCCGTGCGACCGACTGTAGCGGCCGGCCCCGACGACCGCGGCGGACGACGACCGCGGCGGACGGCGACCGCCGCGGACGACGACCGCGGCGGACGGCGGGCGCGCGAACGGGATGCGGCGTGCCGGGCTGCTAGCCTGGCCTCCTCGCGAGTGTGGTGGAACGGTAGACACGGGGCACTCAAAATGCTCTGCCTCACGGCGTGCGGGTTCGAGTCCCGCCACTCGTACCGATCGTCCGTTCGCCGGGTCCTCGGTCGGGCCGGTCGTCCGTCGGGATGCCCGGCGGCGTCCTCTCCGGCCGTCTAGTAGGCTCTCCGTCGTGAGTGACACAGAAGCAACCCCAGCAGCACCGCGTCGCGTCGTCGTCGCCGAGGACGAGTCGCTCATCCGTCTCGACATCGTCGAGATCCTCCGCGACAACGGCTTCGACGTCGTCGGCGAAGCGGGTGACGGCGAGACCGCCGTGCAGCTCGCGACCGACCTCCGCCCGGACCTCGTGGTCATGGACGTCAAGATGCCCCAGCTCGACGGCATCTCCGCGGCCGAGAAGCTCTCCAAGAACCACATCGCTCCGGTGGTCCTCCTCACGGCGTTCAGCCAGAAGGACCTCGTCGAGCGCGCGACCGAGGCGGGTGCCCTCGCCTACGTCGTGAAGCCCTTCACCCCGAACGACCTGCTCCCCGCGATCGAGATCGCCCTCTCGCGGCACCAGCAGATCATCACGCTCGAGGCCGAGGTCGCCGACCTGGTCGAGCGCTTCGAGACCCGCAAGCTCGTCGACCGCGCCAAGGGCCTGCTCAACGAGAAGATGGGCCTCACCGAGCCCGAGGCGTTCCGCTGGATCCAGAAGGCGTCGATGGACCGCCGCCTCACCATGCACGACGTCGCCAAGGCGATCATCGAGCAGCTCAGCGCCAAGAAGTAGCACCCGCTCGCTCACGCGACAAGCGCCGCCGGACACCGTCCGGCGGCGCTTGTCGCGTTCCCGGGCCGCCCGCCCCGGCCGCCGATGGAGCAGGAACCGTCGGGTGGGCGCCCGCGACCCGACGTCGTCTGCTCCGTCGGCGCGGGTGACGGCCGACGCGTGGTGCGGGTCGGACGGGAGGCGCGGGTCGGCCCCGCCGCGGACCGGCCACCTGGCAGGGTGGGGGCATGGACGACGTGGTGATCCGTGCCTCCCGGCCGGAGGACATGGCAGCGGTGGCCGACCTGCGGTGGCGGTGGAGCGTCGAGGAGGACGGTCGGGTACCGACCGTCACACCCGAGGCGTACCGCGACGCGACGGCGGCGTTCGGGCGCGAGCACGCGGACTCGCACCGGTGCGTCGTCGCGGAACGGGGCGGCGTCGTGCTCGGCATGGCGTGGCTCGCGCTGAACCCGCGCCCGCCGGTGCCGCACCGGCCGCACGGCCGCGTCGCGGCGGAGCTGCAGAGCGTCTACGTGCACCCGGACCTGCGTGGTGGGGGCGTCGCGGGTGCGCTCGTCGCCGCGCTGGTCGACCTCGCGGACGAGGCCGGCGCGGAACGGGTCGTCGTGCACTCGAGCGTCGTCGGGGAGCGGCTCTACCGGCGGCTCGGCTTCGGCGACGCGCGACTGTTGCTGCA
Organism: Curtobacterium sp. UCD-KPL2560; assembly: GCF_001705035.1. Classification (GTDB taxonomy): domain Bacteria; phylum Actinomycetota; class Actinomycetes; order Actinomycetales; family Microbacteriaceae; genus Curtobacterium. The sequence continues at coordinate 69,090 of NZ_MCIG01000001.1, read as the reverse complement.
GCGACCGCCGGAGGACTGACGGCTGCGGGGTCAGCGCCGCTCGCGGATCATGTTCGTGATGCGGACGGTCGAGCAGCGTCGGCCCTCGTCGTCGGTGAGCACGATCTCGTGCGTGGTGAGCGTCCCGCCGAGGTGGATCGCCGTGCACGTCCCGGTGACCCGGCCGCTCGTGGCGCTGCGCGAGTGCGAAGCGCTCAGCTCGATCCCGACGGCGTACCGACCCGGGCCGGCGTGCACGTTCGCGGCCATCGACCCGAGGCTCTCGGCGAGCACGACGTACGCGCCGCCGTGCAGCAGGCCGACCGGCTGCCGGTTGCCCTCGACCGGGATCGACCCGACCGCGCGCTCGGCGGTCAGCTCGGTGATGACCATGCCCATCTTCTCGGCGAGTTCCCCCATGCCGCGGTCGGCCAGACGGGGGTCCACCCCGGCGTCGGCGAGGGTTCCACCGGTGGTCGCTTCGTCGGTCACGCGCGCAGGACTCCCGTGTCGTATGGCGTCGGTAGGCTGTCCGGGTGTCGGACTCCGCAAAGCCTACCCTCATGGTCATCGACGGCCACTCGCTCGCCTTCCGTGCCTTCTACGCCCTGCCGGTCGACAGCTTCGTGAACCGCGAGGGGCAGCACACGAACGCCATCCACGGCTTCATCTCGATGCTGCTCATGCTCCTCCAGCGCGAGAAGCCCACGCACCTCGCGGTCGCGTTCGACATCTCCCGGTTCTCCTTCCGCACGCGGGAGTACGAGGACTACAAGGGCACCCGCTCCGAGACCCCGGCCGAGTTCAAGGGGCAGATCCCGCTCCTGCAGCAGGCGCTCGAGGCGATGGGCATCACCACCGTCACGAAGGAGGACTACGAGGCCGACGACATCCTCGCCACCTTCGCCCGCCAGGGGTCCGAGCAGGGCTACCAGGTGTACGTCGTCTCGGGCGACCGCGACTCGATCCAGCTCGTCAACGACGACGTGACGCTGCTGTACCCGTCGGTCCGCGGGGTGTCCGAGCTCACGCGCTACGACCGCGACAAGGTGTACGAGCGGTACGGCATCGAACCGCACCAGTACCCGGACATCGCCGCCCTCGTCGGTGAGACGAGCGACAACCTCATCGGCATCGACAAGGTCGGCGAGAAGACCGCGGTGAAGTGGATCACCCAGTACGGCTCGCTCGACGGCGTCCTCGAGCACGCCGACGAGATCAAGGGCGTGGTCGGCGGCAACCTGCGCGACCAGAAGGACCGGGCGATCCGCAACCGCAGGCTGAACCGACTGGTGGACGACGTCGAGCTGCCGGTGGGCCCCGGCGACGTGGCGCTCCGGCCGCTCGACGAGCAGGCCGTGCGCGAACTGTTCGCGAAGCTGCAGTTCCGCACCCTGCTCGACCGCGTCCTCAAGGTCGCGGGCACCGGCGAGCCGTCCGACGGCACCGCTGCCGAGGGCGCCGTCGACAGCGGTGCGCCGACCCCGCCGCCCGTGAAGACCGTCATCGACGAGGAGCTCGGCCACTGGCTCGACCAGAAGGTCGCGAAGGACGCCGAGAACGGGTTCGGCGTCGCGGTCGAGGTCATCGACGGCCGCCTCAGCGCCATCGGCATCGCGACCCACGACGACGCCGTTCTGGTCCCGGGCGGCAGTGGCACGAAGGACTACGAGCAGCTCGCGGCGTGGTTCGCCTCCGACGCGCCGAAGCACTTCCACGACGCCAAGGCCGCGATCAAGGCGCTCGGCACGGTCGGCATCACCGTGCACGGCATCGCCGGTGACGCCCGACTGACCGGGTGGCTCGCGCAGCCCGGCAAGCAGGGCCAGCCCCTCGCCGACCTCGTCTACCAGGAGCTCGGCGAGGAACTCCCGACCGCCGACCCGAACCAGCTCGTGCCCGAGACCGACCCGGTGAACGTCGGGGTGCACGCCTGGTACGTGCTCCGCGTCGACACGGCCCTGCGCGCCCGGGTCGACGAGTCCTCGCTCCGGGTCCTCGACACGATCGAGCTCCCGCTCGTTCCGGTCCTCGCCGGCATGGAGACCATCGGCGTCGGCATCGACCGGCCCGTGCTCACCGGTCTGTCGCACGACCTCGGGGAGCGCGCGGCCGAGCTCGCGCAGCAGGCGTTCGCCGAGATCGGCCACGAGGTGAACCTCGGCTCGCCGAAGCAGCTGCAGGAGGTCCTGTTCACCGAGCTGGCGATGCCGAAGACCCGCAAGACCAAGACCGGCTTCTCGACCGACGCCGCGAGCCTCGCCGACCTGCAGGAGCAGCACCCGCACCCGTTCCTCGGCCTGCTGCTCCAGCACCGCGACGCGACCAAGCTCCGGCAGATCGTCGACACCCTCGACGCCGCGGTCGTCGACGGCCGCATCCACACCAGCTACGAGCAGACCGGCAGCAGCACCGGCCGCATCTCGTCGACCGACCCGAACCTGCAGAACATCCCCGTCAAGACCGCCGTGGGCCGTCGGGTGCGGTCGGCGTTCGCCGTCGCGGAGCCGTACACGACCCTCGTCACCGCCGACTACTCGCAGATCGAGATGCGCATCATGGCGCACCTGTCCGGCGACCCCGGGCTGATCCAGGCGTTCAACGAGGGCGAGGACCTGCACCGCTTCGTCGGCGCCCGGGTGTTCGGTGTCGAGCCGGCCGACGTCACGCCCGAGATGCGCACCAAGGTCAAGGCGATGTCGTACGGCCTCGCGTACGGCCTCAGCCCGTTCGGCCTGTCCAAGCAGCTGCGCATCGAGCAGTCCGAGGCGCGCACGCTCATGAACGAGTACTTCGCCCGGTTCGGCGCCGTCCGCGACTACCTGCGCGGCGTCGTCGAGCAGGCCCGCGAGGACGGCTACACCGAGACCATCTTCGGACGCCGACGCCCGTTCCCCGACCTGAAGAGCCCGAACCGCGTCCTGCGCGAGAACGCCGAGCGCGCCGCGCTGAACGCGCCGATCCAGGGGTCCGCCGCGGACATCATGAAGATCGCGATGCTCGGCGTCGCCGCCGACCTGCGGGACGGCGACCTCGCGTCGCACCTGCTGCTCCAGGTGCACGACGAGCTCATCCTCGAGGTCGCACCGGGGGAGCAGGAGCGCGTCGAGGAGATCCTGCGCACGCGCATGGGCGGTGCCGCCGAGCTCAGCGTGCCGCTCGACGTGTCGGTGGGCGTGGGCCCGAACTGGGAGGCGGCGGCGCACTGACGCCGGCCGCGACCAGCGGACGGACGGAAGGCACGGTGCGGGCCCGCACCGCGCCTCCCGTCCGCCTTCCCGGGCGTTCCGCGGCCACTCCCATGCTCCGGAACGCACGTGGGTATGGTCGGGGACATGACCGAAGCCCGTCCCGTCCGCCAACCGTCCGCCGTCGACCGCGTCGCCGAGGACTGGGTGTCCACGCTCGTCGATCTCGACCCGACCGTCGCCACGTACATCGGCGTCCCGGGCCGCACCGACGGGTACGGCGACACGTCGCCCGCCGGTGCCGACGCGCTGGCCGACGCCGCCCGCGCCGCGCGTCGCGCGCTCGACGCGGCCCCCGCGGCCGACGACGTCGACCGGGTGACGAAGACCGACCTCGGTGCCGAGCTCGACCTCGTGCTCGAGTCGCACGAGCGGCAGCTGCACCTGCGCGACCTCAACGTCATCGCGAGCCCCGCGCAGGAGCTCCGGGACGTGCTCGACCTCATGCCGACCGCGACGACGGACGACTGGCAGCACGTCGCCGGCCGGCTGCACGCGCTGCCGGACGCCCTCGAGGGCTACCGCGAGACCCTCCTCCAGGGCACCCGGGAGCAGGTCACGCCGGCACGGCGGCAGGTCGCGCTCATCGCCGAGCAGGCCGCCCGCACCGGCGCCCCTGACGGCTTCTTCCGCCAGTTCGTCGCGTCCGCCGCGCTCGAGGGCGGTGCGCCGCTGCCCGAGTCGCTGCAGGCCGAGCTCGCCCGCGGCGCCGAGGTGGCCGCGGCTGCCTACCGCTCGTTCGGCGGGTTCCTCGAGCACGAGCTGCTGCCCCTCGCGACGCCGGTCGACGCCGTCGGACGCGAGGACTACGCGCTGCACTCCCGCCGCTTCCTCGGCGCGGTCGTCGACCTCGACGAGACGTACGAGTGGGGGATCGAGGAGCTCGCCCGGATGCGCGACGAGCAGGAGCGCATCGCCGACCGCATCGAGTCCGGCGCCTCGGTGGCCCGTGCCATCGAGCTGCTCGACGCCGACCCGGCCCGGGTCCTGCACGGCACCGACGCGCTGCAGCGGTGGATGCAGGAGACGAGCGACGCCTCGATCCGCGCGATGGACGGCGTCTACTTCGACATCGCGGACCCGATCAAGCGCCTCGAGTGCCGGATCGCGCCGACGCAGGAGGGCGGCATCTACTACACGGGGCCCTCGGACGACTTCTCCCGCCCCGGCCGCATGTGGTGGTCGGTGCCCGAGGGCGTCACCGACTTCGGCACCTGGCGTGAGAAGACGACGGTCTACCACGAGGGCGTCCCGGGCCACCACCTGCAGATCAGCCAGGCCGTGCACAACCGCGGCGAGCTGAACACCTGGCGCCGGCAGCTCGCCGGACCGTCGGGGCACGTCGAGGGCTGGGCGCTCTACGCCGAACGCCTGATGGAGCAGCTCGGCTTCCTCGACGACGACGGCGACCGGCTCGGCATGCTCGACGGGCAGCGGATGCGTGCCGCGCGGGTCGTGCTCGACATCGGCGTGCACCTGCAGAAGACGAACCCGGACGGCGGCGGCTGGACGTGGGAGTACGCGCTCGACTTCATGGGCCAGAACGTCAACATGGCGCCCGAGTTCGTGCAGTTCGAGGTCGCCCGGTACTTCGGCTGGCCCGGGCAGGCGCCGTCGTACAAGGTCGGCCAGCGCGTGTGGGAGTCGATCCGCGACGAGGTCCGGGCGCGCGAGGGCGACGCGTTCGACCTCAAGGCGTTCCACCACCGCGCGCTCGCACTCGGCGGCGTCGGGCTCGACACGCTCCGGAGCGCACTGCTCGACTGAGCGGACGCCGGGGGCGGGTCACCGTCGCCGGTCATCGGGGCCGGCCCGCGTCGCCGGGGGTGCGCACCTGGCGGACGGGAGGCCCGTGGCGGCCCCGCCACGGGCCTCCCGTCCGCCGCGGTGCGGCCGCACCGCGGCACCACCGCCGGGTCTGCACCGCACGTGACGCTCCGTGACACGCCCGACCGGCCTGGTTGTGGGTGCCCGCGCGGTGCGGTTAGACTCCATTGGCGCAATCCGCGCCAACCAATCACTGCCATGACGGCTCGCACCGACGATCGGTGTGGACCAGGGGGTCGCTCCCTCGTCGTCACGGCCCGACTCATGTCCGTTCGGAGCAATCTCTACATGACAACCACCACGACCAAGGCTCCCAAGCAGGTCGCCATCAACGACATCGGCTCGGCTGATGACTTCCTGGCCGAGGTCGAGAAGACCCTCAAGTTCTTCAACGACGGCGATCTGATCTCCGGAACCGTCGTGAAGATCGACCGCGACGAGGTCCTCCTCGACGTCGGCTACAAGACCGAGGGCGTCATCCCCTCGCGCGAACTCTCGATCAAGCACGACGTCGACCCCAACGAGGTCGTCGAGGTCGGCGACGAGGTCGAGGCCCTGGTCCTCCAGAAGGAGGACAAGGAAGGTCGCCTGATCCTGTCGAAGAAGCGTGCGCAGTACGAGCGTGCGTGGGGCGACGTCGAGAAGATCAAGGAGTCCGACGGCGTCGTGACCGGCACGGTCATCGAGGTCGTCAAGGGCGGCCTGATCGTCGACATCGGTCTCCGCGGCTTCCTCCCGGCCTCGCTCATCGAGCTGCGTCGCGTCCGCGACCTGACCCCGTACCTGGGCCAGGAGCTCGAGGCGAAGATCCTCGAGCTCGACAAGAACCGCAACAACGTGGTCCTCTCGCGCCGCGCCCTGCTCGAGCAGACGCAGTCCGAGTCGCGCACCACCTTCCTCAACAACCTCCACAAGGGCCAGGTCCGTAAGGGCATCGTGTCGTCGATCGTCAACTTCGGTGCGTTCGTCGACCTGGGCGGCGTCGACGGTCTCGTCCACGTCTCCGAGCTCTCCTGGAAGCACATCGAGCACGCCAGCGAGGTCGTCGAGGTCGGTCAGGAAGTCACCGTCGAGATCCTCGAGGTGGACCTGGACCGCGAGCGCGTGTCGCTCTCGCTCAAGGCCACCCAGGAGGACCCGTGGCAGGTCTTCGCCCGCACCCACGCGATCGGTCAGATCGCGCCGGGCAAGGTCACGAAGCTCGTGCCGTTCGGTGCCTTCGTCCGCGTCGCCGACGGCATCGAGGGTCTCGTCCACATCTCGGAGCTCTCGAACAAGCACGTCGAGCTCGCCGAGCAGGTCGTCTCCGTCGGTGACGAGGTCTTCGTCAAGATCATCGACATCGACCTCGACCGTCGCCGCATCTCGCTCAGCCTCAAGCAGGCGAACGAGGGCGTGGACCCGGAGGGCACCGAGTTCGACCCGGCGCTCTACGGCATGCCGACCGAGTACGACGACAAGGGTGACTACAAGTACCCCGAGGGCTTCGACCCGGAGACCAACGAGTGGCTCGAGGGCTACGACACCCAGCGCACCGAGTGGGAGGGCCAGTACGCGGCCGCCCAGGCGCGTTGGGAAGCCCACAAGGCGCAGGTCGCGAAGACCATCGCCGACGAGGAGAAGGGTGGCTTCGACCTCCCGGCCGGCGCGTCCTCGACGTCGACCTCCTCGACGCCGTCGTTCTCGAGCGAGTCGAACGGTCAGGGCACCCTGGCCGACGACGCCTCGCTCGCGGCGCTCCGCGAGAAGCTCAGCTCGAACAACTGATCGAGCTGGTCGCACCGACCGGAAGCCCGGCACCCATCGTGGGTGCCGGGCTTCCGGCGTTCCCGGGCGTCGTCGTCCCGTCGTGCGTGCGGCGTTCCGGGACGCCGTCCCGTCCGGGTGTCGCTCGGTAGCCTGGTGGCGTGCGCATCATCGGTCTGACGGGCGGCATCGCCGCGGGCAAGTCCACGGTCTCCCGACGCTGGGCGGAGCACGGCGCGGTCGTGGTGGACGCCGACCAGCTCGCTCGGCAGGCGGTGGCGCCGGGGAGCCCCGGACTCGCCCGGGTCGCCGAGCGCTTCGGGGCCGGTGTGCTGACCGCAGACGGCTCGCTCGACCGGCCGGCACTCGGCAGCATCGTCTTCGCCGACCCGCAGGCGCGGAAGGACCTCGAGGGGATCACCCACCCGGAGGTCTGGCGGCTCGCCCAGCAGGCCTTCGACGCGGCCGAGGCCGCCGGCCCGGACGCGGTCGTGGTGTACGACGTCCCGTTGCTCGCGGAGGCCCGGGGGAGCCGTCCGCTCGCGTTCGACGCCGTCGTGGTCGTCGACGCCCCGGCCGCGCAACGGGTCGAGCGGCTCGTCGCCCACCGGGGGATGCCCCGCGACGAGGCCGAGCGGCGTGTGGCGGCCCAGGCGTCCGACGCCGAACGGCTCGCCCTCGCCGACCACGTCGTGGACGCCACGGGGACGCTCGACGACACGGTGCGGTCTGCGGACGAGGTCTGGTGGCGGATCGCTGGCGTGCGGGACTGACCAGGTGGGCGGGGTCCTTCTGCCCTGGGCGAAGCGGCCGGTCCGGTGTCGGCGGTCCCGACTACCGTTGCCTGCATGGCAGTGTCGATCGAGCCCACGCGGGCGATCCGTCCGTTCGAGGTCATCAGCGAGTACTCGCCGAGCGGCGACCAGCCGGCGGCGATCGCCGAGCTCGCCGGTCGCATCAACGCCGGTGAGACCGACGTGGTCCTGCTCGGCGCGACGGGTACGGGCAAGTCGGCGACGACCGCCTGGCTCATCGAGCAGGTGCAGCGTCCGACCCTGGTCCTGGCGCACAACAAGACCCTCGCGGCGCAGCTCGCGAACGAGTTCCGCGGGCTCATGCCGAACAACGCCGTCGAGTACTTCGTCTCGTACTACGACTACTACCAGCCCGAGGCGTACGTCCCGCAGACCGACACCTTCATCGAGAAGGACTCGTCCGTCAACGCCGAGGTCGAGCGCCTCCGCCACTCCACGACCAACTCGCTGCTCAGCCGGCGCGACGTCGTGGTGGTGTCGACCGTGTCGTGCATCTACGGCCTGGGCACGCCCGAGCAGTACATGAACGCCTCGGTCGCGCTGCACGTGGGCCAGACGATCTCCCGCGACCAGCTCGTCCGCAAGTTCGTCGGCATGCAGTACCAGCGCAACGACGTCGACTTCGCGCGCGGCACCTTCCGGGTCCGCGGCGACACCATCGAGATCATCCCGATGTACGAGGAGCACGCGATCCGCATCGAGATGTTCGGTGACGAGATCGAGGCGCTGTCCTCGCTGCACCCGCTCACGGGCAGCGTGATCGACGACCTGCCCGCGGTGTCGATCTTCCCGGCGTCGCACTACGTCGCCGACACCGACGTCATGCACAAGGCGATCGAGCGCATCAAGGACGAGCTCGCCGACCGGCTCGCCGAGCTCGAGGGCCAGGGCAAGCTGCTCGAGGCCCAGCGGCTCCGCATGCGCACGACGTTCGACATCGAGATGATGGAGCAGATCGGGTTCTGCTCGGGCATCGAGAACTACTCGCGGCACATGGACGGGCGCGAGGCCGGCGAGGCACCGCACTGCCTCATCGACTACTTCCCGGACGACTTCCTCATCGTGATCGACGAGTCGCACGTCACGGTGCCGCAGATCGGCGCGATGTACGAGGGCGACGCCTCGCGCAAGCGCACCCTGGTCGAGCACGGCTTCCGCCTGCCGAGCGCCCTCGACAACCGCCCGCTCACGTGGGAAGAGTTCCTCGAGCGCGTCGGGCAGAAGGTCTACCTGTCGGCGACGCCCGGCAAGTACGAGCTCGGCGTCACGGACAGCGTCGTCGAGCAGATCATCCGCCCGACCGGCCTCGTCGACCCGGAGATCGTCGTCAAGCCGAGCGACGGCCAGATCGACGACCTGCTCGAGGAGATCAAGCTCCGCACCGAGCGCGACGAGCGCGTGCTCGTCACGACCCTCACCAAGCGCATGGCCGAGGAGCTCACCGACTTCCTCGGCAACGCGGGCGTGCGGGTGCGGTACCTGCACTCCGACGTCGACACGCTCAAGCGCGTCGAGCTCCTCACCGAGCTGCGCCAGGGCGTGTACGACGTCCTCATCGGCATCAACCTGCTGCGCGAGGGCCTCGACCTGCCCGAGGTGTCCCTCGTCGCGATCCTCGACGCCGACAAGGAGGGCTTCCTCCGGTCGTCGACGTCGCTCATCCAGACGATCGGTCGCGCGGCGCGCAACGTGTCCGGCCAGGTGCTCATGTACGCCGACAAGATGACCGACTCGATGCGGAACGCCATCGACGAGACCGACCGGCGCCGCGAGAAGCAGGTCGCGTACAACCTCGAGCACGGCATCGACCCGCAGCCGCTGCGCAAGAAGATCGCGGACATCACCGAGGTCCTGCAGCGCGAGAACGACGACACCAAGGCCCTGCTCGAGGGTCGGGGCGGTGCGGACGGTCGGCGGTCCCCGACGCCGAACCTGCGGCGCGAGGGCATCGCCGGCGAGGGTGCGACGCAGCTCGGCGCGACGATCGCCGACCTCAACGAGCAGATGCTCCAGGCCGCCGCCGAGCTGAAGTTCGAGCTCGCCGCCCGCCTCCGCGACGAGGTGCAGGACCTCAAGAAGGCGCTCCGGCAGATGGAGTCCGCCGGCCATGTCCGCTGACGCCGTCCGGGCCGAGCCGGAGCACCGCACGGTCGTGGTGACCGGGGCGAGCGCCGGGTTGGGCTACCACGCGGCCGAACAGCTCGCGGCCCGTGGGCACCGGGTGGTCCTGGCCGTCCGGGACCCGGAGCGGGGTGCGGCCGCCGAGCGGAGCATCCAGCGCCACGTCGACGGTGCGGACACGGCGGTGCTCCGACTCGACCTCGCCGACCTCGACAGCGTCCGGTCCGCGGCCACGGCCCTCGCCGACCACGGACCGGTCCACGCGGTCCTCAACAACGCCGGCGTCGTCGGGTCCGCCGAGCGCCGCAGCACGGCGCAGGGGTTCGAGCTGCAGGTCGGCACGAACCACCTCGGGCACTTCGCCTGGACCGCACTCGTCCTGCCGCTGCTCGACCCCGCGGTCGGCCGCGTCGTGCACCTCGGCTCGATCGCACACCGGTTCACGACGCTCGACCGGACGGACCCGCTCGCGACCGGTCGGTACGAGGGGCACCGCCAGTACGCGCGGAGCAAGCTCGCCGTCATGCTCTTCGGGTTCGAGCTCGCCCAACGCCTCGGCGACGCGGGGTCCCGGCTGCGCAGCGTCGTGGCGCACCCCGGCCTCGCGCTCGACGCGGCCGCCCCACCGCGGCCGGAGATCGCGCCGACCCGGTCCGAACCGGCGTGGATGCGTGCGGGCTCCGGCTGGGTGGCACAGGGCAAGGACGCCGGTGCGCACCCGCTCGTGCACGCTGCCGTCGGCGACGGTGTCCGGTCGGGGGAGTACTGGGGGCCGGGCGGTCCGCTGCAGTTCGCCGGTCCGCCGGCGCTCGTCCCGGCCCGGACCCGCGCGCACGACCGCACCGCGGCAGCGCGGCTGTGGGCCGCGAGCGAGCGGGCGACCGGTGTCGCGTTCGCTCTCGACGGAGTGCTCTGACCCGCCACGCGCGGGCGGATGTCGGTGCGGGTTCGTAGACTCGTCTCCGATGACCATCACCTCTGACCGCGGAACCTCGACGTCGGGCGGCGACGCCTTCGGCGAGCCCGCCGACCTCCACATGCCCGGCGGGACCGCTCCGCACAGCACCTCGACGCTCAGTGTCCGGGGTGCGCGCGTGCACAACCTGCAGGACGTCGACCTCGAGATCCCGCGGGACTCCCTCGTCGTGTTCACCGGGCTCTCCGGTTCCGGCAAGTCCTCGCTGGCGTTCGACACGATCTTCGCCGAGGGGCAGCGTCGTTACGTCGAGTCGCTGTCCGCCTACGCGCGCCAGTTCCTCGGCCAGGTCGACCGCCCGGACGTCGACTTCATCGAGGGCCTGTCGCCCGCGGTGTCGATCGACCAGAAGTCGACGAACCGCAACCCGCGGTCGACGGTGGGCACCATCACCGAGGTCTACGACTACATGCGTCTGCTCTGGGCGCGCATCGGCGTCCCGCACTGCCCCGTCTGCGGCGAGGTGATCAGCAAGCAGAGCGTGCAGCAGATCGCCGACCAGCTCATGCAGTTCGAGACAGGGACGCGGTTCCAGGTGCTCGCGCCGGTCGTGTCGAAGAAGAAGGGCGAGTTCGTCGACCTCTTCCAGGAGCTCGCCGCCTCCGGCTACGCCCGCGCGATCGTCGACGGCGAGCGTGTGCAGCTGAGCGACCCGCCGACGCTCAAGAAGCAGGTCAAGCACGACATCTCGGTCATCGTCGACCGCCTCGTGGCCAGCGACGACGGCCTCGGACGCCTCACCGACTCGCTCGAGACGGCGCTGCGCCTGACGAACGGCACGGTGGCGATCGACCTCGTGGACCACGAGGGCCCGGGTGCCGTCCGCACCTACTCCGAGAACCTCTCCTGCCCGAACAACCACCCGCTCGCGCTGACCGAGATCGAGCCCCGCACGTTCTCGTTCAACGCGCCGTTCGGTGCGTGCCCGGAGTGCTCGGGCCTCGGCACCCGCATGTCGGTCGACCCCGACCTCGTGCTCGGCGACCCCGAGGCCTCGCTGCGTGACGGTGTCCTGCTGCCCTGGACGGGCACGAGCGGGCTGTACTCCTACTTCGAGAAGCTCCTCGCGGGTCTCGGCAAGGAGCTGGGCTTCAACCTGGACACCCCGTGGAACCAGCTCGACCCGAAGGTGCAGGCGTCGATCCTCACCGGCAAGGACTTCGAGGTCTCGGTGTCCTGGCGCAACCGGTTCGGTCGCGAGATGCGCTACACGAGCGGCTTCGAGGGCGTCATGCCGTACATCGAGCGCAAGTTCGCCGAGGCCGAGTCGGACTCGCAGCGGCAGCGCTTCCAGGGGTACCTGCGCGAGGTCCCGTGCCCGGTGTGCGACGGCACGCGGCTGAAGCCCGAGGTCCTCGCCGTGACGGTCGACGGGCGCAGCATCGCCGACGTCACCGACATGTCCCTCGACCAGGCGTACGACTTCATGGACTCGCTCACGCTCACCGAGCGCGAGGCCCACATCGCCGCCGCGGTCCTGCGCGAGATCCGGGCGCGGCTCGAGTTCCTGCTCGAGGTCGGCCTGAACTACCTGACGCTCGCGCGCGGGGCCGGTGGCCTCTCCGGCGGCGAAGCCCAGCGCATCCGGCTCGCGACGCAGATCGGTTCCGGCCTGACCGGGGTGCTGTACGTGCTCGACGAACCGAGCATCGGCCTGCACCAGCGCGACAACCGCCGGCTCATCGACACCCTCGTCAAGCTCAAGGACCTCGGCAACACGCTGATCGTCGTCGAGCACGACGAGGACACGATCCGCACCGCCGACTGGGTCGTCGACATCGGCCCGGGGGCCGGGGTCAACGGCGGCAAGGTCGTGCACTCCGGGTCGTACGAGGGCATCATCGCGAACCGCGAATCGGTCACGGGTGACTACCTGGCCGGGCGCCGCGCCATCGAGGTCCCCACCGAGCGCCGGAAGATCAACCCGAAGCGCGTGATCAGCGTGCAGGGCGCGCGGGCGAACAACCTCAAGCAGGTCGACGTCGACTTCCCGCTCGGCGTCTTCACCGCGGTCACCGGGGTGAGCGGCTCGGGCAAGTCGACACTGGTCAACGACATCCTGTACAAGGTGCTCGCCAACCAGCTCAACGGTGCACGGCACATCGCGGGGAAGCACACGCGCGTCAAGGGCCTCGACCAGCTCGACAAGGTCGTGCACGTCGACCAGGCACCGATCGGCCGCACCCCGCGGTCGAACCCGGCGACGTACACGGGCGTCTTCGACCGCATCCGTCAGCTCTTCGCCGAGACCCCCGAGGCGAAGGCACGCGGTTACCAGCCCGGTCGGTTCAGCTTCAACGTCAAGGGCGGCCGCTGCGAGAACTGCTCCGGCGACGGCACGATCAAGATCGAGATGAACTTCCTGCCCGACGTGTACGTCGCGTGCGAGGTCTGCGGCGGCGCGCGGTACAACCGCGAGACGCTGCAGGTGCACTACAAGGGCAAGGACATCTCCGAGGTCCTCGACATGCCGATCAGCGAAGCGGCCGAGTTCTTCGAGCCGATCTCCGCGATCCACCGGTACATGGCCACCCTCGTCGACGTCGGTCTCGGCTACGTCCGGCTGGGGCAGAGCGCCACGACGCTGTCCGGCGGTGAGGCACAGCGCGTGAAGCTCGCGACCGAGCTCCAGCGCCGGTCGAACGGGCGCACGGTGTACGTGCTCGACGAGCCGACCACGGGTCTGCACTTCGAGGACGTCCGCAAGCTCCTGCTCGTCCTGCAGAGCCTGGTCGACAAGGGCAACACCGTCATCACGATCGAGCACAACCTCGACGTCATCAAGTCCGCGGACTGGCTCGTCGACATGGGCCCCGAGGGCGGTGCCGGCGGCGGCACGGTCCTGGCCGTCGGGACCCCGGAGCACGTGGCCGACGTCCCCGAGAGCCACACCGGCGTCTTCCTGCGCGAGATCTTCGACGCGCAGGACGCCCGGGTCGGCAAGCAGCAGGCGGTGGGTGCGCGGACGGCGACCCAGAAGCGGTCCGGCACCGCGACGAAGCAGAAGGCAGGGGCTCGGTAGGTGGCGAACACCGTCTCGTGGCGGCCGAAGGCGTCGGAGATCCCGACCGACCCGGGCGTCTACCGGTGGCGTGACGAGGCGGGGCGGGTGCTCTACGTCGGCAAGGCGAAGAACCTCCGCGCCCGCCTCAGCAACTACTTCGCGCCACTGCCCACGCTGCACGAGCGCACCCGGCGCATGGTCCTCACGGCGCGCAGCGTCGAGTGGACCACGGTCGGCTCCGAGATCGAGGCACTCCAGCTCGAGTACACGTGGATCAAGGAGTTCGACCCGCCGTTCAACGTCAAGTTCCGGGACGACAAGTCGTACCCGTACATGGCGATCACCCTCGGCGAGGAAGCACCGCGGGTGATGGTGACCCGCAACCGCAAGATCAAGGGTGCCAAGTACTTCGGTCCGTACCCGAAGATCTGGGCGGTGCACGACACCATCGACCTGATGATCAAGGTGTTCCCGATCCGTACCTGCTCGGACTCGTCCTACAAGCGGGCGATGCAGACCGGCAAGCCCTGCTTCCCGGGGCAGATCGGCAAGTGCGGTGGCCCCTGCTCGCAGAAGGTCACGATCGCCGAACACCGGGCGATCGTCGAGCAGTTCGTCCGCTTCATGGCGAGCTACGACCGCCGCGTCATCACCGAGCTGAAGCAGCGCATGGCCGCGTCGGCCGACGCCATGCAGTACGAGCAGGCGGCGCGCTACCGCGACCAGGTCGGCGCGCTCGAGGCCGTGCTCGAGAAGTCCGCCGTCGTGCTCCGCGACTCGGTCGACCTCGACCTGTTCGGCGTCGCCGAGGACGAGCTCGCGGCCGCGGTGCAGCTGTTCTCGGTCCGCGGCGGCCGCATCCGCGGTGTCCGCGGCTGGGTGGTCGACAAGGAGCTCGACATCAGCACGGGCGACCTCGTCGAGCAGATCGTGCAGGGGCAGTACGCCACGACCGAGGAGCCCCCGCGCGAGGTCGTCGTGCCGGAGCTGCCCGAGGACGCCGAGGCGCTGCAGCAGTGGCTCAGCGAACGGCGCGGCGGGCGGGGGACCAAGCTCAGCACCGCCCAGCGCGGCGACCGTGCCGGACTCGCCCGCACGGCCGCGCAGAACGCCGCGCAGGCGCTCATGCTCTACAAGACCAAGCGCAGCGCGGACTACACCACGCGTGCCGCGGCCCTGGCGGACATCCAGGAGGCCCTCGGCATGACCGAGGCACCGCTGCGGATGGAGTGCTACGACATCTCCCACCTGCAGGGCACGAACGTCGTGGCGTCGATGGTCGTGTTCGAGGACGGTCTGCCGCGCAAGGACCAGTACCGCCGGTACTCGATCGCCGAGACGACCGACGACACCGACAGCATGTACCAGGTGCTGTCGCGCCGACTCGCCCGACTCGACGAGGACGCCGCCGTGCCGGACGTCCCCGACGCCACGAGCGACGCCGTCGTCGAGGGCACGAAGCCGACCAAGCGGTTCGCGTACCGACCGCAGCTGCTCATCGTGGACGGCGGGCAACCGCAGGTGCAGGCCGCGAAGCGCGCGATGGACGAGGCCGGCGTGCACGACATCGCCCTCGTCGGGATCGCGAAGCGTCTCGAGGAACTCTGGCTGCCCGACGACGACTTCCCGGTGATCATGCCGCGCAACTCCGAGGCGCTGTTCCTCATCCAGCGCATCCGCGACGAGGCGCACCGGTTCGCGATCACGCACCAGCGCACCCGTCGCAAGCGGGACGTCCGGTCGCAGCTCGCCGAGATCCCGGGGCTCGGGCCGACCCGGGTGTCGGCGCTGCTCAAGCACTTCGGGTCCGTGGCGCGGCTGCGGGAGGCGACGGCGGAGCAGATCGCCGAGGTGAACGGCGTCGGCCCCGCGACCGCGGCGGCCGTGGTGACGAAGCTGGCACAGGCCCCGGCCAGTGCGGCCGAGCCGGGCAGCGCCCCGACCGACAGCGCACCGCAGCCCGCCAGCGCGCCCGAGCCGGGCCGCACGCCGACCGACAGCGAGCCGGAGCCGACGAGTGCGCCGGAGCCGACCAGCGCGCCGGAGCCGACCAGCGCACCGGAGCCGACCAGCGCACCGGAGCCGAGCCGCGCCTCCCGACCGGACCGCGAGCCCGGCGCGGCCAGCGACACCGTCAGCGTGCCGGCCGTCAGCGCGGACGGACCGCACCGCCCCCGCTGATGGCCCCAACTCGCTCCGACGACCCCGTCCGGACGCCGGGCGGTACCCTCGAGACCAACCGAAGCCGCCCCGGGCCACGGGCCCGGCCCGTCACGACGGAGCCCTCCCACACATGAGCGACACGAGCGACACGAGCGACCGCACCAGCAGCGACCCGGCACCGGCCGACGACCACGACGAACCGGGGGCCGAGCACGCCGCGGACGCCGCCCCCCGCAGCTCCCAGCAGCACGACATCCTCATCGTCACGGGTATGTCGGGCGCCGGCCGCTCGACGGTGGGCAAGGCCCTCGAGGACCTCGGCTGGTACGTGGTCGACAACCTGCCGACCCAGATGCTCGCGCCGCTGACCGAGCTCGCCGACCGCGCGGGTGAGAAGATCCCCAAGATCGCGACCGTCGTGGACGTCCGCGGCGGCCGGTTCTTCACCGACCCCGAGCAGGCGGTCGCCCAGGTGCGCGCGAGCGCGTCCGCGCGGGTCCGGGTGCTCTTCCTCGAGGCGACGGACGCCGTGCTCGTCCGCCGGTTCGAGCAGGTCCGCAGGCCGCACCCGCTGCAGGAGGACGGCACGCTGCTCGACGGGATCGGGCGGGAGCGCGCGCGGTTGGCCGGGCTCCGCGAGGCGTCCGACGTCGTCATCGACACGTCCGACCTCAACATCCACCAGCTCGCGAACACCGTCACCGAGCGGTTCGCCGACGACCACTTCGTCGGTGTCCAGGTGACGCTCATGAGCTTCGGCTTCAAGTACGGTCTGCCCGCCGACGCCGACATGGTCGCCGACGTCCGGTTCATCCCGAACCCGTACTGGGTCCCGGAACTCCGGGCGCACACGGGCCTCGACGCACCCGTCTCCGAGTACGTCCTGGCCCAGCCGGGTGCCCGCTCGTTCGTCGAGCGGTACGCCGCCGTGCTCGAGCCCGTGCTGGCGGGATACCAACGCGAGAACAAAAGACACGCTACGATCGCCATCGGCTGTACCGGCGGCAAGCACCGCTCGGTCGCCGTCGTCGCCGAGTTGGCGAACCTCCTCCGCGGGATGCCCGACGTCGCCGTGCGTGTGAAGAACCGAGATCTCGGCCGGGAGTGACCGTCCCTCCGGCCGTGCCACACGAGTGCGCCGGGCCCGCGGACCCCACCGAAGAAACGTTAGGAATGATGCTGTGCCGTTGACTGCCGAGGTCAAGGACGAACTGGCCAGGGTCGTCGTGAACCGCAACACGGTCCGCGCCGCCGAGCTCGCGACCATCCTGCGGTTCGCGGGCGGCCTGCACGTCATCTCGGGCAGGATCGCGGTCGAGGTCGAACTCGACACCCGGATCATCGTCCACCGGGTCCGCAAGGACCTCGCCGAGCTGTACGGGGTGCGCTCCGAGGCGTCCGTCGGTTCGACGGCATCGTCGCGTCGCGGCACCCGCTACCTCGTCCGCGTGCTCGAGGCGGGGGAGACCCTGGCCCGCCAGACGGGCCTGATGGACGCCCGTCGCCGCCCGGTCCGCGGGCTGCCGAACCGGCTCACCACGGGCAACCGTGAGGACCTCGCCGCCGTGTGGCGCGGCGCGTTCCTCGCGGCCGGCACCCTGACCGACCCCGGGCGTGCGGCCGCCCTCGAGGTCACGTGCCCGGGCAACGAGGCCGCGATGGCCCTCGTCGGCGCGGCCTCGCGGCTCGGGATCGCCGCCAAGGGCCGCGAGGTCCGGGGCGTGCACCGCGTCGTCATCCGCGACGGCGAGGCCATCGGCCAGATGCTCACCGTCATGGGTGCCGCCCGCACCACGGCGGACTGGGAGGAGATGCGGCAGCGCCGCGAGGTCCGCGCGACCGCGAACCGGCTCGTCAACTTCGACGACGCGAACCTCCGCCGGTCGGCGCAGGCAGCGGTCGCGGCGTGCGCCCGCGTCGAGCGTGCGCTCGAGATCCTCGCCGACGAGGTGCCGGACCACCTCAGGTACGCCGGCGCCCTCCGCCTCGAGCACCGCGACGCGTCGCTCGACGAGCTCGGACAGCACGCCGACCCGCCCATGACCAAGGACGCCATCGCCGGACGCATCCGTCGACTCCTCGCGATGGCCGACAAGCGGGCGTCGGACCTCGGCATCCCGGGCACCGAGGCCAGCGTGCCGGAGGAGCTCGAGGGGGTCTGACCGACGCGGGTCCCCACCCACCGGACGGGAGGCGCGGTGCCAGCCGGCACCGCGCCTCCCGTCCGTCGTGTGGCGGGTCCACGGGCCGGTTCCCGGCCCGTCGGGGACCGTCCGGACGGACCGTCTCACGGCGCTGCTGCGCAGTGTCCGACTGCTAGGGTCGAGACGGCGACGTCACGGGCGTATCGTCCACCGCAGGTGGGCCCGCAGGGCCCGCGACTCCGAACGCAGCGCCCTCCGGGCGCCCAGACCCAACAGGAGATCCATTGACCGTCAAGATCGGCATCAACGGCTTCGGCCGGATCGGCCGTAACTTCTTCCGGGCCGCCCTCGCCAAGGGCTCCGACCTCGAGATCGTGGCGGTGAACGACCTCACCGACAACGCGGCCCTCGCGAACCTGCTGAAGTTCGACTCCGTCACGGGTCGTCTCGGCGTCTCCGTCGAGCTCGACGGTGACAGCATCGTCGTCGACGGCAAGCCGATCAAGGTCCTGGCGGAGCGCGACCCCGCGAACCTGCCCTGGGGCGAGCTGGGCGTCGACGTCGTCATCGAGTCGACCGGCTTCTTCACCAAGGCCGCCGACGCGCAGAAGCACATCGACGCGGGCGCCAAGAAGGTCATCATCTCCGCCCCGGCCACGGGTGACGACGTCACCATCGTGCTCGGCGTGAACGAGGACCAGTACGACCCGGCGAACCACCACATCATCTCGAACGCGTCCTGCACCACGAACAGCCTCGCGCCGCTCGCCAAGGTGTTCCACGACAAGTTCGGCATCGAGCGTGGCCTCATGACGACCGTGCACGCGTACACGGCCGACCAGAACCTGCAGGACGGCCCGCACAAGGACCCCCGTCGTGCCCGCGCCGCCGCGCTGAACATCGTCCCGACCTCGACCGGTGCCGCGAAGGCCATCGGCCTGGTCATGCCGGAGCTCGCCGGCAAGCTCGACGGCTACGCGCTGCGTGTCCCGGTCCCGACCGGTTCGATCACCGACCTCACCCTCGAGACCAAGTCCGAGGTCACCGTCGACGAGATCAACGCCGCGTACAAGGAGGCCGCCGAGGGCCCGCTCAAGGGCATCCTGCTCTACAGCGAGGACCCGCTGGTGTCGACCGACATCACCACGGACCCGCACTCCTCGATCTACGACTCCGGCCTGACCAAGGTCATCGGCGGTCTCGTGAAGATCACCTCGTGGTACGACAACGAGTGGGGCTACTCCAACCGTCTCGTCGACCTGACCGAGTACGTGGGCGAGCGACTCTCGGCATGAGCCTCCGCACCCTCGAGGACCTCGGCGACCTCGCCGGCAAGCGCGTCGTCGTCCGCTGCGACCTGAACGTCCCGCTCAAGGACGGCCGGATCACCGACGACGGTCGTGTCCGCGCCTCGCTCGGCACGCTGAACACGCTGGTGAACGCCGGGGCGCGGGTCGTCGTGATCTCGCACCTCGGCCGCCCGGACGGCAAGCCGGCGCAGGAGTACTCCCTCGCGCCGGTCGCCCAGCGGCTCTCCGAGCTGCTCGGGAAAGAGGTGACCTTCGTCGGCGAGACCGTCGGCGACGAGGCCACCGCGGCCGCCGAGGCCCTCGGGGACGGCGACGTCCTGCTGCTCGAGAACCTCCGCTTCAACCCGGAGGAGACCTCGAAGGACGCGTCCGAGCGGCAGGCCTTCGCCGAGCGGATCGCCGCCCTCGGCGACGCGTTCGTGTCCGACGGGTTCGGGGTCGTGCACCGCAAGCAGGCCTCGGTCTACGAGCTCGCGGCGGCGCTGCCGAGCGCGGCCGGCTCGCTCATCGAGTCCGAGCTGCGCGTGCTCGACCGCCTGACCGCCGACCCCGAACGGCCGTACACGGTCGTCCTCGGCGGCTCGAAGGTCAGCGACAAGCTCGGCGTCATCGACCACCTGCTGCCCCGCGTGGACACGCTGTGCATCGGTGGCGGCATGCTCTTCACGTTCCTCGCGGCCCAGGGTCACGGGGTCGCGAAGTCGCTGCTCGAGCAGGACCAGCTCGACACCGTGCGGACGTACCTCGCCCGCGCCGACGAGCTCGGCGTGACGATCGACCTGCCCACCGACGTCGTGGTGGCCTCCGGCTTCGCGGCCGACGCCGACCACGAGACGGTCGCCGCGGACGCGATCGAGTCCACCGCGTTCGGCACGGACGGCGTCGGCCTCGACATCGGTCCGGAGACGGCGGAGCGCTTCGCCGCTGCGGTGTCCGGGTCGAAGACGGTGTTCTGGAACGGGCCGATGGGCGTGTTCGAGTTCCCGGCCTTCGCCGCGGGGACCAAGACCGTCGCCCAGGCGCTCACCGAGGTCGACGGCCTCGGGGTCGTCGGTGGCGGCGACTCCGCTGCGGCCGTGCGGTCGCTCGGGTTCTCCGACGACCAGTTCGGGCACATCTCGACCGGTGGCGGTGCGAGCCTCGAGTTCCTCGAGGGCAAGTCGCTGCCCGGTCTCGAAGCGCTGGGGTGGTCAGCATGAGCCGCGGTACCCGCACGCCGCTGATCGCCGGGAACGCTCGGGGAGGCACAGCATGAACCGCACGCCGCTGATCGCCGGCAACTGGAAGATGAACCTGGACCACCTCCAGGCCATCGCCACGGTGCAGAAGCTCGCGTGGACGCTGAAGGACGCGCGCCACGACCACGACGACGTCGAGGTCGCGGTGTTCCCGCCCTTCACCGACCTCCGCAGCGTGCAGACGCTCATCGCGGCCGACAAGCTGTCGATCCGCTTCGGTGCCCAGGACCTGTCGCAGCACGACTCCGGTGCCTACACCGGTGACGTGTCCGGCGCGTTCCTCAAGGCCCTCGACGCGCAGTACGTCATCGTCGGGCACTCCGAGCGTCGCACGATGCACGGCGAGACCGACGAGGTCGTGGCGGCCAAGACCGCCGCAGCCGTCGAGCACGGACTCGTGCCGGTGGTCTGCGTCGGCGAGACCGGTGCGCAGCGCGAGGAGCGCGGCGCCGGTGTCGTCGCGGTCGAGCAGCTGCAGGTCGTCCTCGACGCCGTGCAGCCCGCCGAGATCGTGGTCGCGTACGAGCCGGTCTGGGCCATCGGCTCCGGCCAGGCCGCGACCGCCGAGCAGGCCCAAGAGGAGTGTGCCGCGATCCGTCGTGGCATCGCCGCCGCCTGGGGTGACGAGGCCGCCGCGGCGACCCGGGTGCTCTACGGCGGTTCGGTGAAGTCGGGCAACATCGCCGGCTTCCTCCGCGAGCCCGACGTCGACGGTGCGCTCGTCGGCGGCGCCTCGCTCGACGTGCAGGAGTTCGCGGCCATCGCGCGCTTCCGCCAGCACGTCGGCCTCTGAGGCTCCCGACCCGTTCGCTCCGACAGGCCGTCCGCGTCCGCGCGGTCGGCCTGTCGCACGACCCGGGCGACAGCGCCCGGGGCACCCGACCACGCCCCGACCGGGGCCACACCCGTGCCGGTGCGACGGGCCGCCGCCCCGGCCCGCTACACTTGCAAGGCTGACTGACACGAAAGGTACGTCGTGGCGATACTCTCCGTCGTGCTGCAGGTCCTGCTCGCTATCACGAGTCTCCTGCTCACGCTCCTCATCCTGCTGCACAAGGGCCGCGGTGGTGGCCTCTCCGACATGTTCGGCGGCGGCGTGACGAGCAACCTCGGGGCGTCCGGCGTCGCCGAGCGCAACCTCAACCGCATCACGGTGATCCTCGGTCTGATCTGGATCATCTCGATCATCGTGCTCGGTCTCATCAACAAGTTCACAGCGGGGAGCTGAGCCATGGCATCCGGAGGCAGTGCAATCCGAGGGTCCCGCGTCGGAGCAGGACCGATGGGGGAGCAGGACCGCGGGGTCCAGGCCGAGCGCGTCGCCGTCTCGTACTGGGACGCGCTCGGCAACGAGGTCGTGCGGTACTTCTCCGCGACCCTCCCCGACGAGGAGATCCCCGAGACGGTGGACTCGCCGTCGAGCGGGCTCCCGGCCGGCCGTGACAAGGAGAACCCTCCGCAGGTCACGAAGACCGAGCCGTACAAGACGCACCTGGCGTACGTGAAGGAACGGCGCACCGAGGAAGAGGCAGCACAGCTCCTCGAGGACGCGCTGCAGCAGCTCCGCGCCCGCCGCGGTACCGCGAAGTAGCGACTCCCACGTCGAAGGCCCCCGCACCGATCCGGTGCGGGGGCCTTCTGCGTCTCCCGCCTGCGGGCTGCCGCGCGGTTCGGTCGGACAGCAGCTGCAACAAGCCGAGGCGCGCTCGTCGAGGTTCCGCGAAACGCCGCGTGGCGTCCTGCGAGGTCGCACTGCGAGCTCGTGCCGGCCGCGAGATGCCAGAATTCTGGACCCTCGGGGGTCACTGGACACACGGAAGACGGGAGGCGCGGTGCCAGCTGGCACCGCGCCTCCCGTCCGTCGTCGCGCGCGTCAGTACGTCGACGCGATGAGGTTCTCGGGTACGTCGCGCGCCGCGTCCTGGTCGACGAAGAACACCGTGCGCTTGCGACCCTGCACGCCACCGACGGGGACCTCGTCCACCGCGGCGCCGGCGAGGGCGAGACCGAGCACCGACGCCTTCTCGGCACCCGACAGGATGACCCAGACCCGCTGCGACGCGTTGATGACCGGGAACGACAGCGTCAGACGCTGCGGCGGCGGCTTGGGGGAGTCGTCGACCGTGAGCACCGCGCGGTCGGTGACCGACAGCTGCGGGAACTCGGGGAAGAGCGAGGCGGTGTGCCCGTCGGGGCCGACGCCGAGCAGCGTGATGTCGAAGCGCGGCGCGACGGCACCCTCGGGGGCGGCGTCCTGCAGCTCGCGCTCGTACTGCGCGGCGGCCTCGTCGATGGAGAGCCCGGCGTCGGACGCGGCCATCGGGTGCACGTTCTCGGCGGGGATCCCGACGTGGTCGAGGAAGTCGGTCTGGGTACCGGTGACGTTGCGGTCGGTGTCGCCCTCGGCGACCCAGCGCTCGTCGACCCACCAGACGTGCACCTTCGACCAGTCGACGCTCTCGCGCGCGGGGGACTGCCCGATCGCGGCGAGGACGAGCGTCGACACCGAACCGCCGCTGATGGCGATGTCGGCACGCTCCTGCTCGTCCAGCACGTCGATGATCTTCGTGATGAAGCGAGCGGCGACGGATGCGCCGAGGGCCTGCTTGTCCGGGTGCACCAGCACCCGTCGTTCGTTGGTCACGTGACTCCCGTGTTCGTGGCGGCCGATCGGGTGCGACCGCCTTCGGTCCGACCGGAGGCCTCGGCCGGCCGGTCCGGCCGATCGGAGGGCCGGGCCCGGCGTCGGTGACGCTCGTTCCCGGCCCGTCCGGCCGACCGTGTGTGGGTGCTAGCCCGCGATCGACTCGCGGAGCTGGGGTACCCCGTGCTTGACGACGTCCCCGAAGAGGACGTCAGGGTCGAGTCTACGGAGTTCCTCGGCCAGGCAGTCGCGCAGGTTGCGGCGCGGCAGCGACAGGTCGTGCGTGGGCTGGCCCGGCATCGAGAGCGTGGCGACGTCCACCAGGGAACGCTCGAGGTCGATGACGCCCGAGGCACGTTCGAGCTTGACCCCGTGGATGCCGCTCGACCCCGTGGCCCGCGGCGACGTCACGACGCGGACCGGGACCTGGAGCTGCAGCTGGAGCCACGCGGCGAGCAGGATCGTCGACGGGCTGTCGCTCGCACCGGAGACCTCGACGCCGGTGATCGGCTCGTAGGGCGGCTGGTCGAGCGCCGCGGCGAGCTGGTTCCGCCAGAGCGTCAGACGGGTCCAGGCGAAGTCGGTGTCACCCGGAACGTAGGTCGCGCCGAGGGCCTCGATCGCCCGGTTCGGGTCCTTCTGCGCGGCGGCGTCGGTGATGCGACGCTGCGCGATCCGGCCCAGCGCCGACGCGGCGGGCTGCTCCGGGGCGTGCTGCGGCCACCACGCGACGACCGGGGCGTCCGGCAGGAGCAGGCCGGTGACCAGGCTCTCCTCGTCGGTCGCGGTCTCGCCGTAGGCGCGGAGCACGATCACCTCGCTCGCACCCGCGTCGCTGCCGACACGGATCTGGGCGTCGAGGCGACCCGGGGACTTCGTGTCCCCGGCGTTCTTCGACACGATGATGACGCGCATCGGGTGCTCGCGGGACGCCTCGTTCGCGGCCGAGATCGCCTCTTCCTCGTGGCCGAGGCCGGTCGAGATGATGAGGGTCAGGACGCGGCCGAGGGCGACGGCGCCACCTTCCTCGCGGATGTGCACCAGGGTCTTCTGGATCTTCGAGACCGTGGTGTCGGGCAGGTCGATCTTCATGGACGCCTCCAGGTCCGGCCGTCACGGGCGAGCAGGTCGTCGGCCGAGGCCGGACCCCACGTGCCGGGACGGTACTGCTCGGGCTGGCCCTGCGTGGCCCAGAACTCCTCGATCGGGTCGAGGATCTTCCAGGAGAGCTCGACCTCCTGGTGCCGGGGGAACAGGGGCGGGTCGCCGAGGAGCACGTCGAGGATGAGTCGCTCGTACGCCTCGGGGGATGCCTCGGTGAACGCGTGGCCGTAGCCGAAGTCCATCGTCACGTCGCGCACCTGGGTACCGACGCCGGGGACCTTCGAGCCGAAGCGCAGGGTCACGCCCTCGTCCGGCTGGACGCGGATGACCAGGGCGTTCTGTCCGAGGGGGGACTGCGGGATGCCGAAGACGTCCTCGGGGACGCGCTTGAACACGATCGCGATCTCGGTCACCCGTCGGCCCAGACGCTTGCCGGCGCGCAGGTAGAACGGCACGCCCTGCCAGCGGCGGGTGGCGATGTCGAGCTTGATGGCCGCGAACGTCTCGGTCGTGGACTCGGGGTTCATGCCCGCTTCCTCGAGGAAGCCGAGCACCTTCTCGCCGCCCTGCCAACCGCCGGCGTACTGACCGCGGGCCGTCGCCGTGGCGAGGTCCTCGGGCAGGCGCACCGCGGAGAGCACCTTCTCCTTCTCGGCGCGGAGGTGTCCGGCCTTGAACGAGACGGGCTCCTCCATCGCGGTGAGGGCGAGGAGCTGCAGCAGGTGGTTCTGGATGACGTCGCGCGCCGCGCCGATGCCGTCGTAGTACGCGGCACGACCGGCGACGCCGATGTCCTCGGCCATCGTGATCTGCACGTGGTCCACGTAGTTCGAGTTCCAGATGGGTTCGTACATCTGGTTCGCGAACCGGAGCGTCAGCAGGTTCTGGACGGTCTCCTTGCCGAGGTAGTGGTCGATGCGGAACACGTCGTCGGGCGCGAACACGCTCTCGACGATCGCGTTCAGCTCCCGTGCGGTGCGGAGGTCCGACCCGAACGGCTTCTCGACGACCACGCGGCTCCAGGAGCCCTCGCGCTGCTCGGTCAGCCCGGACAGCTTGAGCTGCTCGGTGACGACCGGGAACATCTTCGGCGGGATGGACAGGTAGAACGCGTGGTTGCCCAGCGTCCCGCGCTCCTCGTCGAGGGTGTCGACGGTGCGCTTGAGCTCGCGGAACGCCTCGGGGTCGTCGAACGAGCCCTGGACGAACCGGATGCCCTGTTCGAGTTGACGCCAGACGTCCTCGTCGAACGGGGTGCGTGAGTGTTCCTTGACCGCGTCGTGCACGAGCTGGGAGAAGTCTTGGTCCTCCCAGTCGCGACGGGCGAACCCGACCAGCGCGAACCCGGGCGGCAGGAGCCCCCGGTTCGCGAGGTCGTAGACCGCGGGCATCAGCTTCTTGCGTGACAGGTCGCCCGTCACGCCGAAGATGATGAGGGTGCTCGGTCCCGCGATCCGGTTCAGTCGACGATCGGTCGGCAACCGGAGCGGGTTGTGCTCCGGGGTGACAGCCACCGGTGACATGAGTCGGTGAACTCCTTCGAGAGTCAGAGGGAGACGGCGGAGCGCAGTGCTGTGGTGACAGCGGCGACGTCCGTCGTCGTGAGGGTCAGGACCGGGCGGCCGTGCGCGGCGAGGACGCTCGCGTCCCCGGCGGCCTGGGCCTGGATGAGCTGGCCGAACGTGAACGGCCGACCGGGGATCGCGAGGTCGTCGGCGTGGTCCGCCACGATCTGCAGGAACACACCGTTCGCGGGACCGCCCTTGTGGTACTGGCCGGTCGAGTGCAGGAACCGGGGGCCCCAGCCGAACGTGACCGGGCGGCCCGTGCGGGCCGCGAAGGCGTCGCGCAGCGACGCCAGGTCGGCGTTCGCGGTGCGGTCGACGTAGGCCTGCACGGCCAGGTAGCCGGTCGCGTCCACCTCGGCCAGGAGGCTCGACACGGCCTGGGCGATGGAGGTCCCGACCGCGAGTCCGGGCGTCGCGCGGACGGCGGTGCCGTCCTCGACGAAGGCCGGCTCCGACGGTGCGGGGCGCGCGTCGAGCAGCTCGCGCGTGGCCGCCTTCGCGGCCTCGACGTCGGGCTGGTCGAACGGGTCGATGCCGAGCAGGCGGCCGGCGACCGCGACGGCGTACTCCCAGACCAGGAGCTGACCGCCGAGGGAGCCGGCGATCTCGACCTCGCCGTCGTCGACGTGGCGTTCGTCGTCGCGCGAACCGACGAGGCGCACGACCTGCACGTCGGGCACACCGGCCGTGATCTCGGGGGAGTCGGGGTCGAGCACCACCGGGAGCAGTCCGCGACCGTCCTTGCCGGTCGACTCGGCGATGAGCTGCTCGGCCCAGTCGCCGAAGCCGACGATGTGGGTGCCGTCCGCGACGATCGCGATCTTGTCCCGGAGGGGCTGCGTCCCGGCGAGCACGGCACCGAGCACGAGGCCCGGGTTCTCGTCGGTGTCGACCGCGAGGAGGACCGAGATCGCCTCGGCCTCGTCGAGCAGCTCGGCGATGTCCGCGCCCGCGAGCCCGGAGGGAACGAGACCGAACGCGGTGAGCGCCGAGAACCGGCCGCCCACGTTCGGGTCGGCCGTGAAGACGCGGTGTCCCGCGTCGGTGGCCGCCGCTTCGAGCGGCGAACCCGGGTCGGTGACGACGACGATCCGTGACGCGGGGTCGAGCCCCGCGTCACGGAACGCCTGTTCGAACACCCGGCGTTGTGCGTCCGTCTCGACGGTCGAGCCGGACTTCGACGAGACCACGAGCACCGTGCGCTCGAGGTCGTGCTCCACCGCTGCCCGCACCTGGGCGGGGTCGGTCGAGTCGAGCACCGTCAGCGGGACGCCGGCCGTGCGCGTGATCACCTCGGGCGCCAGCGAGGAGCCGCCCATGCCGGCGAGGACGACGCGGTCGATCCCCTCGGCACGGAGCGAGTCCCGCAGCGCGGTGATCTCGGCGACGAGCGGGCGGGAGACCGCGACGGCCTCCACCCAGCCGAGGCGCTTCGACGCCTCGGCCTCGGCGTCCGGACCCCAGAGCTCGGGGTCCTGCGCGGTGATGCCCGACGCGACCAGGTCGGCGACGAGCCGCGGGACCGTCGTCTCGACGGCCCGTGCGGCGTCGCCGGTGGCAGCGATGGAGACCGTCACTTACTTGGCGTTCTCGAGCGCGGTCTTCACCGTGTCGACGAGCTCGCCCCAGGAGACGTTGAACTTGTCGACACCCTCCTTCTCGAGCAGCGCCACGACGTCGTCGTAGTCGATGCCGACGGCGGCGAGCTGGTCGAGGACCTGCTGGGCGTCGTCGAACGAGCCGGCGATGGCGTCGCCGTGGATCTCACCGTGGTCGAACGTGGCGTCGAGCGTCTTGCCCGGCATGGTGTTCACGGTGTTCGGCGCGGCGAGCTCCGTCACGTACAGGGTGTCGGGCAGCGACGGGTCCTTGACGCCGGTCGAGGCCCAGAGCGGACGCTGCGTGTTCGCGCCGGCCTCGAGCAGGCCGAGGGCACGCTCGGTGGAGAAGAGCTCGGTCCAGACCTGGTAGGCGAGCTGGGCGTTCGCGATGCCGGCCTTCGACTTGAGGGCCTTCGCCTCGTCCGTGCCGACGGCGTCGAGACGCTTGTCGATCTCGGAGTCGACGCGCGACACGAAGAACGACGCGACCGAGTGGATCTCCGACAGGTCGTGGCCGGCGGCCTTGGCCTTCTCGAGCCCACCGAGGTAGGCGTCGATGACGGCGCGGTAGCGCTCGAGCGAGAAGATCAGGGTGACGTTCACCGAGATGCCGGCACCGATGACCTCGGTGATGGCCTCGAGGCCCTCGACGGTCGCGGGGATCTTGATGAGGACGTTCTCGCGGCCGACCTTGTCGAACAGGAACTTGGCCTGCTCGATGGTCTTCGCGGTGTCGTGCGCGAGGCCCGGCTCGACCTCGATCGAGACGCGGCCGTCGAAGCCCTTGGTCTCGTCGTAGATCGGCTTGAAGACGTCGGACGCGTTCGCGACGTCCTGCGTGGTGATCTCGAAGATCGCCGCGGTGACGTCGGTGCCCGCCGCGGCGAGCTCCTTGACCTGCGCGTCGTAGCGCTCGCCCTTGGCGAGGGCCGAGGCGAAGATCGTCGGGTTGGTGGTGACGCCGACGACGTTCTTCTGCTCGATGAGCTCGGTCAGCTTGCCGGTCTCGAGCAGCTCGCGCGACAGGTCGTCGAGCCAGATGCTGACGCCGACCTCGGAGAGGGCGGCGGTGGGGGTGTTCTCAGCCATGGTTCCTTCTTCTGTGACGGGCCCGTGTGGGGCCGTTGAGTCTGGGTCCTGCGGACGGGAGGCGCGTGGCGGAGCCGAGCCGCGCCTCCCGGCAGGAGGGCCGGATCCGGTGTCCCGGACCCGGCCCCGGTGGGTCAGGAAGCTGCGATCGATTCCTTGGCGGCGGCCACGACGTGCTCGGTCGTGAAGCCGAACTCGGCGAACAGACGCTGGTAGTCGGCCGACGCACCGAAGTGCTCGATCGAGACGCTGCGGCCCTTGTCGCCGACGATGTCGCGCCAGCTCATGCCGATGCCGGCCTCGACCGAGACGCGGGCGGTGACGTCCTTCGGCAGGACCTGGTCGCGGTAGTTCTCCGACTGCTCGAAGAACCACTCGAGCGACGGCGCGCTCACGACGCGGGCGTTGATGCCCTCGCCCTTGAGCTGCTCGCGTGCGTCGACCGCGATCTGGACCTCGGAACCGGTCGCGATGAGGATCACGTCCGGGGTGCCGTTCGGCGCCTCGGCCAGGATGTACGCACCCTTGCCGACGTTCTTCGCCGAGGCGAAGGTCTCGCCGGACGCCTCGCCCTCGCCACGCTCGAAGACGGGGAGATTCTGGCGGCTCAGCGCGATGCCGGCCGGGCGGTCCTTGTGCTTGAGCATCTCGAGCCAGGCGTACGCGACCTCGTTGGCGTCGGCCGGACGGACGACGTCGAGACCCGGGATCGCACGGAGGGCCGTGAGCTGCTCGATCGGCTGGTGCGTCGGGCCGTCCTCGCCGAGGGCGATGGAGTCGTGCGTCCAGACGTAGATCGCCGGCGCGCCCATGAGCGCGGCGAGACGGACGGCCGGGCGCATGTAGTCGCTGAAGATCAGGAACGTGCCGCCGAAGGGGCGGGTGTTCCCGTGCAGGACGATGCCCGACAGGATCGAGCCCATCGCGTGCTCGCGGATGCCGAAGTGCAGCACGCGGCCGTACGGGTCGGTCGACCAGGTCTTCGTGCTCGCCTCGGCGGGACCGAAGGACTTGGCGCCCTCGATGGTGGTCAGGTTCGACTCGGCGAGGTCCGCCGAACCGCCCCAGAACTCGGGCATGAGCGGCGCGATGGCGTTGATCACCTTGCCGGAGGCGGCACGGGTCGACACCTCCTTCTCGGTGGAGAACACCGGGAGGGCCTCCTCGAGGCCCTCGGGGAGCTCGCCCGAGTTGATGCGGTCGAGCATCGCCTTCTTCTCCGGGTTGGCCGCGGCCCACGCGTCGAAGGTCTGCTGCCACTCGGCGTGCTCGGCCTGGCCCTTGGCGATGGCGCCGCGGGTGTACTCGAGCACCTCGGGGTCGACCTCGAAGGTCTTCTCCGGGTCGAAGCCGAGGACCTCCTTGAGGCCCTTGAGCTCGTCGGCACCGAGGGCCGAGCCGTGGATCTTGCCGGAGTTCTGCTTGGTCGGCGACGGCCAACCGATGATCGTCTTGAGGACGATGAGCGACGGCTTGGTGGTCTCGGCCTTGGCGGCCTCGACGGCGCGGTACAGGGACTCGACGTCCTCGGAGTACTCGCCGGTCTTCTTCCAGTCGACGTGCTGGACGTGCCAGCCGAGCGCCTCGTAGCGAGCCGCGACGTCCTCGGAGAAGGCGATGTCGGTGTCGTCCTCGATCGAGATCTGGTTCGAGTCGTAGAACACGACCAGGCGACCGAGCTGCTGGCGACCGGCGAGGCTCGCGGCCTCGTTCGTGACGCCCTCCTGCATGTCGCCGTCACCGGCGATCACGTAGGTGAAGTGGTCGAACGGCGACTCGCCGTCGGCGGTCTCCGGGTCGAACAGGCCGCGCTCGAAGCGCTGCGCGTAGCCGAAGCCGACGGCCGAGGCGAGGCCCTGGCCGAGCGGGCCGGTGGTGATCTCGACACCGTCGGTGTGGCCGTACTCCGGGTGACCCGGGGTCTTCGAGCCCCACTTGCGCAGGTGCTGCAGGTCCTCGAGCTCGAGGCCGTAGCCGTGCAGGTAGAACTGCACGTACTGCAGGATCGAGGCGTGACCGGCGGAGAGGATGAAGCGGTCGCGGCCGATCCAGGTGGAGTCGCTGGGGTCGCGACGCATCACCTTCTGGAAGAGCAGGTGGGCGACGGGAGCGAGGCTCATCGCGGTGCCGGGGTGACCGTTGCCGGCGGCCTCGACCGAATCGGCGGCGAGGACCCGTGCCGTGTCGACGGCCTTCCGGTCGATGGCGTCCCAGGTGAATTCAGCCACTTGGATGTAGACCCTTCGTTGTTGCGACATGTGCGAGGGCTCGTGCCATCGCACGGACATGGTCGCCGTCCCGGGCCGTGTGTCGTGTCGCCGTCGAGCGGCGGCCGATCCGGCACGGTGCGGCCGACGTCTTCGGGGCACGCACTGCGGGAGGGCACCCCCAGCATAGTGACCACGTACTCAGAAGGTGTTCAGGTGACACGGTCTGGTGTCGGACGTCGACCGGTCCGGCGGGGCGGGGCATCGTCGCGGCGCCGTGATGGCCTAAACTGACGGTGACCCGTGTGCATTCCGGGTCGACGCACGCCCCGACGACGACGGAGCCGTCCACCGAGTGTGCGAGCCGATGCGAACAGACTGAGGTTCCCTTGCCGACTGCCACCGTGACCCGGCCGGACACCGATCGACCCCGTTCGACGCTGTCCCGCAAGGTCCGTGCGTACGTCTCGCTGACGAAGCCGCGCGTGATGGAGCTGCTGCTCGTGACGACCGCGCCGACGATGTTCCTCGCCGAACGCGGCGTGCCGGACCTCTGGCTCGTGTTCTGGACGATGCTCGGCGGCGCGATGTCTGCGGGCTCCGCCTCGGCGTTCAACTGCTACATCGACCGCGACATCGACCGGCTGATGAAGCGCACGAGCACGCGTCCGCTCGTGACGGGGGAGCTGTCCGACCGCGAGGCCCTGGTGTTCTCGTGGGTGCTCGCCGTCCTGTCGACCGCGGTCCTCGGGTTCCTGGTCAACTGGCTCGCCGCCGCGCTGAGCGTCGTCGCGATCCTCATCTACGTGTGCGTCTACACGCTCTGGCTCAAGCGTCGGACGCCGCAGAACATCGTCTGGGGTGGCTCGGCCGGCTGCATGCCCGTGCTCATCGGCTGGGCCGGGGTCACCGGTTCGCTGTCCTGGACGCCGATCATCCTGTTCATGGTGATCTTCCTCTGGACGCCGCCGCACTACTGGCCGCTGTCGATGAAGTACCGCGACGACTACGACGCCGCCGACGTGCCGATGCTCGCCGTCGTGCGGGGCCGCACGGTCGTCGGGCTCCAGGTCGTCCTGTACGCGTGGGCGACGCTCGTCTGCTCGCTGTTGCTCGTGCCCGTCGCGAACATGGGTCCGCTCTACACCGTGGTCGCGCTGGCCGGGGGCATCTGGTTCGTCGTCGAGTCGCACCGCCTGTACTCGCGGGCGATCCAGCACGTCGAGCACGTCCAGCCGATGCGCGTGTTCCACAGCTCCATCACGTACCTGACGCTGCTGTTCATCGCCGTGGGCATCGACCCGCTGCTGCCGCAGGTCTTCACCTTCTCGGTTTAGTCCCGCGGGTCGCGCGCCGCGCCGACTGGCCGGATCCGTGCCTCCCGTCCGACGGGTGGCAGGCCGGGAGGCGCGTGGCGGGCTGGTTGCGCGCCTCCCGTCCGACGGGTGGCAGGCCGGGAGGAGCGTGGCGGGCTGGTTGCGCGCCTCCCGTCGCGTGGGTGGTCCGGTCGCAGGGGCCCCGCCGCTGTCCGGCGTCATCGCCGCTGTCGTCCGACGTCGGAGTCGTCGCACGACGCGGCCGAGTGTCCGCGGGGCGGCTGTCTGCGTCATCGCCGCTGTCGTTCGACGTCGACGATGTCGCGCGCGCCGGGCGCGTGCGACGCCGTCCGCCCGGACGCGACGATGCCCCGCGCGCCGAGGGCGCGCGGGGCATCGTCCAGTGGTGTGGACGGGTCAGGCGTGCAGGGGCTCCCGCACGGCCTGGCGACCGGCGCTCGCGCGCGTCGAGAGCACGACGACCGTGACCGCGCCGACGAGCAGACCCGCGAGGACCATGTGCGTGCCGACGAGTCCGACGGGGAGGCCGGTGCGCGCCTGGGTGAGGCCGACCGCGATCTGCACGAACTCGACGACGAGGAGCACGAGTGCCCACCGGCTCGACATGCGCAGCACCACCGCACCGGCGACGAGGACGAGCGTCAGGGCGAACAGGACGTAGGCCGGGACCGCGTGCAGGTGCTCCATGAGCTGCGGGTCGAAGCCCGTGCGGTGGAGTCGTCCGCCGTCGACGGCTTCGTCGGCGCCGGCGTGCGGGCCGCTCCCGGTCGTGAGGATGCCAACGAGCACCGTGACCGCGACGGCCGCGACGGTCGCACGGACGACGCCGGTGTACCACGCCGGGACCAGACGGGCCGCGGCGCGGGGGCCGTTCATCGACCGGTACACGAGCGTCGCGGTGACCGCCACGAGGGTCGCCGAGACCACGAAGTGCAGGCCGACGACGAACGGGTTGAGGTTCGTGAGCACGCTCAGGCCACCGATGACCGCCTGCACCGGGATGGCGATGCCCTGGGCGAAGGCGAGCCAGAACAGCTCCGGGCGGGTGCGGCGCATCCGGACGACGGCCAGGAAGGTGGCGATCGCGACGACGACGAGCACGAAGGTGAGGAGCCGGTTCCCGAACTCGATCACGCCGTGGATGCCCATCTCGGGCGTCGACACGAGCGACTCGGCCGTGCACTTCGGCCACGTCGGGCAGCCGAGCCCGGACGCCGTGAGCCGGACGAGCCCGCCGGTGCCGATCAGGACGACCTCGACCACGAAGGACGCCCACGCGAGCCAGATCACGCGGGGGTCGACCGCCCGGGGGAGGGACCACCACCGTGCGGTCCGGCCGTCGTGTGCGACGTGCTGTTCGACGGGTGGTCCGACGCGGGTCACGAGGATGGTGCCTTCCTGTTGTTCGGTGCGCTGAGCCTGTAGGATTCGAGGGTTCAGCAGCAGTCAAGTCTAGGCAGGCGCCGGCTCCGAATGGGCCGTGATCGCCGATCGATCCGGGGACTGCGTGGGACCATCGACGTTGCGAGGCAGCAACACCGCGTCCGCGGCACACGGCAGCACCGTGTCGGGGGTCTGCGGTGGAATGTCGTCCGACACCGACCGGTTGCACCGGCTGCAGCTGCCGCGAAGAGAATTGAGGAGACCATGTCCGACGTGCTCATCGACCGTCCCGAGCTCGAAGGGCTCGGCCAGTACGAGTTCGGCTGGTCCGACTCCGACACCGCCGGGGCCTCCGCCCGCCGCGGCCTGTCCGAGGAGGTCGTCCGCGACATCTCGGCTCGCAAGTCCGAGCCGGAGTGGATGCTGAAGAACCGGCTCAAGGCCCTGACCCTCTTCGACCGCAAGCCGATGCCCTCCTGGGGTGCCGACCTGTCGGACATCGACTTCGACAACATCAAGTACTTCGTCAAGTCGACCGAGAAGCAGGCGCAGTCCTGGGAAGACCTGCCCGAGGACATCCGGGCGACCTACGAGCGCCTCGGCATCCCCGAGGCCGAGCGTCAGCGCCTCGTCGCCGGTGTCGCCGCGCAGTACGAGTCCGAGGTCGTCTACCACCAGATCCGCGAGGACCTGGAGCAGCAGGGCGTCATCTTCATGGACACCGACACGGCGCTCCGCGAGCACCCGGAGTTCTTCGAGGAGTACTTCGGCTCCGTCATCCCGGCCGGCGACAACAAGTTCGCCGCGCTGAACGCCGCCGTGTGGTCGGGCGGCTCGTTCGTCTACGTCCCGAAGGGCGTGCACGTCGAGATCCCGCTGCAGGCCTACTTCCGGATCAACACCGAGAACATGGGCCAGTTCGAGCGGACGCTGATCATCGCGGACGAGGACTCCTACGTCCACTACATCGAGGGCTGCACCGCGCCGATCTACAAGTCGGACTCGCTCCACTCCGCCGTGGTCGAGATCATCGTGAAGAAGAACGCCCGTGTGCGCTACACGACGATCCAGAACTGGTCGAACAACGTCTACAACCTCGTGACCAAGCGTGCCATCGCGCACGAGGGCGCCACGATGGAGTGGATCGACGGCAACATCGGCTCCAAGGTCACGATGAAGTACCCGTCGATCTACCTCGCTGGCGAGCACGCCAAGGGCGAGACCCTCTCGGTCGCGTTCGCCGGTCCGGGTCAGCACCAGGACGCCGGCGCGAAGATGATCCACATGGCGCCGTACACGACGTCGTCGATCGTCTCGAAGTCCATCGCCCGCGGTGGCGGTCGTGCCGGGTACCGCGGCGAGGTCCGGGTCGACCCGGGCGCCCACCACGCGGCGAACACCGTCCGGTGCGACGCGCTCCTGGTCGACACGGTCAGCCGCAGTGACACCTACCCGGCGATCGACATCCGCGTCGACGACGTGCAGCTCGGCCACGAGGCCACGGTCTCGCGCGTGAGCGAGGAGCAGCTGTTCTACCTCATGTCCCGCGGCATGCCCGAGGACGAGGCGATGGCGATGATCGTCCGCGGCTTCATCGAGCCGATCGCCCGCGAGCTCCCGATGGAGTACGCACTCGAACTCAACAAGCTCATCGAGATGAGCATGGAAGGATCCGTCGGCTAGTGAGCAGCACCACGCCCACCCCCCGCATCGACCAGCCGGTCGCCCCGGCCCCSGGCTCGGAGCAGCACGGCGCGAAGGCGCACTCCGACGGCGGCTGGGACGCCCCGACCGCCGACGGCGCCGAGAAGAAGGTCCCGGTCCAGACGCGCTCCGAGCGTCCGCAGTCCGGTGACCTCGAAGCCTTCCCGCCCGTGACCGGGCGCGAGGTGAACTGGAAGTTCGCGCCGATCGCCAAGCTGCAGCCGTTGCTCGACGGCGGGCTCGACGGATCCGCGTACCCGTTCCTCGCCCGTCAGACCGCGGGTGCCGACGTCGAGTGGGGTCGCAGCGACGACCCGGCCGTCGGGACCGCTGGCCTGCCGGAGGACCGTGCGGCCGCGGCGGCCTGGACCGCACGCGACGCTGTGCTGAAGGTCACGATCAAGGCGACCGAGGCCCACGAGTCGATCACGATCACGCGGTCGGACTTCGGCTCGCAGGCTCGTGCCGCGCACACGGTCATCACCGCCGAGCAGCACGCGCAGGGCATCGTCGTGATCGACAACCGCGGGTCCGCACTGCTCAGCGAGAACGTCGAGATCGTCGTGCGGGACGGCGCTCGCCTGACCGTCGTCAGCCTGCAGGACTGGGACGACGACGCCGTGCACGTGTCGACGCAGTTCGCCGAGGTCGGCCGTGACGCCTTCCTCAAGCACGTGGTCGTCTCGCTCGGCGGTGACGTCGTGCGCGTCAACCCGTCGACGCACCTCGGGGCACAGGGCGCGGACACCGAGATGTACGGCGTGTACTTCGCGGACGCCGGGCAGTACATCGAGCAGCAGGTCTACGTGAACCACGACGCGCCGAACACGCGCGGTCGGGTCAACTACAAGGGCGCGCTGCAGGGCGAGGGCGCGCACACGGTCTGGATCGGCGACGTGCTCATCGGCCGTGCCGGCGACGGGACCGACTCGTACGAGCAGAACCGCAACCTGGTCCTCACGGACGGCACGCGTGCGGACAGCATCCCGAACCTCGAGATCGAGACGGGCAACATCGAGGGCGCCGGGCACGCGAGTGCGACCGGGCGCTTCGACGACGAGCAGCTGTTCTACCTGCAGGCCCGCGGCATCCCCGAGGAAGAAGCCCGTCGCCTCGTCGTCCTGGGCTTCCTCGTCGAGGTCATCCAGAAGATCGGCGCACCCGAGCTCGAGGAGCGCCTCATCGCCGCGGTCGAGCAGGAGCTCGCCGCCGGCCGGACCGTGATCGCCGAGCCCGAGGCCGGCGCCGAGCAGGCGGACGCCTGATGGCCGAGAAGGTCTGCGCCGAGTCGGAGATCACCGTCGACAGCCCGATGCGGGTCGTCGTCGACGGCACAGCGGTCGCGATCGTGAAGGACTCCGCGGGTGCGGTGCACGCCATCGGCGACACCTGCACGCACGGCGACATCTCGCTGGCCGAGGGCTTCGTCGAGGGGGACACCCTCGAGTGCTGGGCGCACGGCTCGCGGTTCTCGCTGGCCACCGGCAAGCCGCAGAACTTCCCGGCCTACGAGCCGGTCCCGGTCTTCCGGGTCGAGGTCCGGGACGGCGACGTGTACGTCGACGTCCACGACCCCGTACCCGTCGACTGACCGTCCCCGGTCCGTCGACCGGCCTCGTGCCCGTCGCCCGACCGGGCGCAACGACTTCCCGCGGCTCGTCCGCGGCACGACCGCAAACGAAGGAACACACGCAATGTCCACTCTGGAAATCCGCGACCTGCAGGTCTCGATCGACACCGACCAGGGCACGAAGGAGATCCTGAAGGGTGTCGACCTCACCATCAACGAGGGCGAGATCCACGCGATCATGGGGCCGAACGGGTCCGGCAAGTCGACCCTGGCCTACACGATCGCTGGTCACCCGCGCTACCACGTCGTCGGCGGCTCGATCACCCTCGACGGCGAGGACGTCCTCGCGATGAGCGTCGACGAGCGCGCCCGGGCGGGCATGTTCCTCGCGATGCAGTACCCCGTCGAGATCCCGGGCGTCACGGTGTCGAACTTCCTGCGCACCGCGAAGACCGCGATCGACGGCGAGGCCCCGGCGCTCCGCGGCTGGGTCAAGGACCTCCGCAGCTCGATGGCCGACCTCAAGATGGACCCGGCGTTCGCCGAGCGCAACGTCAACGAGGGCTTCTCCGGTGGCGAGAAGAAGCGCCACGAGATCATGCAGCTCGAGCTCCTCAAGCCCCGGTTCGCGGTGCTCGACGAGACCGACTCCGGCCTCGACGTCGACGCGCTGAAGATCGTGTCCGAGGGCGTCAACCGCGCCAAGGCCGCGACCGGCCTGGGCGTGCTGCTCATCACGCACTACACGCGCATCCTCCGCTACATCAAGCCGGACTTCGTGCACGTGTTCGTCGCGGGCAAGGTCGCCGAGCAGGGCGGCCCCGAGCTCGCCGAGCGTCTCGAGAACGAGGGCTACGACCGCTACGTGCAGGCCGCTGCCGCGACGACGGCGGAGTGACCGTGATCACCGCACTCTCCCCGGAGAAGTTCGACGAGGTCGTCGAGGGCCTCAAGGAGGTCCAGGACCCCGAGCTCGGCGTGAACATCGTCGACCTCGGCCTGATCTACGACCTCGCGATGGACGACGAGGCCAACGCACTCGTCATCAGCATGACGCTGACGAGCGCCGGCTGCCCGCTGACCGACGTCATCGAGGGCGACACGGCCAACGCGCTGGACGGCATCGTGGACGCGTTCCGCATCAACTGGGTGTGGATGCCGCCGTGGGGTCCGGAGCGGATCACCGACGACGGGCGCGAGATGATGCGCGCGCTCGGCTTCTCGATCTAGTCGCGACCACCGGACGGACGGGAGGCGCGGTGCCAGCTGGCACCGCGCCTCCCGTCCGTCGTCGGTGCGGGGCGCCGCCGGGCGGATCCGACGGCACCACGCCTCCTGTCCGTCGTCGGCGCAGGGCACCGCCGAGCGGGACCGTTTCGTCACCCTCCCCGCGTGGGGCCGACCGGTCCGGCCCGCTCGGCGTTGGACCCACGGCGTGTCCCGCCCGGTCGTGGCCGCCCCCCGAACGACGGAGGGCCCCGCACCGTCCGGTGCGGGGCCCTCGTCGGCGGGACGCTGCGTCACGACGCAGCGTCGGCGCGCTGCGTCAGCGGCGGCCGACCAGCTTCCACGTGAGGGGCAGCAGACCCGCGGCGATGAGCGCCTTGGCGACACCGCCGACGACGAACGGGTAGAGGCCGGCGGCGAGCACCGACTGCAGGTCGTTCGGCGCGCCGAGCTCACCGAGCACGACCGCGAGCCAGGGCAGCCCCGTGACGAAGGGGATCGCGCTCGCGAGGAGCATGGCGACGGTGGCGCGGCCGACCTTGCGGTCCCAGTCGCGACGAGCGAGCCAGCCGACGACGCCCGCGGCGGGGACGAAGCCGACGACGTACCCGAAGCTCGGCGAGGCCAGCGCTGCGAGGCCGCCGGAGGCCTCGGCGAAGAACGGCGCACCGGCGAGCCCGGCGACCGCGTAGACGAGCAGCGAGAGCATGCCACGGCGGGCACCGAGGGTGGCGCCGACGAGGACGACCGCGAGCGTCTGCCCGGTGATCGGCACGGGCCACATCGGGACCTGCACCTGTGCCATGGCGGCGGTGAACAGCGCTCCACCGGCGACGAGTGCGACTTTCGTGGCGAGGCCGTGGGTCCGAAGACGGTCGGCGAGGACTGCGCGGCGAGCGAACCCGGTGGCGTTCGTCATGGATTCTCCTAGAATGGACTGCTGGTCCCGTTCGGTGACCATCGGTCCCGTCAGCGTAGCGGTGCACCTCCCGCACACACCGTTGTGCAAAACCACCAACTGATTGGACGTCCTCTGTGCTTGCCGTGCACGAACTCGAGATCCGCGTCGGGGCCCGACTCCTCATGGAGGACGTGTCGTTCCGCGTCGAGAAGGGCGACAAGATCGGTCTGGTCGGGCGCAACGGCGCCGGCAAGACCACGATGACGAAGGCCCTCGCGGGTGAGACGCAGCCGACCGGCGGCAAGATCGAGCGCACCGGGGAGATCGGCTACCTGCCGCAGGACCCGCGCTCCGGCAACCCGGAGGACACGGCACGCAAGCGCATCCTCGACGCCCGTGGTCTCGGCGAGCTGGTCGAGGGCATCCGGCAGGCCACACTGGACATGGCGAGCGAGGACCCGGCCGTCTCCGAGAAGGCCATGCGTCGGTACAGCCGGCTCGACGACCAGTTCAACGCGCTCGGCGGCTACGCGGCCGAGGCCGAGGCGGCGTCCATCGCGTCGAACCTCAAGCTGCCGGACCGGATCCTCGACCAGCAGCTGAAGACCCTGTCCGGCGGTCAGCGCCGCCGCATCGAGCTCGCCCGGATCCTGTTCTCGGACGCCGAGACGATGATCCTCGACGAGCCGACGAACCACCTCGACGCCGACTCGGTCGTGTGGCTCCGGGAGCACCTCAAGACCTACCCGGGCGGCGTCATCGTGATCTCGCACGACGTCGAACTCGTCGACGAGGTCGTGAACCGCGTCTTCTACCTCGACGCGAACCGGCAGAGCATCGACATCTACAACATGGGCTGGAAGCTGTACCAGCGCCAGCGTGCCGCCGACGAGGAGCGCCGCCGCAAGGAGCGCGCGAGCGCCGAGAAGAAGGCCGCGACCCTCAAGGACCAGGCGGCGCGCTTCGGGGCGAAGGCGTCGAAGGCCGCTGCGGCGCACCAGATGGTCGCGCGCGCCGACAAGCTGCTCGCCGGGCTCGAGGACGAGCGCGTCGCAGACCGCGTCGCGAAGCTGCGCTTCCCGACGCCGGTGCCGTGCGGTCGCACCCCGCTCATGGCCGAGGGCCTGTCGAAGTCGTACGGGTCGCTCGAGATCTTCGCGGGCGTCGACCTGGCGATCGACCGCGGTTCGCGCGTCGTGATCCTCGGCTTCAACGGTGCCGGCAAGACGACCCTGCTGCGTATCCTCGCGGGCGCGGACCAGCCCGACACGGGGGAGATCCAGCCCGGCCACGGCCTGCGCATCGGCTACTACGCACAGGAGCACGAGAACATCGACGTGAACCGGACCGTCATCGAGAACATGGTCTCGGCGTCCACCGAGCTCAACGAGACCGAGGCCCGTCGGGTGCTCGGGTCGTTCCTGTTCACGGGTGACGACGGCTACAAGAAGGCCGGCGTCCTGTCCGGCGGCGAGAAGACCCGCCTGTCCCTGGCGATGATCGTGGTCTCCGGCGCGAACGTGCTGCTGCTCGACGAGCCCACCAACAACTTGGACCCGGCGTCGCGCGAGGAGATCCTCGGCGCGCTGGCCGGCTACGAGGGTGCCGTCGTGCTCGTGTCGCACGACGCCGGGGCGGTCGAGGCCCTGAACCCCGAGCGGGTCCTGCTGCTCCCGGACGGCACCGAGGACCACTGGAACAAGGACTACGCCGAGCTCATCGAGCTCGCGTAGCGCCCAGGGTGCGCCGGTCGGCGCACCCACCGGACGGGAGGCGCGGTGCCGGCTGGCACCGCGCCTCCCGTCCGTCTGTCCGTCCGTCCGTCCGTCGAGCGGTGCGCGCCGACGGTGGAGGTCGGCGCTGTTGCCGCGTCGTCGGCGCCGTGCGCCGGTCGTCGGTTCGGTTCGGTGCGGCGCCGGTCGTCAGCGCTGCGCGCCGAGCAGGGCGTCCTCGACCTCGTCGTCCGACCGCGGCTTGGCGTCCTTGCGCCGCTGCCGTTCGAGCGCGCGCTCCCGCTCCTCGGGGTCGTCCTGGTTGAGGTTGCGGTACTCCTGCACCATCACGTAGGCCAGGAAGCCGAAACCGCCGAACGCGAAGAGGAACCACTGGATGAAGTAGCTGAGGTGCAGCCCGGTGTCGGCCGAGGGGCGGTCCCAGCCGAGCGGCCGTGCCTCGGTGGGCCCGGGGCGCTCGGTGGCGAGCTGGCCGTACGCACCCGTCCAGATCGGGACGTCGACCTTGTCCGCGACGTCCGGCAGGGTGACCGACTGGACCTGGTCGGTGTGCTTCGGGTCGGTGCGCCCGGGGATCCGCGGCTCGCTCTGCTGCAGGCGTGCGGTGACCGTGACCTCGCCCGACGGCGGCGCCGGGACGTGGTCGGGCGCGTCCTGGGCGTTGCCGGTCGGCACCCAGCCGCGGTCGACCACGAACGCACGACCGTCGGCGGTGACGAGCGGCGTGAGCACCTCGAAGCCGGGTTGGCCGTTGTGCACCCGGTTCCGGACGAGCAGCTGCTCGTCGGTGTCGTAGCGTCCGGTGACCTCGACCCGCAGCCAGGTCTGGTCGTCGTCCCAGCTCGACGCCCGGGGGAGCGCCTGGTCGAGGGGCACCGGGGTGTGGTCGTAGTTCGTGGCGATCTGTTCGTTCACCCGCACGGCTTCGTTCCGGCGGTTCCACTGCCACATGCCGAACAGCGTGCAGATGATCGCGAACGCGACGGCGATCGCGAAGTAGCCCAGCCAGCGACGACTGCGGACGAAGTGCCACCCTGGCGTGGGGCCGCCGGTGCCCGGTCCGCCATCGCGGTCGGACGACGGCGTGGTGTCGGGGTCGACGGGCGGTCGTCCGCCGGCCTGCTGCCGGATCTTCGCCGCGTGCTTGCGCCCGTACCGGGTGCTCGGGTCGAACTCCTGGGTCATCGCCCGGTTCCGGAGGAACGCACCCCGACGTCGTTCTTCGGGGCGTCCTCACGCGCACGGACGTCGTCCAGGTGGTCGACCTCTTCCTGCATGCCGGTCACCCGCACCGGGAACGAGCGGGACCGCAGGTAGTCGGCGAGGAAGTCGCAGTGCTCCTCGCACGCCGCCCAGATCTTCACGCGGTCGACCGAGTGGATGCGCGGGTTGCGCCAGTTGATCCGCCACTCCGCGGTGTTCGTGCACCCGGCACGGGAGCACACCGGCGTCGAGCCCGGCTCGGTGAAGAGGTCGAACGTCGCCCCCATCAGCGGTGCGCTCGGGACTTGGAGGACCAGACGCGGGAGCGGTCGCCGTTGCGCTGCCATTCTTCCTGCGCGTGCTGGGCCTGTTCGCGGAGGCGTTCCTGCTCGGCACGGTAGGCCTCGGCCCGCGCGTCCTCCTGCTGCTCGCGGAGCCGCGGGTCGACCGCGTCGTAGAGCTCGATCGCACCGGCCGGGGACACGAGGTCGCTCTCGCTGTGGTTGCCGGCGTTCGCGACGATGACCGCGACCCACGGGATCACGGCGGCGAGGACGATCGGGATGACCGCGAGCCAGGTGTGCCACGTGGTCCAGATGAGCACCGCCCCGACGAAGCACACGACGCGGACGCCCATCTGCCACACGTAGCGGGACAGGCGGTGCGCCCGGTCCTGCTCGGGCGAGTCCGGCAAGGACGTGATGCTGTTCGTGCTCTGGAGCTGTCGCGCCCCACGACGACCGGCGTCGTGACGTCGCTGCTCTTGGTACCGCTGCGTCGACTTCATCCCGTGTTCTTCCCTCGGTCTCCGACAACCCTAAGCCCGCACCACCGACAGTCACCCCGCCGCGCGGGGGACAAGTGCGGGGATCGGCTCCGGTACGCTCGTCCGGGCGTGTCCGGCCGGGAGACCGACGGCACGCCGAGCCCCACACCACCGAACGGAGCGACCATGAGCACCCCCCGTACCGTCCTCATCACCGGCGGCAACCGCGGTATCGGCCACGCCCTGGCGGAGCGCTTCGTCGCCGCCGGGCACCGCGTCGCCGTGACCTCCCGCAGCGGCCAGGGCGGCCCCGAGGGTGCGCTCACGGTCGCCGCGGACATCACCGACTCGGCCTCGGTCGACGCCGCGTTCTCGCAGGTCGAGGCGGAGCTCGGGCCGATCGAGGTCCTCGTCGCCAACGCCGGCATCACGAACGACCAGCTGCTGCTCCGCATGTCCGAGGAGGACTTCACGAGCGTCGTCGACACGAACCTCACGGGCACCTTCCGCGTCGTCAAGCGCGCCACGAAGGGCATGATGAAGGCGAAGTTCGGCCGCATCGTCCTGATGTCGAGCGTCGTCGGCGCCTACGGCCAGGTCGGTCAGGTCAACTACGCGTCGTCGAAGGCCGCCCTCGTCGGCATGGCCCGGTCGATCACGCGCGAGCTCGGCTCCCGCGGCATCACCGCGAACGTCGTCGCGCCCGGCTTCATCCAGACCGACATGACCGCCGCGCTGCCCGAGGAGCTGCAGGCCGAGTTCAAGAAGCAGATCCCCGCGGCGCGCTACGGCACCGTGGACGACGTGGCCGAGGCGACGCTGTTCCTCGCCGGCGACGGTGCCGGGTACGTCTCCGGCGCGGTCATCCCGGTCGACGGCGGCCTCGGGATGGGTCACTAGCCCGACCGCGGCCGGCGTCCGCGCTAGCCGCGCAGCCCGAGGGTCGCGAGCACCGCGGACAGGTCTCGGTCGACGACCGCCACGTCCGCCCGCTCGCGCACGAGCGGCTTCGCGTCGAACGCCACCCCGAGCGCCGCGACGCCGAGCATCACGAGGTCGTTCGCCCCGTCCCCGACCGCGACCGTCCGCGTCATGGGCACGCCGTCCTCGTCGGCCCAGGCGCGCAGGGTCTCGGCCTTCGCCGCGGCGTCGACGACCGCGCCGGACACCCGCCCGGTGAGGACGCCGTCGACGACCTCGAGCCGGTTCGCCCGGCAGTGGTCGAGCCCGAGGCGCGCCGCGAACGGGTCGAGCACCTCGTGGAACCCGCCCGACACCACACCGACGGTCCCGCCGGCGGCGTGCACGCCGCGGACCAGGTCGTCCGCACCCCGCGTGACGCGGACCGCCTGCTGCGCGCGGGTGCACACCTCGGCCGGGAGGCCCGCCAGGGTCGCGACCCGCTCCCGCAGGCTCGCGGCGAAGTCGAGTTCGCCGCGCATGGCGCGCTCCGTCACCGCCTGCACCTGTGGCCGGGTCCCGGCGTGGTCGGCGAGCAGTTCGATGACCTCGTCCTCGAGCAGCGTGGAGTCGGCATCGAGGACGACGAGGAAGCGGGGCACGGACCAACGGTACCGACAGCAGGAGGCGCGGCCGACGTCCGTGACGTCAGCCGCGCCTCCCGGCCCGGTGCCGCGTCGTGGACGCGACCGGGCGTGGCGGTCGGTGGACCTGCCTAGGCCTCCACGCGGACGCCCTTGCCGACGACCGTGATGCCGGACTCGGTGACCGTGAAGCCGCGGGCCTCGTCGGTCTCGCGGTCGACGCCGACCCGGGCGCCG
Source organism: Curtobacterium sp. UCD-KPL2560 (assembly GCF_001705035.1). Lineage (GTDB taxonomy): Bacteria > Actinomycetota > Actinomycetes > Actinomycetales > Microbacteriaceae > Curtobacterium. The sequence continues at coordinate 24,701 of NZ_MCIG01000001.1, read as the reverse complement.
GGGGCGATCACGACGTCCTTGTCGAGGATGGCGCGGTTCACGACGGCGCCGGCACCGATCGAGGCCCGCTCGAACACGATCGAGTCGAGGACCTTCGCGCCGGAGTCGATCCCGCACCACGGACCGATCACGCTGCGCTCGACCTGCGCGCCGGACAGCAGGCAGCCGAGCGACACGATCGAGTCGACGGTCGAGCCGGTGTTGCCGTTTGCGTCGCGCACGAACTTCGCCGGGGGCAGGTTCGTCTGCTGGTTGAAGATCGGCCAGTCCTGGTTGTACAGGTTGAACACCGGCACCGGCGCGATGAGGTCCATGTGGGCGTCGAAGAACGAGTCGATCGTCCCCACGTCGCGCCAGTAGTACCGGTCGCGCTCGTTCGACCCCGGCACGTCGTTGCCCTTGAGGTCGTAGACGCCGGCGTCGCCACGGGCCACGAAGTCGGGGACGATGTCGCCGCCCATGTCGTGCTTGCTCGTCTCGATCTGCCCGTCGCGGAGCACGGCGTCGACGAGCGCGTCGGCGTTGAAGACGTAGTTGCCCATCGACGCGAGGATCTCGTCGGGGGAGTCGGCCAGGCCGACGGCGTCCTTCGGCTTCTCGAGGAACGCGTCGATCCTGGTCGGGTCCTCCTCGTCCACCTGGATGACGCCGAACTGGTCGGCGAGACCGATCGGCTGACGGATCGCCGCGACCGTGGCACTGCGGCCGGAGGCGATGTGGGCCTCGATCATCTGGTGGAAGTCCATGCGGTAGACGTGGTCGGCACCGACCACGACGACGATGTCGGGGCGTTCGTCACGGAGCAGGTTGAGCGACTGCAGGATCGCGTCGGCCGAGCCGGCGAACCAGCGCTTGCCGAGTCGCTGCTGCGCGGGCACCGACGCGACGTAGGACCCGAGGAGCCCCTCCATGCGCCAGGTCTCGGCGACGTGGCGGTCGAGGCTGTGCGACTTGTACTGCGTCAGGACCACGATCTTCTGCAGCCCGGAGTTGACCAGGTTGGAGAGCGCGAAGTCGATGAGGCGGAAGTTGCCGCCGAACGGGACTGCGGGCTTCGCGCGGTCGGCCGTGAGCGGCATGAGCCGCTTGCCCTCGCCACCGGCGAGGACGATGCCGAATACCTTCTTTGGTGCCATGTGGTTCACAGTAGGCGTCCGGACAGTGAACCCGTTACGTTGAACCAGTGCGAGTCGATCTGCTGACCAGGGAGTATCCGCCGGAGGTCTACGGCGGAGCGGGTGTCCACGTTGCCGAACTCACCGCTGCGTTGCGGTCGGGGACGGAGACGGACGTCCGTGTCCGGGCCTTCGGGGCCTTCCGTGACGAACCCGACGTGTGGGCGTACCGCACGCCCGCCGGTCTGGAGAACGCGAACGGCGCGCTCCAGGCCCTCGGCACCGACGTCGCCATCGCGGCCGACGTCGCGGGCGCCGACATCGTGCACTCGCACACCTGGTACGCGAACGCCGCGGGCCGCATCGCCCAGCTGACGCACGGCATCCCGCACGTCGTCTCCGCGCACAGCCTCGAGCCGCTGCGCCCCTGGAAGGCCGAGCAGCTCGGCGGCGGCTACCGCCTGTCCAGCTGGATGGAACGTGACGCGTTCGAGAACGCCGACGGGGTCATCGCGGTGTCGAAGGCCATGCGCGCCGACATCCTCCGCTCGTACCCGTCGATCGACCCGGCGAAGGTCCGCGTCGTCTACAACGGGATCGACATCGACGCGTGGAAGCCCACCGTCGACGAGGACGCCGTCCGGGCGCTCGGCATCGACCCCGGCAAGCGGAGCGTCGTGTTCGTGGGCCGCATCACCCGGCAGAAGGGTCTGCCCTACCTGCTCCGCGCGGTCGCGTCGCTGCCCGAGGACGTCCAGGTCGTGCTCTGCGCGGGCGCGCCCGACACCCCCGAGATCATGGCCGAGGTCACCGGGCTCGTCGAGTCCCTCCGGACCGAGCGCGAGGGCGTCGTCTGGATCGACCGGATGCTGTCGCACCAGGAGATCGTCAACGTCCTGTCCTCCGGCACGGTCTTCGTCTGCCCCTCGATCTACGAGCCCCTCGGCATCGTCAACCTCGAGGCCATGGCGTGCGGCATCCCCGTCGTCGGCACGCGGACCGGCGGCATCCCCGAGGTCGTCGCGGACGGCCTGACCGGCCGGATCGTGCCGATCGACCAGGCGCAGGACGGCACCGGGACGCCGAACGACCCCGACCGGTTCGTCGCCGACCTGGCCGCGACGCTCGAGGAGGTGCTCGCCGACGAGGGCCTCGCGAAGCTCATGGGACGCGCGGGCCGCCTGCGCGTCGAGACCGAGTTCACGTGGGACGCGATCGCCCGCCGGACACGGCAGGTCTACGACGAGGTGCTCGCACAGAAGCCGTAGGCTGGGGCCATGCCCTCGGTCGTGCGCTTGTCAGACGTCTCCGTTGTCCGCAACGGGTCCACCATCCTCGACGGGATCTCGTGGGAGGTGCAGGACGACGAGCGCTGGGTGGTGCTCGGCGCGAACGGCGCGGGCAAGACCACGCTGCTGCAGGTGGCCGGCGCGCAGACCTTCCCGACGTCCGGTTCGGTCGAGGTGCTCGGCACCGAGCTCGGCAGCGCGGACCTGGCCGAGCTGCGGCCCCGCATCGGCTTCGCGTCGACGGCACTCGCGCGCCGCATCCCGGTGACCGAGAAGGTCGTCGACGTCGTGCTCACCGCCGCGTACGCGGTCACCGGGCGCTGGAACGAGGAGTACGAGGAGCTCGACGTCCGCCGTGCCCAGCGCGTGCTCGACGAGTGGGGCCTCGGGTCGTTCACCGATCGGACGTTCGGCGAGCTGAGCGACGGTGAGCAGAAGCGCGTCCAGATCGCCCGCGCCGTGATGACCGACCCCGAGGTGCTGTTCCTCGACGAGCCGGCGGCGTCGCTCGACCTCGGCGCCCGCGAGAGCCTCGTCCGCACCCTCGGCGGCTACGCCCAGAGCAGCGACTCGCCCGCGATCGTGGTCGTCACACACCACGTCGAGGAGATCCCCGAGGGCTTCACGCACGCACTCGTGCTGTCCGACGGACACGTGCAGGCGGCCGGTCCGATCGACGAGGTCCTGACCGGCGAGACGCTGTCCACGGCGTTCGGCATCGGGCTCACCGTCACGAAGGACGCGGGTCGCTGGACGGCTCGCGCGTCCTGACGACGCGCCGCTCCACACCCGCCCGGATGCTCCCGTGCGGGCCGGTCGTCTGGTAACGTAGACGGCTGGCGCACGCCACAGACTTCCCGTGCCGCGCTCGTCTCGATCGCGACACAGTCCGACCCATCTCAACCGAGGAATCGCCATGAAGACCGAAACCCACCCCGAGTACAACGCCATCGTCTTCCGTGACCTGGCTTCCGGTGAGACGTTCCTGACGCGTTCGACCGCGACCAGCGACAAGACCATCGAGCTCGACGGTGCGACCTACCCGGTCATCGACGTCGAGATCTCCTCCGCGTCGCACCCGTTCTACACGGGCAAGCAGCGCATCCTCGACTCGGCCGGCCGCGTCGAGAAGTTCAACCAGCGCTTCAAGGGCTTCAGCAAGTAAGCAGCCACGGCGTCCGGACGGGCGGTCCTCCCCTGGGAGGGCCGCCCGTTCTGCGTGTGCGGCGTGGGTCGTGTCGGACGGGAGGCGCGGGGCGGGCTGGTCGCGTGCCTCCCGTCCGGCGGATGGTCGGACGGGAGGCGCGGGGCGGGCTGGTGGCGCGCCTCCCGTCCGGCGGACGGTCGCTGGTGGCGCCTCAGGCGCGCGCGACCGCTGCGGCGGCGCGGCGCACGATCTCCTCGCCGGCGAGCACGCCGGACGCGTCGGTGACGGTGCAGTGCGGGGCCGTCCACCCGGCGGCGTGGAGTTCGCCGTGCGCCGGTCGGAGCGCGACGTCTGCCCAGGCGAGCATGTCCCGGTCGAGCAGGGAGTCGCCGGCGGCGACCGAGGTGGTCGCGCCGACCCGGGCCGCGACCTCGGCGAGGGCACGTTCCTTGCGGATCGCGCGCGGCACGGCGTAGAGCTTCCGGCCCTGCAGCGAGACGACCCAGCCGCGGGCGTCGAGTTCGGCCGTGAGGGTCGCGAGCGCGTCGTCGGGGAGCTGTGCTCGGTCGACGACGGCGTAGACGAACAGCTCCTCGGCGCGGTGGTTGCGGAGGAGCGCCCCCTCGGGGAGGAGGGCGAGGAAGCGTTCCTCGGCTTCGGGCAGCGGTGCACTCGACGCGTCGATGTCGGTGCGGAGCGTCCGCGTCCAGTCGGCGTCCGGCTCGCCGTCGTGCAGCACGACGGCGCCGTTCGTCGTGACCGCCCACCCGGCGGTCGGGAGCGGGAGGCGGATGCGACGGTACTGCGCCACCGTCCGGGTGGTGACCGGCACGACGGTCGCGGCGCGGGCGAGGTCGGCGAGGGCGGTCTCGGCTGCGCGTGTCATGAAGGACAGCGGGGCACCCTGGTAGACCTCCGCGACGACGAGGGGTGGGGCGTCCTGGTCGGGGCCGCCGAGGAGGAGCGCGGCGGCCGAGTAGACGAGGGTGCGGTCGAGGTCGAACCCGACGAGGGCGGTCACCGGGCGACCCGGGTCGGTGTCGTGGGGGTGTCGGTCGTGGTCGCGTCGGGTGCGGTCGCCGTTGCGTCGGTCGTGTCGGTACCCGCGTCCGTCGCGGTGCCGGTGTCGGTCGGCACCCCTTCGCTCACGCGGCTGCCGAGGGGGTGGATGAGCCCGACGCAGCTGTAGGCGAGGTCGGGGCGGGTGACGACCGGCACGCCGCGTTCCCGGGCGAGCGCGACGACGTGCGCGACGTCCACGTCGTCGGGGTCCCGCACGAGCACCTGCCACGGGACGCGCCGGAGCAGCACCCGGGTGGTCTCCCCGACGCCGGGCTTGACGAGGTGCAGGTCCGCGATGCCGAACTCGGCCCCGATCGCCTCGACGGTCCGCATGCCGCGCCAGTCCACCGCGCGTCGGGCGACGGCGTCCGGCCCCTCGTCGGCCAGGGCGGCGCGGACACGGGGCAGGACGGCGCCGAAGTGCGCCTCGATCGCGGCGACGAAGGCCTGCGAGTGGTCACGGGCGGCGAGGTGCCGGTACTGCTTCGCGCCGTGCAGCGTGCCGAGCGGCGTCACCGCGCGGTTGAACACCGTCCGCGAGACCAGCCCCGAGACGGTCGAGTTCAGGCACGCCGAGGGCACGAGGTAGTCGTCGCGCGTCCCGTGCAGCGGGGTGCACCCGGCCGGGTCGGCGAGCACCGCGAGGTCGTCGCGGAAGCGGACCCCGTCGGAGGCCGCGAACCGGTCGAGCGCGTCGGTGAGTTCGCGGGTGATGGCGCCCTTGCCGGTCCAGCCGTCGACGAACACGACGTCGTCCGGGTCGTGGTGCGCGGCGAGCCAGCGGAGGGCGGTCTCGTCGATGCCGACCCCGCGGACGATGCTCGCGGTGCGGTGGGGGAGCAGGACGCCGTGCTGGCGCTCGGCCCACCGGCGCATGAGGTTCCCGACAGGCGTGCCGGCACGGGCGAGCGACACGAGGACCGGTCGGCGGCGGTCGCGCAGCACGAGTTCGGTGACGACGCCGACGGCCTCGGCGATGCGCTCCGCCGAGCGTGCCAGCGCGTCCTCGTACAGCCGCTCGTAGGCCTCGGACGGGACGTACTCCACGGGCAGGGACTCGGCGTAGTTCGCGCCCTCGAGCTGGATCGCGCGTTCCCGGTCGGCGGTGTCCGCCTCGAGCGCGACGTCCGCCAGGTCCTGCAGCAGCCAGGTGACGTCGTCGGGCGTGTAGGAGCCGAAGGAGGGGCCGGTCAGGGGTCGGGGCCCGGCGGCGGTCGACGCCGTCGGGGCCGTGCCGGCCGATGTGAACCCGCTCGACGCGGGGACGTGGAGCGGGGCCTCGACCAGGACGACGTGCGCGGTGACCGCCGTCAGGGCTGCGAGCAGGCCGTCGTCGCCGTCGAGCAGCGCACGGTCGGTGCCGGGTTCCGGCAGCACCACGATCGCGTCGAACCCGTGGACGTTGTACGCGAAGCGCTCGCCCGGCCCGTCGACGGTCCGTTCCCGTGAGCGGAACCGGACGCCGGAACGCACCGGCCAGGCCGGGTCGTCGAGGACCGCGACGGGCGACCGGGTCGTCGTGGACGACGTCACGTCGACACCGGTCCGGCGCAGCGCATCGGCGACCACGAGCGGCGTGTGCATGTGCTCCTCGGTGCCGAGCACCAGGACGCGTCCGGGCTCCTCACCGAGGATCCGTCGGAGGTCGGCAGCGGTCCCCTCGAGGTCGGTCCGCGGCAGGCGGCTGCGTCCGGCGGGCACGCCGTGGCGATCGACGTCGGTCGGTGCGGCCGTCAGCGCGGTCACGCGACCCGGCCCGCTCGCGCCGCTCGTCGGGGTCGTCCCGTGGTCGGCCACGACCCGTGCGGCGGTGTCGACCAGGCCGTCCGGGAGCGACACCGAGCCGCGTCCCAGTCCGACGACGGTGACCGGGGCGCCGAGTTCGCGCGCGAGGTCGTCCGTCGCGGCGACGTCGGCGGGGGAGCGCAGGTCCACCAGGCTCGCGACGACCCAGCGGCGCTGCGGCGCGATCGCGTGCAGTGCTCGGATCGTCGCCCGCGCGGTGGCGCCCGTGCTGAGCTCGTCGTCGACGAGCACGACCGTGCCGTCGGTCGGCAGCCACTCGGGGTCGCTCGGGAGCAGGCGGTGCGCGGTCGCGTGCGAGTGCGCCTCGTCGAAGCCGGCCGCCGCGGTGGCACCGACCGGGTCGTGCCGGGTGGAGTGCAGGTACCGGGCCCCGAGCGTCTCGGCGACCATCGCCCCGAGGGCGGTCGCGGTCTCGGCGAAGCCGAGGACGAGCACGTCTGGTGCATCCGGGCGGTGGACCGCGAGGTCCGTGCGGAGGGCGGTCGCCGCGCGGTGCAGGTCGGCGTCGGAACGGTCGGCGTCGAGCAGCGCGGCGAGGCGGCCGGCGGCACCGGCGTCGAGACGGGACCCGCCGTCAAGGGCGTCCGCGACGCGCGCGCCGAGTGCCTCGCCGGCGGCGAGGGCGACCGCGGGCACGGTCGGGACGTGCTTCGCGAGCACGGTCGACACGAGCAGGTGCGCGCGCTTCGGGTTGCGCCGCAGGGCGACGCGGACGAGGGCGGCGAGCGGGACGAGCGGGCCGCGTGCGGTCGTCGCGTCGGTGAGGACGACGCCGAGGTCGGCGGGCGTGGGGATGGTCACGGCAGGCTCCGTTCGAGCAGGTCGACGAAGGTCACGTCGGGTGCGGCAACGCCGAAGGCCCGGGCGCGGAGCAGGGTCCGGGTGGCCCATTCGTGGTGCGGCTTCATCTCGTTCATCTTGTTGCCGTAGCGGGACGCGGCGGCCCCGCCGGCGGTGTTCGCGAGCACGTCGGAGGCGTCCGAGAACTCCTCGTCGGTCACGACGGACATGGCGTGCACGAGCGGGACGTGGCGGGGGTGGATGACGGTCTTGCCGGTCAGTCCGTTCGCGCGGTCGAGGGTGACCTCGCGGAGGAGTCCGTCGAAGCCCTCGAGCAGCAGCTCGCGACGCAGTCCCGGGTCACCGGCCTGCTCGAACGGCGTCGATCGGAGCTGGGTCCGGAAGACCCGGTCCGAGCCGGGGTAGTGCTCCCAGACCGGACCCGACACGACGAACCCGTCGCGCGCCCGGCCGAGCACGTTCACCACGTCGCCGATCACCGACGCCAGCATCTGCACGTCGTAGACCGTCAGGTGCGAGGGTCGACGGAGCCCGTAGACGCTCGACAGGTCGGTCGCCCCGATCCGGACCGCGAGCACGTCACGTCGGCGGGCGAGCAGCAGGCCGCGGATGGCCGCGAGGGCACCGACACGGCTCTCGCGGTGCATGATCGACGGCGACTCCAGGATCGGCATCACGAGCAGTCGTCGGTCGTCCCCGCGGTCGACGTTGAGCCCGTCGAGCACCTCGAACCACCGTGCGCCGCGGCCGTCGCTCGCCTCGAACTTCGGCAGCACGATGCCGCTCAGGGCGTCGAGGGCCGCGGGACCGAGTCGCCCGGCGAACCGGGCGAGGTGCTCGGCGTCGCGCACGCGCAGGAAGAGCTGGGGGAGCGCGGCCACCGCGTCCGCGCCGGAAGCGGCGAGCTCGCGGAGGGCGGCGTCGACGTTGTCCTCGGCGCGGGGCAGGTCGGTGTCGGCCACCGAGTCCTCGAGGCACAGCACGATCGACGCGGCACCGAGGTCCCGCTGGCGCAGGACGTCGCGGACGAGGTCCGGCCGGATGCCCGGCGTGTAGAGGGTCGCTCCGAGCGCGACGGCGCGGAGGTCCTGGTCGCTCGCGCGGGTGACGTCCTCCGGCGGCGTGCGGAAGAACGCCGCGTGCCCCTCGGGATCGCTGCGCTCGAGCTGGGCGAAGTGGCGCACGGGTCAGGCTCCGATCGGCGGTGCGGAGAGGGTGAACCCGAACGCGGCGAACACCTCGCCGTCGTGGAGGACACGGGGGAACGGTTCGGCGCGGAGTTCGACCTCGCCGTCGATCACGGACAGCGCGGTGATCGTCATCGTGTCGGCGGTGCCGGGGTCCACCGCGAGCGTGGTGCCGTCGTGCAGGGCCACGACGGTGCGGTCACCACCGCGGTTGATGAACAGCGCGCGGCGCAGGGTGCGGACGTGCCGGAGCGTCACCAGGGCCACGTCGCCGTCGAACCCGACGAGGGGCCGGTTGCCCGGGGTCTGCACCGGGCGGCCGGCGGAGCGACCATCGAGGGTGAGGGCGCCGACCACGTGGTCGACGCTCTCCCAGACCGTGCTCGTGCAGCCGGAGACGGCCAGCGTGCCGACCGCGGAGCGCCGGCGGTCGACGCGGACGACGGGCGTCTCCGCACCGAGGACCTGGACGTCACGGGGGTCGGGCGCCGGGAAGGGCCGGACCCGTGCGGCACGGGCGGCGAGCCGCGCGGCCACACGTGCCGACGGCCCCTGCGCGGCGGGGGCGCCCGACACCGCGGACGGGCTCGGCGTTCCGGACGCGCCGGCGCCGCTGGCCGTCCGTGCCGGGCTGGGAGCGGTCGCCGGGACCGGTGGCGTGCCGGTCGCGCCACCGAAGGACAGCTGGAGCCCGGCACCGCCGGGACGCGGGCCCGTGCTGGCCCTCGTGCTCGTGCCTGCGGGAGCGGGCCCCGTCGACGCGCCGCGGGAGGGCTCCGGTGCGGTGCCGGCGGGGCCGGTCACCGGTGCGCCGGGGGTCGGACGGTCGCCGGTGTGCGCCGTGGGCAGCGTGGCGGTCGTGGCGTCGGCAGGGGTGGCGGGCCTCGGGCGTGTCCGCCGCCGGAGCCACGGGTGCGCGGAGGTCACCGGGCGCGACCGATGCCGTGGTCGGCGCGCAGACCGGTCAGCCCGGTCGTGTAGCCCTGGCCGACGGCCCGGAACTTCCAGTCCGACCGGTGCCGGTACAGCTCGCCGAGGATCACCGCGTCGATGGTGTGGTTGCGGTCGGCCGGCACCGCGAACGAGACGAGCTCGCGACCGTCCGGTGCGCACACCCGGATCGCCATCGACCGGACCGACCCGAGGTCACGCGGCGAGCGGCGCTCGGGGTCGAGGTAGAGCGCGAACACGATCTTGTCGACGACCGCGGGGACCGAGACGAGGTCGACGTCGATCTCCTCCTGGTCGGACTCGTCGAGGTACCGGACGGAGGCGTCGGCGCTCTCGAGCTGGTTGAAGAACACCAGGTCCTCGTCGGACAGCACGAGGCCGTCCTGCCCGCAGACCAGTGCGACCGGCACGAGCTCGGCGGACGGACCGCGGCTCGGGATCTGGTCCCACGAGATGCCGACCACGACGGCCTGCAGGTCGGGGTTCTCGGCGGTGAGCGCGGCGTTCGCCCCCGGGACGAGCCGGCCGGTCACGAGTCCGCTCCACGCAGGCGGAGACCGGCGTCGCCGTCGCCGAGGCGGTCCCGGAGGAAGCGTCCGTGGGTGGAGAGTTCGGCGATGGCTCCGCTCCTGATCTGTTCGTGCATGTCCTCGACCGTCTCGGCGACGACCTGCAGCTGGTCGGCCAGGGTGCGGGTCGCGGCGCTGTCCTCGCGCCGGTCGGACGCGGGCAGGGACCGGTACGTGCGGACCGGTGTGGGCAGGTAGTCGTCGACGACGGCCTGGAACAGGTACCGCTGCTCGGTCGAGGCCCCGCGCGCGACGGTCGTGCCGGCCGCGTCCCGGAGCAGGTCCTCGACGTGCCGGACGCGGGAGGCGATCACGGTGGGGAGGTCGTCCCCGGCGGCGCGCACGAACGCCCGGAGGTCGTCGAGCCCCGCGGCGACCGCGCCGTCGTCCGCCGCACCGCCCGCGCCCCGGACGTCGATCCGCGCCGCGGCCGCGGCTGCCGCCTCGTGCGCGGTGGGCGCCGGGGCCTGGTCGTCGCGGTCGTCGTCGCGGCCGAACAGGGACCGGAACCGGTCACGCACGGCGCGCGACCGTCCGGGTCATCGGCCGACCGACCGGGGGTCGTCGTCCGTCCGCCGGGCGCGCTCCAGGTACGGCTTCGCCCGCTGGATGCCCGACTCGAGCGCGGACACGGTGGACGCCATGTTCTGCGCGGCCTCGGAGCGGAATGCGTCGATCGCGTCCATCGTCTGGAACACGTTGTCGAACGCCTTCTGCAGGGTCTCGACGCTCACGCCCGAGTTCGTTGCCTGCTGGTGGATGCGCGTCGTCTGGTCGCGCAGCATCTCGCTGGTCTGCAGGATCATCGCGTTCGTCGTGTTGTTGACCGCGTCGATCTGGTCGAGCACCATCCGCTGGTTCGCGAGTGCCTGCGCGACGACCACCGCGGTGCGCAGGGCGGCGATCGTGGTCGTCCGGGCGCGCTCGACGCCCTTGATGAGCTCGGTGTTGTTCTTGCGCACCAGGTCCATCGCGAGGTACCCCTGCACCGAGACGGCGAGCTGCGTGAGGATGTCCTGGTGCCGCTGGCGCACCGGGAAGAGGACGTCCGACTCGAGCTGCTGGGCGGCCTCGACCTTGCCGGCGTTCCGGAGCGACTCGACCTTGGTGACGGTCGCCTGGTCGAGGGCCTTGGCGAAGACGGCGTACTCGCTCAGCTGCTGCATGGTCTCCCACAGCTGCACCTTCTCGTCGGCGAGGGTGGCGTTGTCCTTGCGGAGCTCGTCCTGCCCGGCCATGAGCGACTTGATGATGTGGTCGAGCTGGGTCTGCGCCGACTCGTAGCGCTGGAAGTACTTCGCCAGCTTGTTGCCGCCCGGGATCATCCCGAGGATCTTGCGTCCGGTGCTGAGGTCGGCCTGGTTCGGCGTGAGGTCCTCGACCGTGGACCGCAGGTCGCCGAGGGTCGTGGCGACCCGCACCTGCGCGTCGTCGCCGGAGCGCTTGGCCCCGGCGACGGACGACTGGGACCGCTCGAGCATCCGCGACGAGAATCCGCCGGAGCGGGCCATGTCACTGCCGGCGATCTGGTTGATGCCGTCGATCTTCTGCCCGAACTCCGGGGAGCGCGGGTCGAGCGCCGCGACCTCGTCGACGAACTCGCGGGCCTGCGCCGCGATCTGCGTCTGCCGCTCGGCGTCGACCGGCACCATGCCCGGCGCGTCGTCCGGGGTGATCGTCTCGGCGGCGTCGGCGGGCCGGAGGACGAGGGCGTCCTCGGACGAGTCGGCGGGTTCCGGCGGTGCGAGGGGTCCGGGCATCGTTGCGCTCCTGGGTCGGTCTGCTCGTGCGGGTCGTGCGGTTCGTGCGGTGGTGCGGGTGGTGCGTGGCGTCGGGCCGGGCGGGTCAGCCCAGCTGCACGCCGAAGTCCGTGGCGATGCCGGCGAGGCCCGTGGTGTAGCCCTGACCGACGGCGCGGAACTTCCACTCGCCGCCGTTGCGGTAGACCTCGGAGAAGATCATCGCGGTCTCGGGAGCGGCGTCCTCCGACAGGTCGTAGCGGACGATCTCGGTGCCGTCCTGGTCGAGCACGCGCGAGTAAGCGCTGCGGACCTGGCCGAAGTTCTGGCCGCGGGCGTCGCCCTGGTCGATGGACACGACGATCACCACGCGCACGACGTCGGCGGGGAGCGCCTGCAGGTCGATGCTGATCTGCTCGTCGTCGCCGTCACCCTGGCCGGTGCGGTTGTCCCCCTTGTGCTCGACGGCTCCGTCGGCGCTGCGCGGCTGGTTGTAGAAGATGAAGTCGGCGTCCGACCGGACCTTGCCGGACTCCCCGATGAGGAGCGCCGAGGCGTCGAGGTCGAACTGCTCACCCGAGGTCGTGCGCGGGTCCCAGCCGAGGCCGACGGTCGCGACGGTCAGCCCGGGGCTGGTCTTGGTGAGGGAGAGGTTGTTGCCCTTGGCGAGCGAGAGTCCGGCCATGGTCGGGTTCCTTCCTGGTGGTGCGGTGGGTGGTGCGGCGGACACGGCCGGTCGACCGTGTCCGCGTGGCGTCAGTCGAGGACGACGCCGAAGTCGGTCGCGACGCCGCGCAGCCCGGTGGCGTACCCCTGGCCGACGGCGCGGAACTTCCACTCCCCGTTGTACCGGTAGATCTCCGAGAAGATCATGCCGGTCTCGGAGGCGGCGTCCTCGGTGAGGTCGAAGCGGACCACCTCGTTGCCGGTCTCGTCGTTGACGACACGGCAGAACGCTCCCCGGACCTGCCCGAAGTTCTGGTGCCGGGCGTCGGCCTGGTCGATCGTCACGACGATGACGACGCGGTCGACGTCGGCAGCGACGGCGTCGAGGTCGATGAGGATCTGCTCGTCGTCGCCCTCGCCCTCGCCGGTGCGGTTGTCGCCCTGGTGGACGACCGAGCCGTCGACCGACTGCAGCTGGTTGTAGAAGATGAAGTCGTCGTTTGACCGGACCCGGCCGTTCGCGCCCACGAGCAGCGCGGACGCGTCGAGGTCGAACTGCTCGCCCGCGGTGGTCCGCGGGTCCCAGCCGAGGCCGATCATCGCGCGGCGGAGGCCCGGGTCGGTCTTGGTGAGCGAGAGGTTGTTGCCCTTGGAGAGCGAGAGGGTCGCCATGGTGGGTCCTTCCGGGTCGATCAGAGCGCGGCGGCGGCCGGGGCGATGAGGTCCTGGACGGTGCGGCCGTCGGCACGCTCGCCGATCGCGCTGAACGACCAGCCGTTCGCGCCGCGGGACACCTTCGCCATCACCATCGCGGTGTGCGGACCGGACTCGGTCAGCTGGTACCGGACGACCTCGGGGGAGCCCGCGGTCGAGTCGTCGACCACGCGGCAGAACGCGTTCTGCACCCGGTCGAACGTCTGACGGCTGTAGCTGCTGATCACGAACACGATCTGCGCGACGGCGGGGTGCACGGCGCTGAGGTCGATGCGGATGGTCTCGTCGTCGCCCTCGCCGGCACCCGTCAGGTTGTCACCGGTGTGCTGCGCCGAGCCGTCCTTGCTGCGGAGCTGGTTGAACCAGACGGTGTCCACCGCCGAGCCCTGCGCGTCGAAGAAGATCGCCGAGGCGTCGAGGTCGACCTCGGCCTCCTTCCGTCCGCCGAACAGCCCCCGCTTCGCGGCGACCGCGTCCCAGCCGAGACCGAGACGGACGCGCGACATCGCGCTGCCGTCCTGCTTCGTCAGGGAGAGCGACTGACCCTTCTGGAGGCTGAGACCCATGGTGTGACCCTTTCGTCGGTTCGTGCGGTGCGCGGATCGGGTCGCGCACGCTGGGGGAACGGCTCAGTGCACTCGGTTCAGTGCACGAGGGAGGCGGGCCGCTCGGCCTGCTCCGTCTCGGCCTTGCGCCGGTTGCGGACCACCGAGGACGTGAACGCCGCGAGGATGAACACGACGCCGATCAGGCCGGTGACGACCTCGTTGACCTCGGTCGAGATGGTGACGAGCAGGATGACCGCGAGCGCACCGATCGCCCAGTGGGCGCCGTGGTCGAGGTACTCGAACTCGTCGAGCGTGCCCTGTCGGACGAGGAACACGGTCAGCGACCGGACGAACATCGCCCCGATGAGGCCGAGGCCGAGGGCGATGATGATCGGGTCGGCGGTGATCGCGAAGGCGCCGATGACGCCGTCGAACGAGAACGACGCGTCGATGACCTCGAGGTACAGGAAGAGCAGGAACGCCGCGCGGCCGGCGACGTGGCCGACCCGGCGCTTCTTCGTGATGCGGTCGGCCTCGGCGACCATGTGGTCGGCGCTCTCGAGCGCGTCGCCCTCGTCCTCGGGGTCGTCGACGTCGAACAGCCCGCCGAGTCCGGTGACGAGGAAGTACGTGACGAGCCCCGCGATGCCCGCGATGAGCACGACGCTCTGGTGGTCGCCCGAGGTCACGGCGAAGACGGCGAGGAGCACGAGCGCGATGACGACGTTCACCATCGGCAGCTTGCCGACGAACTGCAGCGGGCGCTCGAGCCAGCGCAGCCACAGGATGTCGCGCTCCTCGAACATGAAGTCGAGGAAGATCATGAGCAGGAACATGCCGCCGAAGGCCGCGATCTGCGGGTGCGCCTCGTGCAGCAGGTACGCGTAGGTGCCGGGCTCGTCGATCGGGCCCTTCTCGAGCGCGAGCTGCACGGCCTCGACCGGGTTCAGCTGCGCCGTGACGCCGACGATGAGCAGCGGGAACAGCACGCGCATGCCGAACACGGCGATGACGATGCCCACGGTGAGGAACATCTTCTGCCAGAACGGGTTCATCCGCTCGAGGATCCGGGCGTTCACGACGGCGTTGTCGAAGCTCAGGCTGATCTCGAGCACGCCGAGGATGAGCGTGATGACCACCGCGCTCCACCCGCCGTAGACCAGGGCGGTGGCGAGGGCGATTGCGGTGATCACGAGGGACCACCCGAAGGTCTTCAAGAACACGTGCGGTCGTCTCCCGATCGGTACGTCGTCCAGCGGTGGGCGGGACGGACCACGTCGATCTGCCCCCGCCGTGATGCTACAGGTCCGCGGCCCCGCGGTGCGGCCAGCGACCGTCGGCCGTGAATGACGGGTCGCGCTTCTTGCGCATGTACTCCTGGAACGAGGTGGCCTGCTCGGCGCACCAGCCGACCTGCTTGCGGTGCAGTTCCTCTGCGGAGACCCCGAGCTCGTCCGGGTACTTCTTCGCGATCGCCTGCGCGACCCGACCGGCGGCCACCGCGTCGGCGCCGGCGTCGTGGGCGTCGGACAGCGTCACACCGTAGGTCTCGGAGGCGGCCTCGAGCGTGCGCTTGCCCTTCCGGTACGTGTCGAGCGCCTTGTCCATCACGAGCGGGTCGACGACGTTGCCGATCACGGGGGAGGGCAGGCCGTGACGCCGGGCCTCGCGGTCGAGGACGGTGAGGTCGTACGGGGCGTTGTAGATGACGAGCGGGATGCCCCGTGCGAAGACGGCCTCGACCGCGGCGATCACCTCGGCCACGACCTCGGCGGCGGGGCGACCCTCTGCCCGGGCGCGCTCGGTCGTGTACCCGTGCACCGCGGCGGCGCCCTCGGGGATCTCGATGCCGGGGTCGGCGGTCCACGCGCCCTCGACGATGGAGCGGCCCGTCATGTCGATGAGGCCGACGTGCGCCGTCACGATCCGTGCGGTCTCGACGTCGACGCCGGTGGTCTCGAGGTCGAACACACCGAGTGCGTGCCACCAGGGCCGGCCGGAGAGGTCCTGCACCGTCGGGGCGTCCGGCGTGGCCGTGTCGATCGCTGCTGCGGAGGAGGTCACGTCACGAGGCTAACGGGACGCACCGACACGACCACCGCGACCCGCCCGCCGGGCGCGCACCGCGCCTCCCGACCGACCCGGCCGCGCACCGCGACCCGCCCGCCGGGCGCGCACCGCGCCTCCCGACCGAACCGGGTCGGCCGCACCGACCCGCCGACGCCGCGCCGACCCGCCGACGCCGCGCCGACCCGACTACGCGACCGGCGCGCCCACGTGCAGCCAGTAGAACGACTGCGTGCCCATCGTCAGCGTGACGTTCCCGTCCTCGTCGAACGACGGGAACGAGCCCCCGCCGAACAGGTCGTAGAGCGGCCGCCCCGCGAACTCCGGAGCCGACACCGTGACCGACGTCGGGTTCGTGGCGAACGAGAACACGCAGAGCACGTCCTCGGCGCTGGGACCGAACTGCTGCCCGGAGCCCTCCCACGACCGGACGAAGGCGAGCACCGAGTCGTTCGTCGTGTCCTGCACGTGCAGGCTGCCCATGCCGAACACGGGGTGCGCCTTCCGGACGTGGATGACGTTCCGCACCCAGTGCAGGAGCGAACGCGACTGGGCGAGCTGCGCCTCGACGTTGACCTGCGCGTAGTTGTAGACGAGCGACTGCACGACCGGCAGGTAGAGCTTGCCCGGGTCGGCGGTCGAGAACCCGGCGTTGCGGTCCGGCGTCCACTGCATCGGCGTGCGCGAGGAGTCGCGGTCCGGCAGCCAGATGTTGTCGCCCATCCCGATCTCGTCGCCGTAGTACAGGAACGGCGAGCCAGGCAGCGAGAACAGCAGCGCGTGGATGAGCTCGAGCTCGGCGCGGGAGTTGTCGAGCAGCGGCGCGAGTCGGCGGCGGATGCCGATGTTGCTGCGCATCCGCGGGTCGTAGCCGTACCAGCCGTACATCGCCTGGCGGTACTCCTCGCTCACCATCTCGAGCGTCAGCTCGTCGTGGTTGCGGAGGAACACGCCCCACGCGGCCTTCTCGGGCACGTCGAGCGTCTCGGACAGGATCGCCTTGAGCTCGGCGGCGTGCTGCGCGCGCAGCGAGTAGAAGATGCGCGGCATGACGGGGAAGTCGAACGCCATGTGGCACTCGGGCTCCTCGTCGGTGCCGAAGAACGCGGCGGTCTCGCGCGGCCACTGGTTCGCCTCGGCGAGCAGCACGCGGCCCGGGTACTCGTCGTCGACCATGGCGCGGAGCTTCTTGATGAACTCGTGGGTCTCCGGCTCGCCCTCGCCGTTGCCCTCCTCGGACTGGAACAGGTACGGGATCGCGTCGAGCCGGAGCCCGTCGACGCCCATGTCGAGCCAGTGCCGGACGACGTCGTACACGGCCTCGACCACGGCCGGGTTCTCGTAGTTGAGGTCCGGCTGGTGCGAGAAGAAGCGGTGGAAGAAGAACTGCCGACGGACCGGGTCGAAGGTCCAGTTCGACTCCTCGGTGTCCACGAAGATGATGCGGATGTTCTGGTAGTGCTCGTCGGTGTCGCGCCAGACGTAGAAGTCGCCGTAGGGCCCGTCCGGGTCCTCGCGGGACTGCTGGAACCACTCGTGCTGGTCACTCGTGTGGTTGAGCACCATGTCGATGACGATGCGCATGTTGCGCTCGTGCGACTTCGTGACGAGCTCGCGGAAGTCGTCGAGCGTCCCGAACTCGGGCAGGATCGCCTTGTAGTCGGCGATGTCGTAGCCGCCGTCACGCATCGGCGACTGGAAGAACGGCGGGAGCCACAGCGCGTCGACGCCGAGCCACTGCAGGTAGTCGAGCTTGCCGATGACCCCCTGGATGTCGCCGATGCCGTCACCGTTCGAGTCGACGAACGAGCGGATCATGCACTCGTAGAAGACCGAGCGCTTGTGCCACTGGGGGTCGAGCGTGAGTCCGGGCAGCTGGATCGGGGCCGTGAACGTCAACCGTGCTCCTCGTCGAAGGGTCGGCGGGCCGGCGAGGTGGCCCGACCACGGCCACACTAGGCGCGCGATCCTGCGACTGTCCGCGGGGAGTCGTCGGTGGGCGCGTCGCGGAGCGCCCGGGGTCGTCGGGTGGGTGCGGCGTCCCGCCCGTCGCGTGGGCGCGGCGTCGCGCCTCGTGCGCGCGGACGGATTCGCGGCGTCGCGCCTCGTTCGTGCGGACGGGGCGCGGCGTCGCGCCTCGTGCGTGCGGACGGACGGGAGGCGCGGCTCCTCCTCCACAGGCGTGCTCGCTGCGGCGGTCTCCACAGTGGGGCGCGGGGCGCCGCGCCCGCCGGGTGCGGCTTCGTAGACTGGCGGCGATGCAACCGCCCGTGATCTCCCCGTACCAGTCGCTGATGGCGGCCACCCCGGTCGTGCACCGAGCCGTCGTCGTCGACGGCCGCACCACGCACTACTGGGAGTACGGCCCGACCGACGCCGAGCAGACCGTCCTCGCCGTGCACGGGTTCCGCGGTGACCACCACGGGCTCGAGACGATCGCGGCGCACCTGCGCGGCGTCCGCGTGCTCGTCCCGGATCTGCCCGGCTTCGGGCTCTCCGACCCGCTGCCGGTGTCCGACGTCGGCGCCTACGCGGGCTGGCTGGCCGGGTTCCACGACGCGCTCGGTCTCGGCCACGACACCGTGGTGCTCGGGCACTCGTTCGGTTCGATCGTCACCGCGGCCGCCGTCGCCGCCGGGCTCGACACCCGGTTGCTCGTCCTCGTGAACCCGATCGCGGCGCCGGCGCTCCAGGGGCCGCGCGCGGTCGCCACCGCCGTCGCCATCGGGTACTACCGCGCGGGGGCGGTCCTGCCGAAGGCCCTCGGGCTCGGGCTGCTGCGCAACGGGGCGATCGTCCGCGCGATGAGCGTCGCCATGCTCAAGAGCCGTGACCGCGACCTGCGCCGCTGGGTGCACGACCAGCACGACCGCTACTTCTCGGCCTTCGCCGACCGCACGAGCGTGCTCGAGGCCTTCCGGACCTCGGTCACGCACGACGTCTCCGAGTACGCCGACCGCATCGACGTGCCGGTGCTCCTCGTGGCCGCCGAGCACGACGACATCACGGCGGTGCCCGAGCAGCGTGCGCTGGCGGCCCGGCTGCGTGACGCCGAGCTCGTGGTCGTGCCGGGAGTCGGCCACCTGGTGCACTACGAGACCCCCGGGGCCGCGGCCGACGCGGTCCTGCGGCGGATGGCCGACCGCGGTCGCGAGCGGCGGGGGCGGGCACGCCAGCGCGCACGCGGGCGCGGGACGACCGCGAAGGGCGGCACGACCACGGGCGGGGCGACCACCGGCGGGGCGACCGCGGGCCCCGGCAGGACGACGGGCTCCGACACGACGACCGGCCCGGGCTCGGACAAGGGCCACGGCACGACCGGGGCAGCGTCGTGACGCGGCTGCGGATCGGCATCGACTGCCGCTACGTCCGGATCGGCCGGCACGACGGGATCAGCCGGTTCACCGCGGGCATCGCGGCGCACCTGCCCGACCGCCACGACCCCGTGCTGCTCGTGCACGACGAGCGCCAGCTCGAGTCGCTCCCCGACCTGCCGTGGGAACGCATCCCGGCACCGACCGACGCGGGGGAGCCGCTCGTCGCCCGGGCCGTGAACCGGCTCGGGCTCGACGCGGTGTTCTCACCGATGCAGACGATGGGCTCGCGCGGTCGTCGGTACGCGCTCGTCCTGACGCTCCACGACCTCATCTACTACCGCAACCGCACGCCCCCGCGGGAGTTCTCGTGGCCGATCCGGCTCGGCTGGCGGCTGTTCCACCTGTCGTGGGCGCCGCAGCGGTTCCTGCTCGACGGGGCCGACGGCGTCGTCACGGTGTCCGAGACCACCGCGGGGTTGATCGCCGAGCACCGGCTCACCCGACGCCCGGTGACCGTGGCGTACAACGCCGCCGACCCGGCCGACCCCCGCGACCCATCGGCGGGTCGGGAGCGTTCGCTCGTGTACATGGGCTCGTACATGCCGTACAAGAACGTCGAGACCCTCGCGGCGGCCCTCCCGCTGCTCGGAGCCGACTGGGTGCTGCACTGCATGTCCCGGATCTCCGACGCCGACCGGCGACGGCTGACCGCGCTCGCCCCGTCCGGGTCGATCGTCTTCCACGACGGCGCCTCGGACGACGAGTACCTCGCGACGCTGCGGTCCGCGACCGCGCTGGTGACCGCCTCCCGCGACGAGGGGTTCGGGATCCCGCTCGTCGAGGCGATGGGGGTCGGGACGCCGGTCGCCGTCAGCGACATCCCGATCTTCCGCGAGATCGGCGGGAGCGCGGCCGAGTACTTCGACCCGTCGTCGCCTTCGGCCGTCGCGGCGGCGGTCCGTCGGCTCGAGGACCGCTGGGACGAGGCCTCGGTGGCGTCGCGGGAGCGAGCGGCGCGGTTCCGCTGGCAGGACTCCGCCGAGCAGGTCGTCCGGGCCGTCGAGCGGGCCGTGGCGGACCGGGCACAGCGGGGGCGCTGACCTCCCGGTCCGACGGTCCGTCCCCGCGCGGTCCGACGGTCCGACCCCGCCCGGTCCGACCTGGCGGGCCCACGTGCGGCAGACCGGCGCGGTCAGTTCGGCGACGACACCACGGTCGCCCCCGGGAACACGCCGTGCGCGCGCTCCGACGCCGTCGCCACGATCGTGTCGAGCGCGGCCCCGGTCCCGCCCGTGACGACCTCGATCCGCTGCAGGGTGGGGTCCTCGGCCGTGCGCTCCGCCCCGACCGAGCACCGGACGGCGGCCACGCCACCGATCGCGGCGACCGTGCGAGCGACGTCCAACCGCTGTGTGCTCAGGACGGTGTCCGCGGTGACCCCGATCGACAGGTTCCCGGCGACCACGACGGCCCCGACGCGGACGCCGTTCCCGCCGGCGTCGTCCGCCGCGGCGCTGACGGCTCGGACCACGGCGGTCTGGTCGATCGGCGCGGTGTCGTCGTCGAGGACGACGGTCGCCGTGACGTCGTACGCCGCGAACGCCCGTTTCTCGGTCGTGCCGTCGCGGACCTGCTGCACGCCGTCGATCGCGGCCGCAGCGGTGCTGAACCGCGCGAGTGCGGCCTCGGGCCGGGGGAACACGCCGCCGACACCGTCCTGCACGCGGCCGATGATCGTCCACAGTGCGGCGGCGAGGACCGCGGCGGTGAGCAGCACCCCGATCCCGATGACGGTCCCACGGCGGATCCGCTGCCGCGGCGTGGCGGTGCGGACCGACGCGGTGTCCGGTCCGAAGGCACGCGCGAGGTCGTCGTCCGTCGCGGCGGCGTGGTCGGGAGGTCGATCCGTCATCGCGTCCCCCTCCCGCCCGTCGTCGGACGCCACGAGTGTCCGTCAGGTGGCCCGTGGGACGGAGCGTAGCCCCCCGGGGCCCGGGGCGCCGCGCGCGCCGCACCGGGCTGTCCGCCGTGGGAGGTGGGGGCGTGCTGCGTCCGAGCGGGTCAGCTGCGCTGTTCGAGCGGGTTCTGCCGCTCGAAGGGCTCCTCGCCGGTCTGCTCCGACAGCTCGTCGATCGGGTCGTCGAAGCGCACCAGTTCGGCGCGGAACCGCTCCGGGTCCCAGCGGAACGCGTGCACCGAACCGTTGCGGATCGGGGTCGCGTACCGGTCGGCGGTCCCGGGCGCGGCCTCGTTCACCAGGCTGCGGATCACCGCACCGTGCGTGGCGACGACGACCGCGCCGGCGTCGTAGCGCACCGCGATCTCGGCCAGGGTCTCGGTGGCGCGGGCCACGAGGGCTGCGCGCGACTCCCGTCCCGGGACGTCGTCGTCCGGGTAGCGCTCGGCGACCTCGGTGTCGGTCAGCCCCTCGGCCTCGCCGTAGGACCGCTCCGCGAGCCCGGCGTAGGTGGTCGGTGCGGGCAGGCCGAGGTGGGCGGCGATGATCGCACCGGTCTCGGCGGCACGGGACAGCGGCGACGCGACGACGGCGTCGAACCGGCGACGGCCGAGCAGCAGTGCCGTGGCGGCCGCCTGCGATCGACCGGTCGCGTTGAGGGGGATGTCCGTCGAGCCCTGGATGCGGCGTTGCGCGTTCCAGTCGGTCTCGCCGTGCCGGACCAGGTACAGGAGCGTCGTCACCGCTCGATCATCGCAGACGGCAGGAGCCGCGCGGCCAGCGCCTCGAGCGTCTCGGTCGTGCCCGCGTCGACCTTCACGGCGGCGCGTCGGTCGCTCCGGGTGTCGCCGCGGTTGACGATCACGACCGGGTGCCGACGGCGCGTGGCGTGGTCGACGAGCCGGACGCCGGAGTTCACGGTGAGCGACGAGCCGACCACGAGCAGCGCGTCGGCCTCGGCCACGATCGACACCGCCTCGCGGAACTTCTCGGTCGGGACGAACTCGCCGAAGAACACCACGTCGGGCTTGAGGACGCCGCCGCACACCGAGCAGTCCGGCACGCGGAAGCGCTCGACGTCGGTGATCTCGACGTCGCCGTCGGGCTGCAGCTGCACGGTCCCGGGGTCGTCGATCCACGGGTTGTCCCGGTCGAGCACGGCGGCGAGGTCGGCGCGCGAGAACACCTGCCCGCAGGTCAGGCAGACGGCGCGGTCCATCGACCCGTGGATCTCGACGACGCGGCGTGAGCCGGCACGGAGGTGGAGGCCGTCGACGTTCTGCGTGACGACCCCGGTGACGAGGCCGGCCTGCTCGAGGGCGGCGAGCGCCCGGTGCCCGGCGTTCGGACGGGCGGCGGCGAAGCTGCGCCAGCCGAGGTGCGACCCCGCCCAGTACCGCTGCCGCTTCGCGGGGTCGGCACGGAACTCCTGGAACGTCATGGGCTTGCGGACGACGCGACCGGAGCCGCGGTAGTCCGGGATGCCCGAGTCGGTGCTGAGCCCCGCGCCCGAGAGCACCGCGAAGCGCTTGCCGTCGAGCAGGTCGACGACGCGGTCCAGCTCGGCCTGCATCGGGTCGGTCAGCACGTCGTCCACGGTACCCTCAACAGCCGACCGCCCCGCCCCCTTCCCACGAAACGAGCCCCGTGCAGACCGTCCGCATCGACTCCCTCGACGACCCCCGCCTCGACGACTTCGCGCGGTTGACCGACGTGGCCCTGCGGCGGGTGTCGGAGCCCGAGGGCGGCCTGTACATCGCCGAGTCGAACACCGTGATCGAACGTGCGGTCCGGGCCGGGCACGTCCCGCGGAGCGTCCTCGTGCAGGAGAAGTGGCTGGACGGCGTCCTGCCGCTCGTGGCCGACCACGACGGCCCGGTCTTCGTCGGGCCGGACGCCCTGCTCGAACAGCTGACCGGCTTCAACATGCACCGCGGAGCCCTCGCCGCGATGCACCGTCCGGCGCTGCCGAGCGTCGCCGAGGTCGTCCGGGACGCCCGGCTCGTGGTCGTGCTCGAGGACATCGTGGACCACACGAACGTCGGTGCCGTGTTCCGCAGCGTGGCGGGCCTCGGCGCGGACGCCGTGCTCGTCAGTCCGCGCTGCGCCGACCCGCTCTACCGCAGGAGCGTCCGGGTGAGCATGGGCACCGTGCTGCAGGTCCCGTGGACGCGCATCGGCGACTGGCCGGCGGCGGGGGAGGACCTGCGCGCGCAGGGCTTCCACCTGGCCGCGATGGCCCTCACGGACCGGTCGGTCGACCTCGACGCCTTCGCCGCCGACGTGCCCGAGCGGGTCGCCCTCGTGATGGGCACCGAGGGGCAGGGGCTCACCGACGCCGCGATCCGGTCGGCCGACACGACGGTGCGGATCCCGATGCACCACGGCGTCGACTCGCTCAACGTGGCCGCGGCGAGCGCCGTGGGCCTCTGGGCGGTCGCGCACGCCCAGCGCTCGGCCCGCTGACCCCGCTACGCTCGGCTCCCGTGCCGTCAGTCGTCCGTCGCCCCCGTTCCGCCGTCCGGAGGCCGGTGACGATCTCGGTCGTCGCCGTGCTCCTGCTCGTCGTGGGGTACCTCGTCGCCGCGGCCGTGGTTCCGTTCGCCCCGGCGAGTGCCCACACGACGACCTACGCGGCACCGACCTCGACGGTGCCCGACCTGTCGTTCCCCGCGTACGGCGCGACGGCGGTCGAGGCGACGGACTTCCCCGAGAGCCTGCGGACGAGCGGCGACCGGACGCCCCGGTCGATCGCGAGCATCTCGAAGGTCGTCACGGCGCTCGTCGTGCTCGACGCGAAGCCGCTCCAGCAGGGGCAGGCCGGTCCGACGATCGCGTTCGACGCGCAGATGCAGGCCCTCTACGCGCAGTACCTCGCCCAGGACGGCGAGGTCGCACCGATGCCGGCGGGGCTGCAGCTCTCCGAGTACCAGACGCTCCAGGTCATGCTCATGAAGTCGGCGAACAACTACGCGGGTGCCCTCGCGCTCTGGGCGTTCGGCTCGATGGACGCGTACCGGTCGGCTGCCGACCGGTGGCTCGACGCGCACGGCCTCGACCACACGACGATCCGCGAACCCACCGGGCTGGACGCGGGCAACACCTCGACCGCGACCGACCTCGTCGACCTCGGGCAGCTCGCCCTCGCGAACCCCGTCGTCAAGGAGGTCGTCGGGACGAAGCGGGCGACCATCCCCGGTGCGGGCGCGATCGAGAACTCGAACAAGCTGCTCGGGATGGACGGCGTCGAGGGCATCAAGACCGGCACGCTCGACGAGGCCGGCGCCTGTCTGCTGTTCGCCGCGACGTACGAGCGCGGCGGCCGCACGGTCACGGTGGTCGGCGCGATGCTCGGCGGGGTGGACCACGCGGCCCTCGACGGCGACGTGCAGCGCCTCCTGCGGTCCGTGGCCGACAACTTCCAGGTCATCACGCTCACCCACGCCGGTCAGACGTTCGGCACGTTCTCGACGCCGTGGCGCGACGAGGCCGACGCGGTGTCCGCGCGCGCGGCCGAGGTGCTCGTCTGGGGCAGGACGACCGTGACCGCGAAGGCCACGCTCGAGCAGGTGACCTTCGGGACGAAGGGCGAACGGGTCGGCACGGTGCGGTTCACGGTGTCGGACCACGACCCGGTGACGGTGCCGCTCGTGCTCGAGCGCCCCATCGAGGACCCGGGCGTGTGGTGGCGCTGGACGAACCCGTTCCAGGGCACGGACGCCTGACGGCGCCCGGTCCGCACGCACACCCCGCACGGTCCGCGCGC